>JAICYT010000128.1 GCA_025934075.1 Gemmatimonadaceae bacterium
GCCGGGCTCGTAGATCGGCAGGACATTTCGCGCGAGACCTTCGATCTTGTCCGCGTTGACGTCGGCGCCAACCACCTGATTGCCGGTTTCGGCGAGACAGGCGCCGACGACGAGCCCCACATACCCCGTTCCGACCACGCTGATGTTCATGAGCGACGGTGCCTCAACTCGCGACGGCCGCGGTCGTACGCGACGTCGACAGGGTGACCACGCGCGCCTTCGTCTTGACCAAGTCCTTCGTAACGTTGCGACTGTCGACGATCAAGGACGCGTTGTCCATCACGACTTGATAATCGACGGCGCGATGGTCGGTCACGACGACGACGGCGTCCGTTCCGGCGAGATGCTCCGAGGTGAGCGCGACACCTTCGCGCACATGCCCATCTTCGCGCACGCACTTGATGAACGGATCATGGAACTCCACCCTGGCGCCCAGCTCTTCCAACAACCGGATGACATCGAGCGCGGGGCTCTCGCGCACGTCATCGATGTCGCGCTTGTACGCGACCCCGAGCACCAGAATCCGACTGCCGTTGACCGGCTTCCGATCTTCGTTGAGCGCGTGCGCCACCTTCTCGACGACGAATGCCGGCATCTGGCTATTGATCTCACTCGCCAGATCGATGAAGCGCGTCTTGTAGTTCAAGGTTCGCATTTTCCACGCGAGGTAATGCGGGTCGAGCGGAATGCAGTGCCCGCCGATGCCCGGGCCGGGCGTGAACTTCATGAAGCCGAACGGCTTCGTCGCCGCTGCGTCGATCACCTCCCACACGTCGACGCCGAGCTTGTCGCACACGATCGCCATTTCGTTGACCATGCCGATGTTGACGGAACGGAACGTATTCTCGAGCAGCTTCACCAACTCGGCCGCCTCGGGCGACGATACCGGAACGATCTGCTCGATGCACGTTGCATAAAGTGCCATCGTGAGCTCGGTGCAGGCCGGCGTTATTCCGCCGACGACTTTCGGCGTGTTCTTGGTGTGGTAGACCGGGTTGCCCGGATCAACGCGCTCGGGGCTGAACGAGACGAAGATGTCCTTCCCCACCGTGAAGCCGAGGTTTGTGAGCGCCGGCAGCAACACCTCGCGCGTGGTGCCCGGATAGGTCGTGCTCTCGAGCACGACGAGAACACCAGCACGGGCCTGGCGGGTCGCCGTCTCTGCCGCGGCGATCACGTAGCTCATGTCAGGATCGCGAGTCTTGCTGAGTGGCGTCGGGACCGCGATGGAAATCGCATCGGCTTCGTGCAGGCGCTTCTCGTCGGTGGTTGCCTCGAAGAAACCGTCACGGACTAGCGCCGCGAGCTCCGAGGCCGGCACGTCTTGGATGTGCGATTCGCCGCGCATCAGCAATGACGTCACACGCTCGCTGATGTCGTAGCCGATGACGTGAAAGCCCGCCTTCGCGAACTCGACGGCGAGCGGAAGCCCGACGTACCCGAGTCCGATCACGCCGATGACGGCCGATCGATCCTTGATTCGCCCGAGCATCGCATCCTTCATCACCGGCACTTCTCGCTTAACGGCCATAGTACGCTCGCACGGCTTCGATGACTTCGTTCATGTGACCCTCGGTCAGCTCAGGGTAGATGGGCAAGGAGAGCACCTCTTGCGCCGCGCGCTCGGCCTCGGGGAATGCGCCTTGTTTGTATCCGAGATAGACGAAGCAGGGCTGTAGATGCAATGGCAGCGGGTAGTAGACGGCGTTCCCAACGCCGCGTGATTTCAGAAAATTCTGAAGATCGTCCCGGCGGTCGCTGCGGATCGTGTACTGATTGAAGATGGACTCGTTCGCCGGATCAATGAATGGAACCGTGATGCCCGCGACGTCGCCAAGCGCCTTCGAGTAATACTCGGCATTGGCCCGGCGCTTGGCGCTCCACGCGGCCAGATGCGGCAGCTTTGCACTCAGCACAGCCGCCTGCAGCGCATCGAGCCGGCTGTTGAATCCGACTTCGTCGTGAAAGTACTGTTTCGCGCCACCATGCATGCGCAAGCGCTTGAGGCGCGTCGCCAAGGCTTCGTCCTGCGTCACCATCATGCCGCCGTCGCCATAACCGCCAAGATTCTTCGACGGGAAGAAGCTGAACGTACCGATGGTCGCCACCTCGCCGGCCATGCGCCACTCGCCATCGATGGAGCGACGCGCGCCGATAGTCTGCGCAGCGTCTTCGATGACCGGAACGCCGGGCACGGAGGTCATCACTTCCTCGATCGCCGCCATTTGGCCGAACAGGTCGACCGGAATGACGGCCTTCGTCTTCGACGTCTTTGCCGCAGCGGCGGCGTCCGAACGAATGTTGAACGTCTTGGGATCGATGTCGACAAACACCGAGGTCGCGCCGACGTTGTGCACCGTTCCAGCCGTCGCGAAGAACGTGAACGGCGTCGTGATGACTTCGTCCCCGCGCCCAATGTCGAGCGCGCGCAACGCGAGCAGCAGCGCATCGGTACCACTCGCGCATCCGACCGCGTACTTGGTGTGCGACAACTCGGCCACCTGCCGCTCGAGCTTTTCGACCGCCGCGCCAAGAATGAACAACTGTGAGTCGACGGTCTCCATCATCGCTGCTACGACTTCATCGCGGATCGTCGCATGCTGTGCACGCAGATCCAGCAGAGGAACGGGCATGGGAGGTGTTGGTGACTGGTTACAGGTTGCTAGTTGCTAATGACCGATGACAAGCATTCATCGGACGCCCGGTAACGGGATTGGCACTTCACAGCCGGACTTCGCGGACTCGTACAGCCCAAGGATCAGCTCGAGCGACTTGCGGCCCGCGCGACCATCGGTCTCCGGCTTCGCTTCACCGCGAAGCACGGCGAGTACGTTCCGATAATAGCCTTCGTGCCCGTACCCATACACGTTGGGCGGATTCGTGTTCGCAGCCTCGATGAGCTTGTCGTCGTCATCGTAATCCGCGAACAACCAATGCTCGACGCGATTCACAGCGGTGCCGCCGATCTTCACCGAGCCCTTCTCGCCGAGCACCGTGATCGAGCCCTCGAGATTCCTCGGGTAGGTCAGCACGTTTACTTCAATCACGCCGAGTGCTCCGGACCGGAACTTGACCAGCCCGACGCCGGAATCCTCCGCCTCGATGCGACGCGCCTGCGTCGCGGTCTTGGCCAATACGCTCTCGACCGGCCCCACGAGCCACTGAATCAAGTCGACGTAATGCGATGCCTGATTCATGATCGCGCCACCGTCGAATTCCCACGTTCCGCGCCACGGCTCGGCATCGTAGTACTCCTGCGGTCGCTGCCAGCGAACCGTAACGTTCGCCATGTAGATGCGGCCAAAGCGCCCCTTGTCGACAGCGCGTTTGAGCAACTGCACCGGCGGATTCAGCCGGTTCTGCTTCACCACGAACAGTTGGACACCAGCGTCATCGCATGCGTGAACGAGGTCGTCCGCTTGAGCGAGCGAGATCGCCATCGGCTTTTCCGTGACGACATGCTTCCCGGCGTGAGCGGCCGCCGCGCCATGCGCCGAATGCAGACCCGACGGCGTGCAGACGGCGACGATGTCGAATGGCGACTCGGTCTCGCCGGCGCGCAGCATCTCATCGAGCGATCGATATGCCGGTACCCCCTGCTCCTTCCCGGCGCGACCCGCTCGCTCGGCGTCGATGTCGCACACCGCGGCGAGAGAGAGTCCGTCAACCTTGCGAATGGCATCGAAGTGGCTCTTGCTGATCCGCCCGCAGCCGATGAGCGCGATCCGTAGCGTCTCGGCCGGGGTCATGCGTTCTCCTTCGCAGCCTGCTGTTCCGTCGAGCGCCCAGAACCTTGCACTTGGTCGATTCCGGCGCCGCGACGCTCGTAAACGGTCCCGCACGACGCGCAACGGCCGACACCAGAATCGGGCAGACGCTCGCCGCACTGGCACATCCATCCCATGCGACGCGCCGGCACCCCGGCCATCAGCGCGTACGGCAACACGTCTTTGGTGATCACCGCGCCAGCGGCGACGAATGAGTATTCTCCTAGCGTCACGCCGCACACGATCGTGGCATTGGCGCCGATCGACGTTCCTCGCTTGACCAACGTGCGCTGGTACTCGTGCTTTCGCGACACATGACTGCGCGGATTGAGCACGTTCGTGAACACCATCGACGGGCCGCAGAATACGTCATCTTCGAGCTCGACGCCCTCGTAGATCGAAACATTGTTCTGAATCTTGCAATTGTCGCCCACGCGCGTGCCATTCATGACGACGACGTTCTGCCCGAGGCTGCACCGCTCGCCGATCACCGCGCCGGGCATGACGTGACAGAAATGCCACACCTTTGTGCCGGCACCGATCTGCGCACCGTCGTCGACGTACGCCGATTCGTGGACGAACGGCTCTGCACTCACGCCGTCACCTGCGCCGAATCCGCACGAGACTCGGCGAGCATCGCATGCCATTCTTGGAGGCATCGAACCGTCTGCTTCCGCGATCGCAGCGAAAGAATCGCGTCCGACGCGGCACTCGCCGCCGACATTGTCGTGGTGTACGACACGCGGTTCACGATGGCTGCCTGGCGCAGCAGATAATCGTCGACTTGGGCGTGTTTGCCGAGCGGCGTGTTGATCAAGAGTTGCGCATCGCGGTTGACGATCATGTCGAGACAGTTGGGACGTCCTTCATGGACCTTGAAGATCCGATCGGCCGGGATGCCACGGGCGCGCAAATATGCGGCCGTTCCCGCCGTAGCTACGACGCGGAAGCCCATCTCGTGGAAACGTCGCGCAATCGGTGTGACCGTTGGCTTGTCGGAGTCGGTCACGGTGATCAGGACGACTCCCTCCAGCGGGAGGCCGTTCGACGCCGCGAGCTGCGATTTGGCGAACGCCGAGCCGAAGGAATCGGAAATGCCCATGACCTCGCCCGTCGAGCGCATCTCCGGGCCAAGCACCGGATCGGTGCCCGGGAACTTGTTAAAGGGAAACACCGCCTCTTTGACGGAGACATACGGCGGAACGATTTCCTCCGTGAGACCAACGTCGTCCAGCGTCTCGCCAGCCATGACGCGCGCCGCGAGCGACGCGAGCGGGATGCCGATCGCCTTCGACACGAAGGGAATCGTTCGGCTCGCGCGCGGATTCACCTCGAGCACGTACACGACGCCGTTTTTGATCGCGAACTGCACGTTGATCAGGCCGACAACACCGAGCGCCAACGCGAGCGAGACAGTCTGCTCGCGCATCGCCTGCATGTCGGGCTCGAGGACCAGATAAGGTGGCAGCACGCATGCCGAGTCGCCCGAATGGATGCCGGCGTCTTCGATATGCTGCATGATACCGCCGATCACGACGCGTGCCCCGTCTGAGATTGCGTCGACATCGCACTCGAACGCATCCTCGAGGAAGCTGTCGATCAATACGGGACGCTCTTCGGACACACGCGCCGCCGTCGCGAAGTAGTCCTGTAACGACGGCGGATCATAGACGATCTGCATCGCCCGCCCACCGAGCACATACGATGGACGCACGAGCACCGGATACCCGATGCGTTCGGCCGCGTCGAGGGCTTCCTCGACACTCGTCGCTGTGCCATTTGCCGGCTGTGTCAGCCCAAGCTCGCGCGCGATCTTGTCGAAACGACGGCGATCCTCCGCGATGTCGATCGCGTCTGGCGACGTCCCGAGGATGCGAACGCCAGCCGCTTCGAGTCGTCGCGTGAGCTTGAGCGGCGTTTGCCCGCCGAGCTGTACGATCACGCCTTCCGGCTTCTCTCGCTCGACGATCTCGAGAACATCCTCGAACGTGAGCGGCTCGAAATACAGCTTGTCCGACGTATCGAAATCGGTCGAGACGGTTTCCGGATTCGAGTTGATCATGATCGTCTCGAAGCCGCGCTCGCGCAGCGCGATGACAGCCCGCACGCAGCAGTAATCGAACTCGACTCCCTGCCCGATTCGATTCGGTCCGCTGCCAAGGATCACGACGGAGCGCTTGCCCGATCGTGGCGCTTCGCTCTCCTCGTCGTAGCTGCTGTAGAGATACGGCGTCGCCGACGGAAATTCGCCCGCGCACGTATCGACCATCTTGTAGGCAGGGCGCACGCCGAGCGACCAGCGCCGCTCACGCACACTGTCTTCACTTTCACCACGCAACGCACCGAGCTGGCGGTCCGAAAATCCCATTCGCTTCACGCGACGGAGGTCTTCCGCGCCCACCGCGTCGAGTGCCGCGTACTCACGCTCGGCCTCGATCAGCTCGAGCATCTGGTTGAGAAACCAGGGGTCGATCGCGGTGAGATCATACACGTCGGCGACCGAAAGTCCGCGCTCGAGTGCGCGTTTCACTTGGAAGATGCGCTCCGGCGTCGGTTGACGCAGCGCACCACGCAATGCTTCGACCGTTTCGTCCGGAAGACGATCGTCGATTGGACGCGTAGCGGTCTCCCATCCGTGACGACCCGTCTCGAGCGCACGCACGCCCTTCTGAAACGCTTCCTTGAACGTGCGTCCGATCGCCATGGACTCGCCGACCGATTTCATCTGCGTCGTGAGGTACGGACTCGCCGACGGAAATTTCTCGAACGCGAAGCGCGGCACTTTCACGACGACGTAGTCGAGCACCGGCTCGAATGACGCCGGCGTTGTCTTCGTAATGTCGTTCGGGATTTCGTCGAGGCGATATCCCACTGCGAGCTTCGCGCCGATGCGGGCAATCGGGAAGCCCGTCGCCTTCGATGCGAGCGCCGACGAGCGAGACACTCGCGGGTTCATTTCGATCACCAGCATCTCACCGTCGCGCGGATTGATGGCGAACTGGATGTTGCACCCGCCCGCATCTACTCCGACTTCGCGGATGATCGCCACGGCGGCATCACGCATGACCTGATATTCGCGATCCGTCAACGTCATCGCGGGCGCGATCGTGATCGAGTCGCCGGTGTGCACGCCCATCGGATCGATGTTCTCGATCGAGCAGACGATCACAACGTTGTCGTCGTGATCGCGCATGACCTCGAGCTCGAACTCCTTCCAACCGATTACGCTCCGCTCGACCAACACCTGATGCGTCGGCGACTGGTCGAGACCATGACGAACGATCTCCTCGAACTCGTCGCGATTGTACGCGATGCCGCCGCCGGTCCCGCCGAGCGTGAACGACGGACGAATGATGGCGGGAAATCCGGTCGTCTCGAGAATCGCTTCAGCTTCGTCGAAGCTCTCGGCGATGCCACCCGGAGCGACGGCAAGGCCGATGCGATGCATCGCCTCGCCAAACTGGCGCCGATCCTCGGCAAGCGCGATCGCCTTCGCGGTCGCTCCGATCAACTCGACGCCGTACTTCTCGAGCGCGCCCGACTCCGATAGCGCCATCGCGACGTTGAGTGCCGTCTGACCGCCCATCGTCGGGAGAATCGCGTCAGGACGCTCTTTCTCGAGAATGAGCTCGACGAACTCCGGCGTCACCGGCTCGACATACGTCCGATCCGCGAACTCCGGATCGGTCATGATGGTTGCCGGATTGGAGTTGATGAGAATGACCTCGTAGCCCTCCTCCTTGAGCGCTTTTGTCGCCTGCGTTCCGGAGTAGTCGAATTCGGCGGCTTGGCCAATGACGATCGGCCCCGAGCCGATCACGAGAATTCGATGGAGGTCAGTCCTTCGCGGCATTCAGCAAGTCGTCGATGATGTCGGCGTGCGTTTTCAGAGGAGTCCAGCCCGTGTCGCGCTCGAGCTTGTCCGGTGAACCAATATTGATCGGAATATCCGATGCGCGGACGAGCGCCGGCTCGGTCGAAATGTTGACTGGTGCGCCCACGCGCAGCAAGACGTCCTCGGCCAACTGCGTCACGCTCACACCGCGGCCGCTCGAGACGTTGTACACCTCGCCTGCCACGCCTCGCTCGGTCAATAAAAGATAGGCCCTTATGACGTCGCCGACGTGCAAATAATCGCGAACGACGTCATTGCCCAGCGCCATGCGGGTTTCCTCGCCGCGCCGGATGCGCCGCGCCCGTGCGACGAGCGACGGAAGCAGATACTCTCCGCCCTGTCCCACGCCGGAATGATTGAAGCTCCGCGTGCAGATGACGCGCAGCCCGGTCGCGCGGAAGAATTGTAGCGCCGCAATTTCCTGCGCCGCCTTGGAGGCCGCATACGTCGTCACCGGCCGCTGTTCGTCGGCCTCACGCAATGGCATCGCTGTCGCGACGTGCGGCCCGTACTGCATGCCGCTACCCACGACGAGCGTCACCGGGTCGATCACCCCGCTCGACACGCGCCGCTGGACCGCGCCGAGCAATCGGACGACTCCGAGCGTGTTGACGTCGTAAGCTGTCGCGGGCGCGCGCTCAGCCGCGGGCGGAAAGCTGACACCGGCCAAGTGAAACACGACGTCGGGAGTCGCGCCCTCGACCGCCGCGTCGACCTCGTCGGCGTTTCGCATGTCGGCGCGCACCCAGCGCGTCGCGCGTTGCTCGTTCGCCGTCAGCACCGCCGGACCAGCGAACTCGCCTCCGAGCCCCGTGACGTCGACGGAATCACCCCGCTCGAGCAATGACCGCGTGAGCCACTGTCCGACGAAACCGCCGCCACCAGTCACCAGAGCCCGCATGTCAGACGCGCGCCCGCTGTCGCTCGAGGTCAGCCTCCACCATCATCTCGACCAGGGCCGTGAATGAGACCTTGGGCGTCCAGCCAAGATTATCGCGCGCCTTTGAGGGATCGGCGACGAGCAAGTCGACCTCGGCGGGGCGGAAGAACTTTGGATCTTGAATGACATGCTCGCGATAGTCGAGGCCGACGCACTTGAACGCCGTCTCGCAAAGGTCGCGCACCGAGCACGTGTGGCCGGTCCCGATCACGTAGTCATCCGGCTCGTCCGTCTGCAGCATCCGCCACATCGCATCGACATAGTCGCCGGCAAATCCCCAGTCGCGTCGCGAGTCGAGGTTGCCGAGCTTCACCTCCTTCGCTCGGCCCAGTTTAATGCGCGCGACTGCGTCGGTGACTTTGCGCGTCACGAATTCCAGACCGCGTCGCGGGCTCTCGTGGTTGAAGAGAATCCCCGAAACAGCATAAAGCCCGAAGCTCTCGCGATAATTGACCGTTATCCAGTGTCCGTAGACCTTGGCGACGCCGTATGGACTGCGCGGATAGAACGGCGTGCTTTCGCGTTGCGGCGACTCGTGCACCTTGCCGAACATTTCGCTCGAGCTGGCCTGGTAGAAGCGCGCTTTCGGCGCCGCCTTCTTCATCGCCTCGAGCATTCGCGTGACGCCGAGCGCCGTGAATTCGCCGGTGAGCACCGGTTGATTCCACGACGTTTGCACAAAGCTCTGTGCCGCGAGATTGTAGATCTCGTCGGGCTCGAACTCAGTGACGGCATCGGTGAGTGATGTCTGGTCGAGCAGGTCGGCCGATACCAGCTCGACGCGATCCACCAAGTGGCTAATGCGCTCATACGGAGTCGTCGAGCTGCGTCGCACGACGCCGACGACCCGGTAGCCTTTCTCGAGGAGAAACTCGGCCAAGTAGGACCCGTCTTGGCCCGTGATTCCGGTGATGAGCGCGGTCGGCATGGCTGGTTGTTAGTTGCTGGTACCAAAAAAAAGGGAGCCCGAAAGCTCCCTCAGTCATCGCGCGGCTTGCATCGTTGGCGACGTCACGCCACCGCTGCCTGTCCGCGCGGCGCGCGCTTTACCTTGCCCGCGTTCAGACAGCGCGTGCAGACCTTCACCTTCTCGACCTTGCCGTCGACGACGGTGCGAACCACCTGCAGATTCGGCTTCCACGTGCGACGCGTCTTGTTGTTCGCGTGCGACACGTTGTTGCCGAACGCGACGCCCTTGTCGCAGATGAAACAGCGATTTCTACGAATAGCCATGGCTCAGGCCTCCACCAGCTCGATGCGCGCCATCTCGGCGCCGTCACCCTTGCGGTGGCCGGTCTTGAGGATGCGCGTGTACCCGCCCGGACGCTTCACGAACTTCGGTCCGAGCTCTTGAAACAGCTTGTCCGCCGTCTCACGCTTGTGAATGTGCCGCACGGCCTGACGGCGATCGTGCAACGTGCCCGAGCGCGCCTTGGTGATCAGCTTTTCCACGAACGGACGCAGCTCTTTCGCCTTGGCTTCCGTGGTCTCGATCGCACCGTGCTCGATGAGCGACGAGGCGAGATTCCGCATCAGCGCGAGCTTTTGCTCGCTGGTCCGGCGAAGCTGACGCCCCGCTTTACGGTGCCGCATTGCCTTTACTCCTCCATGTCGTCGGGCGCCGCAGCGGCGGCCCGACTCGGCGCTGTTCCGAAATCGAGGACTCGAACGCTCGAGTCACCGTTCTCTTCGAAGCGCATTCCGAAATTGAGTTTCTCACGCTCGAGGAGATCGGCGATCTCTTGGAGCGACTTCTTTCCGAAGTTCTTGACCTGCAGGATCTGGCTCTCCGTCTGCCGCACCAAGTCGCCCAGCGTGCGGATGTTGGAGTTCTTGAGCGAGTTCACCGAGCGAACCGAGAGCTCGAGATCGTCGATCGGCGTGCGGAGCAATGCACCCAAGCGCGCACCGTCGGCAGCGCCGACGTCGTTCGACTGGCCGATTGGTGCCGAAGAGTGCGAGCCGAAGTCGGCGAAGTACTGGAAGTGCGTCTGCGCGAGCGCGGCGGCGTAGCTGACCGCTTCTTCGGGCGAGATCGTTCCGTTCGTTTCGACGGTGAGCACGAGACGGTCGTAGTCGGTGCGCTGGCCAACGCGCGTCTCGGCAACGGTGAAGTTGGCGCGACGAACCGGATTGTAGATCGAATCGATGCGAACGAGGTCGACCGGCAAACCGCGGTCGATCGGATGCGAGTCCGACTCGACGTATCCGCGGCCCTTGTTCACGTACAGGTCGACGTTGAGATCGCGGTCGTCCTGGAGCGTGAAGAGGTGATGTCCTGGATCGACGATGCGCACGCCACCCGAGCTACTAATGTCGGCGGCCGTGACTGCGCCCGCTTCCGACTTGGAGATGTGCAGAACGACGTCCTCGACGTCTTCGGGAAGCGTGAGCGTCAGCGTCTTGAGATTGCCAATGATCTGGTGGACGTCTTCGACGACACCCGGAATGGTCTGATGTTCGTGGACAACGCCGTCGATGCGGAACGCCCAAACGGCTGCACCGCGGAGCGACGACAGCAGCATTCGCCGCATGGCGTTGCCGAGCGTGTGGCCAAATCCGCGCTCCAGTGGCTGGAGCCGGAACTCGGCGACGTTGGGGTTGTCTTCGCGCTTGGTCGCTTCGACCAGCTGCGGGCGGACGAGTCCGCGGAGATCAATCGTGTTTGCCATTGAGAATTACCTGTGTGGTCTTGCCGGTTGCCCGGCATCGCTCTGCCCCGCCCCTTACGCGCGGCAGACCCGAATGGGAGTAAGGGTCCCGACCGAAACTGCGAACTGCTTGTGAGGCCGCCTCGCTTCACTCGCTGTGAGGCAATCGGCGCTTTCGCGCCGACGTACGGCTGCTCGCTTTGCTCGCTGAAACAACCAACGCTGTTTCCGGTCACGCCAGCGAGGACTTTAGCCAGAAGCGGCCGTCCAGCAAGCGTTAGCGAAGCGGCCTCACAGCGAGCGCCAGCGAGCCGCCTCACCCAACCAACTATTTCGAATACAACTCCACCACCAATTGCTCTTGCGCTGCGATCGGAATGTTCGGACGCGACGGACGCTCGAGCATCCGGCCGCTGAACGTGTCCCGGTCGACAGCGAGCCACGACAGCGCGACACCGCGAGACGACTGCTCCATCGCCGCCAACACCGGCTGGGCTTCGCGCGACTTCTGACGAATGCGCACTTCCTCGCCTGGCGACACGTGATAGCTCGGGATGTCGACCGACTTGCCGTTGATCTCGATGTGGCGGTGCCGAATGAGCTGACGCGCCGCTTTACGGCTGGCGGCGAAGCCCATGCGATACAGCATGTTATCGAGACGACTCTCGAGTGCTGCGAGAAGGTTGTGGCCCGTGATGCCCGGCAGCTTGGACACCTTCTCGAAGGTGTTCCGGAACTGCTGCTCACTCACGCCGTAGATGCGCTTGATCTTCTGTTTCTCGCGGAGCTGCTTCGAGTATTCGGACGA
>JAICYT010000219.1 GCA_025934075.1 Gemmatimonadaceae bacterium
CTTGGGTGCGTGGTTCTTTCTCATTCTCGCGCCATCGTCGAGCGTCATTCCGATTCGTACGGAGATGGCTGCCGAGCGTCGCGTGTATCTGGCGATCGCCGCCGTGATCGTTGCTCTGGTGGTCGCTGGGGAGTACTTGCGCCGCGAGATCGCGGGTCGGCGTCGAGCGGGTTCGACGCAGGCGCGGGGTCGGTATGTGCCGGCGGCGCTCCTCGGCGTGCTGGGAGTCGCAATGATCGCGATGACGTCTCGCCGCAGCGCGATGTACAATGACCTCGTTGTCCGTTGGACCAATGGCGTCGAGCAGACTCCGACGAATGGTCGGGCCTATTACAACCTTGCGTCGGCTCTGCTGCGGGCGAACCCGCCGCGCATAGCCGCCGCGGACAGCGTGTTGCATCGGGCCATGGTAGTGGATTCGATGTATGTGCCAACCCGTGTCCGGAGCGCAACGATCGCGATCGCGCAGCACAGATTGGTCGACGCCGAAACGCTACTGATCCACGCGCTGCAACTCCACCCTCGAGATGCGCCCGCGACAGAGAAACTTGGCACAGTGTTGATCGCACTGAATCGTGCCGACCTCGCGCTTCCGTACGTCAAACAATTCGCGCAGTTCAGCGGCACAGGTCAGTCACTCACCACGCTTGGTCTCACGTACCTCATGACGCGCCAACTCGATTCGGCGATCGTCGTGCTTCGGCGCGCGGTGCAGCTTGATTCGACGCAGGTCGACGCGCGCCGCTATCTCGCGGGCGCATTGGTCGAGCAGCAACGTGGCGCCGAAGCGATTCCTTTCATCCGACAAGCCATCGCGCTCGATCCGACATCGGGCCTGATGTTCGGGTTGCTCAGTCTTGCCTTCGCGCAGACTGGCCAGGCCGACAGCGCCGCGGTCGCCGCCGAAGCGGCGTTCACGAAGTCGCCCGACAATGCGACAGCGTATGTGTTCGCGGGTCGTGCGCTCCAGACCATTGGCCGATACCCGGACGCCGCGGATTACTTCAAACAGGCCCTCCAGGTCAGCCCGAACGATCCACAGGTCTTGAGTCGGCTAGGAATGGCCGAGGCCTCCATGGGACATTCGGCGGTCGCGGCCCGGCTCTATCAGAAAGTTCTCGCGTCCATTCCTGACTATCCGCTCGCGCGACAGGGGCTCGAGCAGCTCGGGCGTGAGCGTCGCTAGCGCAATCATCTTGCGCAAAGCCACGACGAATCTGGTGCATCTGAATGACGACTAACTCGCCGCGTTCGCCATCGGCGAATCTCCCCGACCGCGATCGATGACAAGGCCGCCGTCACATGCGTCGCAATTACCGCATTGCCATTCGGGGTCGACGTCTTCCCCAAAATAGTCGAGAATGAACCGCGTACGACACTGCGCGCTCTGACAATAGTTGATCATCGCACGCAGTTTGGCGCGGTCCTGCAACCGCCGGACTTCATAGTCGGTGAGATCGGCGCTCAGATCGACCGACGTGAGTTGATTTTGCAGTCGCTCCCAACTTCCGCCGCGATATTCTCGAACGAGTCCATGCCGCTTGAGGAGTACGAGGACGATTCGCGTCTTGCGGCGCGGCACGCCGGACTTTTCGGCGAGGTCGTCGACCAAAACTGTCTGGTCGATCGGCACTTGCTCCAGCACGATCGCGACGCGCGCGGCTTCTTCGACGTCGGGATATTTTCCGCCGAGGAAGTACGACTGTACCCGGCTGTCCTCGACGCGGTAGAGAAGCGTACACGTGGCGGCGTCGCCATCGCGACCGGCGCGACCTGCTTCCTGGTAGTAGGACTCGACCGATCCCGGGAAGTGATAATGGATCACGTAGCGCAGATCCTGCTTGTCGATGCCGAGGCCGAATGCATTGGTCGCAATCATCGCCTTGAACTCGTCGGCCATGAAGCGGTCCTGCATCTCCTTTCGGTCGGCGGCGGCCATCTTGCCGTGATACAAACCAACGGCGAATTCGGCCTTGAATTGTTCGTGTAGTCGCTCGGCTTCACGCACCGTCGCGACGTAGACGACGCCAACGCCGGTCTCATTGCCCAGCACGTCGCGGAGCGCCCCGTCCTTCATCGTTTGATTGACCGTGCGCTTCACCTCGAAGCGCAGATTCGGTCGCGCGAATCCGGTGACGGTGATGTGCGGATCGTTCATTCCAAGTTGACGGGCGATGTCGTCCCGCACCTCAGACGTTGCGGTCGCCGTGAGCGCGAGGATCGGCGGACGCCCGAGCCGCTTGATCACGGAGCCAAGGGTGAGATAGTCCGGCCGAAAGTCGTGTCCCCACTGGCTCACGCAATGTGCCTCGTCGATCACGAACAGACTGACGGTGCGCGTGAGCAGTCGCTCGAAGAAATCACGATCCTTGAATCGCTCGGGGGTGAGATAGAGGATCTCACCGCTGCCGTCTTCGACGCGCTGCGCGAGCTCACGTGCCTCGCCGTCGGACAGGTGCGAGTGCATCGCCAGCGCGTCGACGCCATGGGCCGCGAGCTTGTCCTGCTGATCTTTCATCAACGAGATCAGTGGGCTGACGACGATCGTCAGGCCAGGCAGCAGAAGGGCGGGCAACTGGTACACGATCGACTTGCCGCTGCCCGTCGGCATGACGACGAGCGCATCCTGTCCGTCGAGGACTGCGCGGATCGGTTCCCACTGGCCTTTCTGAAAATTCTGATGACCGAAGCGGTCGTTGAGAACGCGTCGCGCTTTGGTCCGAGTTGTCGGCGGCATCGATGTCGATCTCGCAGGAACTGGACCGACATCAGCGAGCGCGAGCGCTCGAGCCTCGAGCTCACCCACCTGACAGCGAGGTCTGCCCATTCCTAGATTTTATAGGAGCGTCCAGAAACCTCGTGAGAGTCGACAGCCATGCTCATCAAGAAGCCCGGGGACATCCCCTCGTCCGAGATCACGTCTGAGAACCTTTACCTCAACCGCCGCAAGTTCCTGGCGGTGGCGGGCATCGCGGCCACCGGAGTTGTGGGATCTCGACGACTGCTGGATGCGTTTGCCGTCGCGCGGCCTCAAGAGGAGAAGCCGAACACCTGGGAAGAGATCACCGGCTACAACAATTACTACGAGTTCGGCACCGACAAAGACGATCCGGCCGCGAACTCGAAGGAGTTTCGAACGAAGCCGTGGACCGTGAAGGTCGATGGCTTGGTGAAGAAGCCAGCCGACTATCACTTCGAGGATCTCGTCAAGCCATACAAGCTCGAGGATCGTATCTATCGGTTCCGCTGCGTGGAAGCGTGGTCGATGGTCATTCCCTGGCGAGGCATTCCGCTCGCGGAGATGATCAAGACGTTCGAGCCGTTACCATCGGCGAAATACGTCCAGTTCACGACGATCTACGCGCCAAACGAAATGCCCGGGCAAAAGCTGGCGATCCTGCAGTGGCCATACGTCGAAGGTTTGCGCATGGACGAGGCGATGCATCCGCTCACGCTCATGGTGACCGGCCTGTACGGTAAGACGTTGCCGAATCAGAACGGTGCGCCACTTCGGCTGATCGTTCCCTGGAAGTACGGTTTCAAGGGCATCAAGGCGATCACGCGCATCTCCTTCGTCGACAAGCAGCCGCGGAACACGTGGCAAATCTCAGCGCCCGACGAGTATGGCTTCTACGCGAACGTGAATCCGGACGTCGACCATCCTCGCTGGACGCAATCGAGCGAGCGCCGCATCGGCCAGTTCCGCCGTATGAAAACGCTCATGTTCAATGGTTACGCCGATCGGGTGGCTAGCCTGTATGCTGGCATGGATCTGAGAAAGAACTTCTGATTCTCATCGGGTAGTAGAGACGCAAGGCAACAGATCCTTCGCTTCGCTCAGGATGATTACACGCGACGATGACACAAACGTCTTTCAAAAAAGCAGCCCTCGTCGTCGTCGCGCTCGTGCCGCTCGTGCTCATCGGCTGGCGATTTTACGACAAGGAGCTCGGCGCGAATCCGATCCGTGAGACGGAGATCCAAACCGGCCTCTGGACGCTTCGCCTACTCGCCGTCACACTCTCGATCACGCCCTTCCGCAAGAGCTTCGGTTGGAATTTTCTCGTAAAGTATCGCCGCACGCTCGGGCTCACGACGTTCTTCTATGCGTGCGTGCATCTCAGCATGTGGGCCGGCGTCGATTGGTTCTTCGCCTGGGGCGACATGTGGCACGAGATCGTCAAGCACAAGTACATCCTCATCGGGATGACGACGTGGCTCATCATGCTGCCGCTCGCCATCACGTCGACGAAAGGATGGGTGCGCCGTCTCGGGAAAGATTGGACGCGCCTTCACCGGCTCGTGTATGTCGCGGCAATCACGGGGACGATTCACTACCTGTGGGCCGTGAAGAAGGACACCTTCTTCCCCCTCGTCTACCTCGCCGTGTTCATCATGCTGCTCGGCTACCGACTCATTTCCGCGCGGCAGAAATCGTCCCGCGAAGTACGTCCAAGATCTGACGCATCCGCGGCGGCATAGTTCCGTCGTCGGCGCGGATGGTCTTCGTCGTGCCGTCGAACGTCATGCGCAACGTGTACTCCATCATGTCCGCCGCGCCATGAGACGTTCCGTAGTCATCCTCGAGACTGAACGGCTGCAGCGCCCAAACGACCGTGAACAGCGAATCGGCGGCCGCCGGCGAAAGCGTTCCCGTGATGGAGTCGAGCGGCGGCGGACACGTTTGCCCGCAGAGATGCCGCTGCGTGTGTAGAAAGAAACGGTCGTCGTGGCGAACGACACGGTCAGTCAGCAGCGCCGCGATGCCGCCTTCCTCGACGAGCTCGATCTTGGCCGCGTTCAACACGCCGAAGTCGTCGGTCCGAACCACGGGCGATGTCGACGGATCGCGATGCGCGCAGCCCGCGACGACCGAAAGGAATATGAGTGAGCGGAGACGGTGCCTCATGGCGTTACCTTGCTGGTGTGAAATCATCTACCCAGCCCAACCAGCACACGGCGTTCGCGGTCACCGCCCCAGGTCTCGAACCTCTCTGTGCCGCTGAGCTGAAAGGTTTGGAGGTTCGCTGCCGAGTCGAAGACGGCGGCGTGCAATGGAGCGGCTCACTCGAGTCGGTTGCACGCGCCAACCTCTGGCTTCGCACCGCGAGCCGAGTCCTCGTCCGCGTTGCCGAGTTCCGCGCGACGGCGTTCTACGAGCTCGAGCTCCACGCCAAACGAATCGCGTGGGACCGATACGTCCGGGCCGGATCCACTGTCGAATTCCGTGTCACGTGCCGTAAATCCAAGCTCTATCACAGCGACGCCGTCGCGCAACGCTTCTCCCAAGCGATCGAGCGACGCGTACCCGATGTGCGAATCGTCAACGCGAAAACAGTCCAGGATGACGACGATGCGACCGATAACTCCGATCGCCAACTGTTCGTCGTTCGTTTTCTGCACGACGTCTGTACCGTCAGCGTCGACAGCTCCGGGGCGCTTCTCCATCGACGCGGCTATCGCCAGCAAGTCGCCAAAGCACCGCTCCGCGAAACACTCGCCGCCGCCATTCTCCTCGGCGCCGATTGGAACGGCGATGTCCCACTCAGCGACCCAATGTGCGGATCGGGAACGATTCTCATCGAAGGCGCTCGACTCGCGAGGCTGATCGCGCCTGGCCGCGATCGGAGTTTTGCGTTTCTTCGCTGGCCCGAAGTCGATCAGCAGATGTGGACCAAACTCGTCGATCAGGCGCGCGCCGGTGAGCTGCCGTCGTCTCCCGTCGAAATTGTCGGAGCGGATCGCGATGCCGGCGCGATCGACGCCGCGCGCGCAAACGCCGAGCGTGCAGGCGTCGCCGAGGAAATCGAGTTTCGCGTCGAGCCAATCTCGGCGCTGTCTCATGCGGAGCCACCGGGATTGATCGCGTCGAATCCGCCATACGGCGTTCGACTCGGCGAATCCGACGAGTTGAGAAACCTGTACGCGCAACTTGGTAACGTTGTTCGGAGACAACGGCCCGGGTGGTCGCTCGCGCTCCTCTCGGCGGACAAACGTCTCGAACAGCAGACCCGTTTCGCGTTCGAGGAAAAGCTCCGAACGCGAAACGGAGGAATTCCGGTGCGGATCGTTACGGCGCGAATGCCGTATTCACCCAATCCCTGACCTGCTGGTACACGGTTGCGTCCTCGTGAAGCTGCGAGTGCTCCATGCAGGCCGTCTCGGTGTTCAGGGCGCCGCCGCTCAACAACGGGCTCGAATGCGGCGAGATCACTTCGTCGCACGGACTCCACCACACCGCGTAGCGTGGCGAGCCCCATGACTCATCGCCCTCGTTGAGCGTGGTGGTGAACGA
>JAICYT010000002.1 GCA_025934075.1 Gemmatimonadaceae bacterium
GACGAAGGCCGCGTGAAGCGATGGCTGGTCGTCTCGTCGATGATCTCGCTGCCGATCGTCGTGCTGCGCTGGTGGGAGCTCTGGGCGATCAACGTTCGGTGGGACACGAATGCATATGGCTCTGCTGCGTGGGTCATCGTCGGTTTTCACACGTCCCTGTTGCTCCTCGACGTCGCCGACACCTGGGGACTCACGCTGTTCTACTTCCTGAGAAAGATGCCGCTCAAGGCATTCAGCGACACGTCGGACAACAGCGTCTATTGGTATTTCACCGTCGGAGTTTGGATTCCGATCTATCTGATCATCTATGTCGGTCCGCGAATCTTTTAAGGCCCTGAATGAACTGCCGAGTGACCGCGGCGAAGCGGGTTTCACGCGCTGGCCGGGGTTGCTGAGCCTCAGCCTGGGTCTCTTGCTCGGGCCAGTCGTCGCGTTGGCAAACCAGCAAATGATCTACTCCGCCAACATGTGGGCGTGTGGCAACAATGGCTGGGGTACGATGCATCTCATTCCTCTGCTCTGCCTCATCGTCGCTGTTGGAGCTGCGCTCACCGCGCGACGCGATTGGAAAGCGGTCGGCGGCAGTGTCGGCGATGAGGGAGCGACAGTCGCCGAACGTACTCGATTCGTGGCGTTGTGCGGCATGTTCATCAGCACCTTTTCGGCTCTCGTCATCGTGGCTCAGTGGGCTGCGATCTTCGTCTTCGAGCCGTGCATGCGAGCGTGATGCTTCTTCACGACGTCGCGCTTGGCCAGCTCGGTTGGTCGTTGGAGCCGGGCGTCGTCGCGCCGCTGGCACTGTCGGCTGTGTTGTACGCGCGAGGGGCACTTGAGCTGAGACGCCGGGGACGTGGGCGCTCGCTGCGGCGTTGGGAGGTAGCGAGCTTCGGCGCTGGTTGGCTCGTGGTTGCGCTCGCGCTGCTCTCGCCGCTGCACGACATGTCAGAGCAACTCTTTTCGGCGCACATGGTGCAGCATGAGCTGCTGATGGCGCTCGCCGCGCCGCTGTTGGTGTTGGGTCGTCCCATGATCGCCATGCTCTGGGCGATCCCGCCACACGGCCGACAGTTGGCCGCCCGCGCAGCGCGCAATTCGACGGTACGTGTCGTGTGGGCCGCGGTCACCCGCCCGTTCGACGCATGGCTCATCCACGGGCTCGCGATTTGGCTTTGGCATGTACCCGCACTGTTCGAAGCGACGCTCTATAGCGATTCGGTTCATGCGCTGCAACACGCGTCCTTCCTGGGAAGCGCGCTGATTTTTTGGTGGAGTGTCATCCATGTTCAACGTCGAGCAGCTCGCGGCATGTCCATCGTGTACGTCTTCACCACGGCGGTTCACACTGGAATCCTCGGCGCGCTGATGACGTTCTCTCGAGCCGTCTGGTATCCTGCGTACGCGACGGGCGCCGCGAAATGGGGTCTGACTCCAATTGCCGACCAACAGCTCGCGGGTCTCATCATGTGGATACCCTCGAGCTTCGTGTACCTCGTCGCCGCGTTGGCGATCATGTGGTGTTGGCTCCGCGATTCCGAATGGAGCGTGGCGGAACGCGAGCGCGCGCTGTCGCCCGCCGTTCTTCACTGAGCAGAGCGACCATCGCCGATGAAAAAGATCTTCCAGATCGCGCTCGGCATCGTGACCAGCGTCGGCGGGTTTCTGGAGATCGGATCGATCACGACTGCCGCGCAGGCCGGCGCTTCGTTCGGCTATCAGCTCGTGTGGTCCATTGTGCTCGGCACCGTCTGTATCGCGTTCCTCGTCGAAATGTCCGGACGCTTCGCCGCGGTGAGCAAGCACACGATTCCCGATGCGATGCGCGAGCGCTTCGGGATCAACTTCTACGTGGTGCCTTTGTTCATCCTGCTTGGCGTCTCGCTCCTCGTACTCGGCGCGGAGTTGGGCGGAGTCGCGGCGGCACTCGAGATGGCGACGGAAATCGCGTTGCCGGTATGGGCCATCCCCGTTGCACTGCTGAGTTGGGGACTCCTGTGGCGCGCGAGCTTCAGCGTCATCGAGAACGGTGTGTCGATCCTCGGTCTCGTCACCATCGCGTTTGCCGTCGGCGCCGTGAGGTTGCACCCGGACTACGGCGCCCTTCTTCATGGCGTCGTTCCGACGTTGCCGCGTCGAGACGCTTCACACTATTGGTTCGTCGCCGTCAGCGTGCTCGGCGCCTCAATCTCGCCGTATCTCTACTATTTCTACTCCTCCGGAGCGATCGAAGAGAAATGGGACGAGACCTACCTTGCCGCCAATCGCATGATCGCAGCGATCGGGATGAGCTTCGGCGGGTTTCTTTCGGTCGCCGTTCTCGTGCTCGCGGCGATCCTGTTTCATCCGCACAACATCGACGTCGATAAGTATCAGCAGTTGCCCGATCTGCTGACGCCGATTCTCGGCCGAGCTGGATTCTGGCTCGTCATCGCGTCGCTTGGGATCGCGTGCCTCGGCGCGACGCTCGAGATCTCACTCGCGCTCGCGTATTTGATTGCGCAAGGACTCGGATGGAATTGGGGCGAGGATCTCGAGCCGCGTGACGACGCGCGATTCAGCTTGACGTACACGCTGATCGTGGTCGCAGCAATGTTGTTCGTTCTCATCGGACTCGATCCACTCAAGCTCACCGAGATCTCGATGGCGCTCACCGCGGCGTCGCTGCCGGTCGGTGTGTTTCCGTTTCTGATTCTGATGAACGACAAGAAGTATCTGCAGACGCACACGAACGGCTACCTGGGCAATGCGGTCGTGCTCGTGATCAGTCTGATCTCCGCCGTGCTGGCGATCGTATCGATTCCACTCGAGATCGTCGGGAGTTGACCAATGCATCTCGTCGCCGATGTGCTGGACGAAGAACTGCTCGACAAGACCGGCAACCGGGCCGGACGTGTCGATGGCATCGTACTCGAAGTGCGGGACGGGAAGCCGCCTCGGATCACCCACGTCGAAGTCAGTCCGATCACCCTGTTGGCCCGCTTGAACCGACGTCTCGCCGAACGTTATGCTCGCTGGGATCGGCGACTGGGCAAGGGGCGCGGCGTTCCATTTCGTATTCCGTGGGGCCAGCTCGAACAAACAGGCAAGGCGTGGCGCTTCGACACCGATGCGGAAGACACTCCAATCCGCGCCCTCGAGGATTGGCTACGCGTGAAGATCGTCGAGCGCATTCCTGGAGGCTGAGCATGGAGACACGTGAGCTCCACGTCGAACAGCTGTTGGGAAAAAAGGTGCGCGATACCGATGGTCGCGTCGTTGGCCGACTCGAAGAGTTTCACGTCGAGGTGGTCGACGGAGAACACGTCGTCACTGAATTCCTCATCGGCCCCGCCGCCGCGCTCGCGCGAGTTGGGATCTTCCTGACTCAGCTTCCGTTCTTCGGTTACATCCCGATGCCAAAGAAGGAATACTGTGTCTCGTGGACCCTGATGGATCTTACCAATCCCGATCGGCCAACAGTTCGCGCGCGTCGTAACGAGCTCAGAAGAGCTGACGAGTGAAATGGGGTCAGACTCTATTTTCGAAGAGAGAGAGTCTGACCCCATTTCTTATCTTTCGTTCTTGTAGACCCGACCGCCCTTCATGACGAACATCACGCGTCGCAGCGCAGTGATGTCTTTCGTTGGATCGCCCTGCACTGCGATGATGTCAGCCTGCATTCCCGGCGCGATCGAGCCAATCTGATCGCCCATCTTGATCGCTTCGGCGCCGAGGGATGTCGCTGACGTAATTGCATCGAGCGGAGACTGCTTCCCCGCCTGCACGCGACACACGAGCTCTTCGGCGTTGCGACCGTGCGCACCCGCCACCGCGTCAGTGCCAAATATCACTTTGAGGCCAGGCGTGTGAATCGCGCGAGTGAACATTGCGGTCGCCAGCGGAATCGCTTTCTCCATCGCGGCGAACCCGGCCTCGTTGTAATTGCCGATTCCCTCATATTTCGCCCGATTGTCGAGATAATTGCGGAATACCAAGCAGACCTGCGGATCGAAGTACACGCCGCGCTCGGCCATCAGCTTGAGCACTTCGTCGGTGGCGAACACACCATGCTCGATCTGATTACATCCGGCGAGCACCGACGCCTTGATGCTCTCGGCACTATGTGCGTGCACCATCGTGCGCATGCCCTGCGCCTTCGCTTCGCCGCACGCCGCCTGCAACTGCTCGTCGCTCAGCGTTTGCGCTCCATTGTCACGAATGCTCGCCGACGCGAAGATCTTGATGACGTCCGCGCCCTCGGCTTTGCGGCGACGAACGATCGCGCGGATCGAATCCGGACTGAGACGCGGACTGCTGATTGGGCCGAGCGACGTCAGCACCCGTGGACCCGGCACTTGTCCGAGCGCAATCCACTCGCGCAGATCCTTGTCCTCGGGCGATCCTGGACTTTGGATCGTCGTGACGCCGGACATCAACGTCGCGTACGCGTTACCCGCCATCGACAACATCGACTCGACCGGCGTGTCGCCATCGTTGCCGGTGTGATAACGACCTTGCCGATTGAAGTACCAGCTCAGATGGGAATGTGCGTCGATCAGACCAGGCAGCAGCGTGAGACCTTTGAGGTCGTACGTAGCCGTGCCGGCCGACGTCGCACTGACTTTCGTGATCTTGTCACCCTGCACCGTCACGGCGCCGCCAGGGATCACTTTCCCGCGACCATCGACGATTCGGTCCGCGTGGATCACGATCGTGCGAGCGGTCGGTGGCGGCGTGGTCTCTGATGGAGTTTGGGCGAGCGAGGGAGCAGTCACGAGGAGAGAAAGAATCAGCGAACGCATTGTCAATTCCAGGGAAGAGGCGACGCGAGAGCATACGCCGCCGCTCGCCCGGAATCAATGCGCGCCTCAGTCGCGTCTTACGCCGCGAATACTTCGAACAATCCGGCCGCGCCCATCCCGCCGCCGACGCACATCGTCACCATGCCTAATCCTCCGCCGCGCTTTCCGAGCTCGTGAACGAGTTGCGTCGTCAGCTTCGATCCTGTTGCGCCGAGTGGGTGGCCGAGCGCGATCGCGCCGCCGTTGACGTTCACCTTCTCTTCCGGAATACCGAGATCGCGCACAACCGCGACGACCTGCGCAGCGAATGCTTCGTTGAACTCGACGAGATCGACGTCCGCGAGCTCAAGACCTGCACGCTTGAGCGCCTTCGGCACCGCCTTGATCGGTCCGACGCCCATGATGTCGGGATCGACGCCGGCGGCCGCGAAGGTAATGAAGCGTGCGAGCGGCTTCAGGCCGAGCTCCTTTGCGCGTTCACTTGTCATCAGCAACACGGCAGCCGCCCCGTCGGAGTACGGACTCGCATTTCCGGCTGTCACGGTGCCATTCACCTTGAACGCTGGTCGCAGCTTCACGAGGCCTTCCATCGTCGTGTCGACCCGCGGAAGCTCATCGCGCACGAACTCCGTCGTCTGCACATCCTTCTCGGCACCTCGCCACGTCACGCGGTCGACGGGGATCGGCACGATCTGATTGTCGAATGCGCCGTCGCTCAGTGCGCGCGCTGCCTTCTGTTGGCTTGCGAGCGCCCATCGATCTTGATCCTCTCGCGTGACCTTCCACCGCTCCGCCACTCGCTCGGCAGTAAAGCCCATGCCGATGTATGACTCGGTGATCTCGGGATCCAGGCGCGTGTGGTAGCCAGACATCGGCACTTGGCTCATCATCTCGACACCGCCGGCCAGCACCACGTCCGCCATCCCGCTCATGATCTCCTGGGCGCCGAGCGCGATGGTCTGCAAGCCTGATGAGCAGAATCGATTGATCGTCGCCCCCGGCACTTCGACTGGAAGTCCCGCTCGAAGCCACGCGAGCCGCGCGATGTTCAAGCCTTGCGTGGCCTCGGGCATCGCGCAGCCCCAGAGCACGTCGTCGATCGCGCCCGGATCGAGATACGCGCGATCGATCGCGGCGCGCATCATGTACGCCGACAGGTCCACCGCATGCGTGTTGGCCAGAGCCCCGTCCTTCTTGCCTTTCGCAACCGGGCTTCGCACGGCTGAGACGATTACGACTTCTTTCATTGTCAGTTCCTCAACGGCTTGCCTGTCTTCAGCATGTGTTGAATGCGCTCTTGCGTTTCCTTCGTCGACGCGAGCCGCAGGAATGACTCGCGCTCCAAGGGGAGGATGTCGTCTTCCGTCACTCGCCGCGGCTGCCCGTCGCCGCCCGCCAGGATGTACGCCAGCTCGTGCGCGATGCGCACCTCGTGATCTGTAATCTGTCCTGCTTCGCGCATCGCCCATGCGGCATATCGCAAATTGCCGAGCGCTTCCCTGCCGAGCACGGTGATAGTCCGTGGCAGTGGCGCGACGTAATCCGGCGCCAGATCGACGACGCGGGCGACGGCGTCCGCCAACAGTCGGTCGCGATTCATGGTGACGCGGTCCGTCGCGCGCAAGAAGCCGAGCTTGCGCGCGTCCAGCGCGCTGGTGCTGGTCGTCGCCATGGCAATGAGCTGAAACGCACGCTTGACCGCCTCGAATGGATCGGCTTCGGCATACGGGTCCAGCTCTGACGTGAAGCGGAACAGCAGTTCTGTCGTGCCACCACCGGCCGGAATCAAACCGACGCCGACTTCGACCAGTCCCATGTACAGCTCAGCGTGCGCTTGGACGCGATCCGCATACAGCGAAAACTCACATCCGCCGCCGAGCGCCAATCCGAACGGCGCGGCGACGACCGGAAACGGCGACCGTCGAATGCGGAGTGAGGTGTCTTGAAATTTGCGGACTGCACCTTCGAGCTGCGTTCGCTCACCCCGCAGCAGATCGAGCATCATCGAGAGATCCGCGCCGGCGCTGAACGTGCGCGGATCTTCATTGCCGATGACGAGACCGAGCAGACCATCGCGCTCCACACGGTCGAGCGCGCGGTGGAGCGCGTCGACCACACCTGCGCCGAGTGTGTTCATCTTGCTGTGGAACTCGAGAATCGCGACGCCCTGGCCGGCGTCGAGAAGAGACGCGTCGTCAGAATGCTCGAGCACATGACGCTCGCGATTCGACGGCAAGTGAAGCTCCGCGAGTCGAATCTCCCCCGGCTCGCGGGGCACGGGCTCGTATCCGCCGTTTAGGGCGAGCACCTGTGTTCCGTCAGCAGTATAGAAACCGCCCGTGACCTCGCGGATCAACGCCGGCTCGTCGAGGCCGAGCTCGACGAAGCCGCGTCGCAGGAACTCCAGACCGAGGAGGTCCATCTGCTCGAAAGGACCCGCGTCCCACGCATAGCCCCATTCCATCGCGTGATCGACCGCTGTGAGGTCGTATGCGATCGTCGGCGTCGTGCTGAGGACGTAATGAGAGAACCGTAAAAGGTATTCTCTCACGAACGCACCCTCGCGGTCGTTCCAGTCGCGAATGGCGGCGAACCGCTGAGGCAGCGGCAGCTTGCTGAGACGCTTGATCTCGGGCGTCTCGAGCTTCGCCTGCGGACGATACTCGCCGGTCCGCCAATCGAGGGTGTGAATCTCCTTGCCGACGCGCTTATAAAATCCCGCACCGCTCTTTTCGCCGACGCGCCCGGCTTTGACCAGCTCGAGCACCCACGACGACAGCGAAAAGTCTTCGCCGGTCGTGTCGCTCAGGCCCTTGGTGACGTGCGCAATCACGTCAATGCCGGAAAGGTCGGCGGTACGATACGTCGCCGACTTGGAGCGTCCCGTCAACACGCCGGTGAGCACGTCTGCGTCGTCGATCGAGAGACCGTGCTTCTCCATCTGGCGAATGGCTAGGACCATGCCGAATACGCCGAGGCGATTGGCGACGAAGCCAGGGACGTCTTTGGCGACGACGATGCCTTTGCCAAGAATGCGGTCGCTGAATCGTCGCGCGGCATCGATTGTCTCCGACGTTGTCGCCGGCGTCGGGATCATCTCGAGCAGATGCAGATACCGCGGCGGATTGAAGAAGTGCATGCCGAGGAATCGAGCGCGAAATGACGGCGATCGTCCGTCCGTGAGCAGCTCGATCGGAATGCCCGACGTGTTCGACGCGATGATCGTGTGTTCGGGAAGGAGCGGCTCGAGACGCTGAAAAAGCTGACGTTTGGGATCGAGCTGCTCGATGATCGCTTCGACCACCAAGTCACAGCCCGCAAGTCGGCCGAGATCGTCTTCCGTGTTTCCAATCTCGATCGCGGACGCGCGGTTTACGTCCATGAAGGCCGCAGGCTTGGACTTTTTGGCGCGCTCGATTCCGCCGCGTGCCAGCGCGTTTCGATCCTGGCCTGCCGCCGGAACGTCCAGCAGCACTACCGGGACCCCGGCCGACGCGGCCAACGACGCGATGCCGCTCCCCATCGTCCCCGCCCCGATTACCCCCAGCTTTCGGACCCTCATTTGTTCCCCCAAGAGGTCGCGGTCCCCGCCGTGTGATCGGCGTCAAAGCCATGCGTTTTGACGATGCTTTCCAGCCCCATTCTCCGACTTGTCATATGAGAGCCTAAATCCCAGTCTATCAACAGTTTGAGCCAACTCAGGCTCATCCATGCCGGCGCCTTATCGGGTGACCGGTGTTACAGACGAGCACGTCACCGTTACCTAGTCATGTCTCCTGCCGTCCACGGAGTAGGTCGGACCGCCCTCGCTTCGGTGCCCTCATGAACTCTCGTACTCTCACGCGACGCATCCGTACGCGCCGCGGATTTTCTATTCTCGAGCTGGTCATCGCGATCGTCGTCATCGGTATCATCTCGTCGATCTCGGTTGGCAAGATCCACGACATCTTGGTGCAGCAGCGCGTGTACCGCGCCTCGAACATCATACAGACCAATGTAGAGGCGGCGTGGGCGCTTGCCGCGCGGAATCGTCGGCCGATCAGAATCTCTTGGGACACCGCTAGCCGGCAGATCAAAATCACCGACCGCGCCGGCACGACGACGTTCCGGAAAGCATCGCTTGGACAAGACCCGTACGGTCTGCCCTCAGGTGCCGTCACCTTCTCGAACAATCCGGTCGAAGTCTACCCCGATGGATTGGCGAATAGTCCGCTGCTCATAACCATCTCCGTCACATCGCCCGCGGTGACCAAAAGGATCTCGGTCTCGCGCGCCGGCTTGGTGCAACAACAATGACAAAATCTCGCAAAGGCTTCTCGTTGATCGAAGTCATGGTCGCGATGACCATGCTCGCGATCGTCCTGATGTCGCTGGCAAAGATGTCGCTCATAGTCGCCGTTCGCGGCCGCGGAAACGACCTCTTCGCCAAACGCACAGCGGTGCTGCAGCTCGAAGCCAACAAACTCGGCGCTATACCCTACTCGACGCTCGCGTCATGGTCGACCACGACCACGACGCTCACACTGGGCGACTTCACGTACAAGCGTCGGATGGCGATCGCGAACACTGGGACCAATCGGTATTCGATCAAGATCATCGTCATCCCGATGAGCGACACGACCAAGATGGACTCGGTGACGCTCGATCGAACCAAGCCGGCGACGAACACGCCGCTTTGCCTCACGTGCTGATATGACGACGCCACGACAGTCCCGCCGAGGGTTCACCCTCATCGAGATCGCGATCGCGCTGATCATCGTCGGCATCATCGGTGCCGCATTCACCAAGCTGCTCACGTCGCAATCGCGCTTCTTCGACCAGCAAACGAACATCCGAAAAGCGCGCAGCGTGGCGCGGAACTCGATGAACGTGATGCTGTCCGACCTCCGCATGGTTCAGGATTCAGGCGGCATCGACTCCGCGGCGAGTGATGGGAAGTTGATCCGCATCAAAGTGCCGTACCGCTTTGGTCTAGTGTGCGCGACCAACGGCACGATCACCACGGTCAGCATGCTCCCCTCCGACTCGAGCGTCGTCGCGATGGCAAGCTACGCCGGCTTCGCCTGGCGTGACACGTTGACCGGCCGCTATAAGATAGTGCCGCGGCCATCGTCGGAGGCCACCGACGCGCAGCTCGCCCGCGGCACGCAATCGCGCTGCACCGGCACCGGCATCGGTCAGGCAAATCTGCGAACGTTCGCAGTCAACGGACGCACCAGTGACATTCTCGACCTCAATGCGGCAGCGGCAACCGGAGCCCAAAGCGTCTCGCCCGTCTTTTTCTGGCAGCGCGTCTCGTATTCGTTCAAAGCATCGAACGCGTATTCCGGATACCTCGGACTCTATCGCGACGTGGAAGGTACGGCGACGCCCGAGGAGATCCTCGCGCCGTTCGACACGTCCGCGCGCTTCAGGTTCTACACGAGCGGAGCTGACACCTCCATCGTGGTACCGCCGGCCGTCTCGTCGATCGTCGGCATCGATCTGGTGCTGAACGCCATCAGTTCGCGAGTGGTTTCCAACAACATCAATTCGCACTCGATGTCGAAGGTGCGAACCTCCGTTTTCTTCAAGAACGTCCGTTCGTTCTGACCAGGGAGCGCCATCATGATGCGACTTGCTAATCGAAAGGGGTTTGCGCTGCCGATGTCGATCCTCGTCATCGCCGTGCTGACTGCCGCTATTGCCGCCGCGTTTTCTTCCACGAACGCTGAATTCATCACGAACGCCGCCCAGCGCAGCGAGAACCGCGCGTACCACCTCGCCGAGACGGGGCTCGAGCAGTTCATGGTGCTTCGCAGCAGCGTCGGGTTCTGCGATCATTGCACCGACCCCATCACCGCCGACTCGGAGTGGACGCGCGTGAACCTGCCCGGCGGCTATGCCGACGTCGTCGCCGTCAAGGTTCGTCCCGCGAAAGATTCGGTGACACCCGCCATCTACTTCATTCGCTCCACGGGCGTCGACACAATGGTGAAGTTGAGCACCGCCATGTCGGTGAACTCCGAGCACACCGTTGGCATCTACGCCAAGTGGGTGACGATGACGATGAAGGTGACGGCGGCCTGGGTCAGCTTGTCAGGCCTGAATAAGAACGGCGCCGGAACGATCGACGGCCGAGATGCGTGCGGACAACAGCCGGATGTGGCAGGCGCACAGGTCGATAAGGGTGATTTCACGAACGCCGGTGATGCGTCGGACTTCTACGGAAACCCGCCCGTCGACACGAGCAAGACGTTCGCGCAGCTCTTGGCGCAGAACAACATCGATTGGAATGCCATCATCACTCAGAACTCGATGGCGCCGGACATCACCATTCCTGGCGGGACCTTCCCATCCGAAGCTGATTTCGCCGCCGACACGAACTACTGGCCGGTCATCCGCGTCAAGACCAACGGCTACCGGCTGCCGAACGCCGGCCGCGGAATCATCGTCGCCGACAGCGACTTCGAGGTGCACGGCAGCAATATGTGGAGCGGTATCCTCTTGGTCGGCGGCAAGCTCACCTCGGACGGTAACAACACGACGTGGGGCGCGACGCTCAGCGGCTTGAACTACCTCCTCGGCGGAACGCCCCAGGTGAGTACGTTGAACAATCCGAACCTCGATGGCGACGACGCCGCCGCGAACGGTCAGAAGACCTACGTGTACGACTCGTGCAGCGTGGCCAAAGCTTCGTCACGCATGCGGAAATACATGGCCATCCCCAACTCGTGGATGGACAACCTCGCCTCCTGGTAGTCCGACTCTTGAGTCATCCTGAGCGAAGCGAAGGATCTGCTGTTGAAGTCGAACGGCAGATCCTTCGTCGCTTCGCTGATCCGCGTGAGCAAGAGCTTCGCTCTTCAGCATGAACAACGATCTTTTACGGCATTCCGAACGGATCGCCCGGCGGCGGCACGAGGGTCGGCGACAGCTTCGGCAACTCTCGCTTCTCGATCCAACGCGTACAGTCATTCACGATCGACAGCCAGTGCGCGCGCGCCTCGTCCGTGCGCGCCGCGGCCTGCTTCACCCGCGCCTTCGCGCGCAAGTCAGCCACCTTTAGCTCAGCCATCGCGCGAACCTCGGTCGCCGCGGCCGAGTCGGCGGCGAGCGTGAGCAGCTTTTCGATGACGGCGCGCTGCGTTACGCGCTGAAGCGCGGCAAGCTTGGGACTCGCGGGAACGGGCGCATCCCAGGTTTCCGCCGTCAGCTTGTCGATGGTCGCCGCAAGTGTCAGATGCGGGCCGGCACCGCGCGTCGCGAATTCGACCAGCCGCGCCGCTCTGTCGCGCTGTAGGATCATATCGACGACCATCTGCGCCAGCGAACGCGCTGCGCCGAGCTCGTCGAACGCCGGCCGCGTTCGACTGCCGAACAGCTCGACCGTCGGCGTCACAGCATTCGCTCCCGGCGCCATCAATGTCAGCACGGTATCCGGAATCGCCAACTCCTCCGGCCGTAGAGCGTTGAGCATGAGACGCAGTGCGTCGACCTGTTGTTGATAAGGCACGGCGCGCGTCGCTTGCTGCGCGTCGCCGCGCACCGCGTTGCTGTATTCCATGCCGCCAATGGCCTTCGACGTTCCGTTCAGGGCGAACCGATGGAAGAAGTACAGGGGGACGAATCGCTGCTGGAGCAGCGTGATCGGCTCATCCGGTCGAATGTTTCGCTCACCGAACTGTTTGATCGCCACGCGGCGTACGGCCGTCTGCGTCTTGAGAAAATCCAGCGGCGTCGCTGCATCGTCCCAAAGATTCACGCGCGGATCGGAGCCGAACTCGGGCCGAGCATCGGCGTCGGACAGATAGAGGTAGCCTCTCTTCAACCCGTCGGCGATGATCGCCCGCAACGAATCGCGCTCGGTCGACGGCGCGAACGTCCCATAGCCCCAGTGGATCGCCCACACGTCATATGGACCGGCCCCGACGCCGTATGCCTGCGACAGATCGATTCGACCATTTGCGTCGAGTCGCACGCGCGGCGGTGGATAATCCATCACCGACGCGCGCTCGTAGGTCGACGCGATGTAGTTGTGCGCCAGGCCGAGCGTGTGTCCGACTTCGTGTGCGCTCACCTGGCGAACGCGCGCGAGAACAAACGCGGTATCCGCGGGCGACGCGCTCGCGCCCATGAGGCCTGCGTAAAGATTGTAGTCCGTCCGCGCGCGGTGTGAGTCGAGACGCGCCATGCCCTTGATGATCTCTCCGGTTCGCGGATCCTCGAGCGCGCCACCGACCGACCATCCGCGCTCATTGCGATTCTCCCACTGCACCACGTTGTACCGGCTATCCATCGGGTCGACGCCTTCGGGCAAGAGCTCGACCTTGAACCCGCCCTTGAGCCCAGCGCGATCGAATGCGTCCTCCCACCACTTCACTCCCGCGAGCGTCGCCGAACGGAGCGGCTCCGGAATGCCGCGGTCGACGTAATAGCGGATGGGGTTCTTGATCGGCGAGTTGGGATCGTTTGGGTTCACGCGCTCGAGCCGATGGCGCGCCGCCCATCGCACCTGCAGTGGCGCCTGAATCGGCTGTGCGTAGTCGTTGAACTCGACCCCGAAATATCCAACCCGCGGATCGAGCGCGCGCGGTCGAAACGCGCCGTCGGGCAGCTTCACGAGCGACAGATGCTGCCGCAGCGTGAGTGCGCGCCCGTCCGGCACGATCGCGTCAACGGTGTTGCCTGGTCGGCCGGTCGTCGCGAACGTGAGAGCGACGTCGATCTCACTGTTGTCCGGGAACGCTTTCGTGTACGGGGTATAGATCTTCGACCGGTCCCGGGCGACGGAATAGGAGCCTTGTTGATTTTGGGCCAGCGTCCCGGCGACGTTGGTCCAATCACGCATCGCGACCTCGGTCATATCGACGAGCAGTCGCCCGTTCTCGTCCGCCAGCAGCGGCAGCGACGCTACTGTACTGGGCGGAAACGCCTCGGCAACGCTGCGCGCGTGGTCAGGGTCGCCGGAGGATGAGCGGTAGGACCAGTTCTCGAGGACGAGCAGAACGCGATCACCGTCCCGGTCGAACCGGGCGATGTAGGTCGGGCCGTCCGAGCCGCGATCGATCCCGATGGGATTCGAACCAAGGCCGGTCGCCTGGGTAATGAGAAGCAGGGCGCGCGTGGAATCGTGCGGGATCTCGAGCAGGATGCGCCCTTGCCGCCCGTCGAGGTAGATTGGAAGGAAGCCGTCCCGCCGATCCATTCCCGTCGTGCGCGCGCTGATCGACGACGCTACCGGAGCTCCTGGCGTCGTTGTTGCCTGCGCGTTTGCCGCAAGGGATTGGGCGGCGACAGCGAGGAGAGCGAGCGCCACCCGCCGCTGTGGGATTCGTGAATACATGTTGGTCATCTCAAAGCTTCGTGAGGGGTCAGTGCGTTCTGGTACAATCAAGTCGGCGGCGCTCTTTGGCGTCCTACTCGGGTGCGCGAGCAGCCAACCACACGTGTTCGGTCAGTACAACGATCTGGCGCCGAAGGTGGCACCAACGCAAGGCGAGCGCATCCCGCAACATCTTACGGTGCAACTCGCGCGGCCAGCGAACGTCGCCGTCTTTCTCGTTGCGCCCGGACGCGCCAGCCGACTGCTGTTCCCTGCTGATTCGACGCAGAACATGTACGTGGAAGCCGGATCGCACCTCGTGGAGACATCACTAGCAAGAGCCGCGGTGACAGCGGACAGCTCGCGATTGATTCGGCGTCCGGCGGAGCCGAATCAAGGCAATCGGCAGCGCGGTGGACGAGGCACGGGCGGCGTTGGACGCGACTCGATGCCGGTGTTCGGCTTCAATCAGCACGGATATCTGCTGATCTACGCGTCCCAAGAACCGCTTTCCTACGCCGCGCTCTCGTCACGCGTGGCCGGTCTGTCGATTCCGATCGAGGATAGCGACGCACTGAACACCGTGACGAAGCTCATTCGCGCGACGACGTCGCGGAACGGGCCGTGGGCCGCGTACGCGACCGATTTCCCGCCCTGATCCGACCGCGGCCGACGGCTCAAGCCGATTGCAGGTCCAGCGCGGAACGAAGGGTCATTGTCCCGTAACGCCCTTCAGAATCCCATTGCGAATTCTGACGGCTTTTTGCTTCGCTGTCGGATCAGCTTCGATGACGACATCGCCCGGCGCGAATTGAAGTTTTCCCGGAAGAACAACCGTCTCAGCACCACGCCGAACTTTGATCTGCAACGGCGATCCCTCGACCGACGCGCCGTACTTCGCGCGCATCTTTGCGCCGAACTGCTGGTCCTCGACCGGAATGTCGCCGACCGACACGAGGTAGTCGCCCGGTTTCACGCCCGCCATGGCCGCCGAGCTGCCTTCTTGGACGTTCGCGACCACGACACCGCTGGGATCAGGCTGCGTCATCACGCCGAGGCGCGGCACGCGTTCCTGTCGCGTTCTCATGCCGGCGATTGGCAGGATGCTGTCCCATGGAAACGGCTCGCGGCCATCGACGAAGCGGGCGCTGAATTGCGCGAATGATTTTCCGTTGGCGGCGGCGCTCACCGCGTTCCACCAATCGGTCGCGGTGAATCCGCGGCCATGCTTGTAGTCCGACTGGTAGAGGCCGCGCATGACGTCGTCGAGCGAGTGCTTATTGTCGCTGGCGTCGCGAATCATGATGTCGAGCGCGAGCCCAGCGAGTGATCCCTTCGGATAGTAGAGGTATTCGGTGCCGTCGATGGGATGCACCCACGTGTTGACCGATGCGTCCTCGAGCGACACCGGCATGGCGTTCATCACTTCGTTGATCTTCTCCGCCGCGAGGCTGTAAAACCCGCGCTCGTCGACGACGCCGCCGCGCACTTCGGCAAGATCGGCGTAGTAGTCAGTGATGCCCTCCGATACCCAGAGCCACGGCGTCGGCTGCGGATGAGAGTATTGATATGGCCACATCTCAGCTGGCCGCAGCCGCTTCACGTTCCACGAGTGAAAGATCTCGTGCGCGTAGAGCGATGGCTGGAACTCGCTCCCGACATACGACGGGGCGAGTACGTCGACGTGGGAGCTTTGGTGCTCGAGACCGCTCGCGCCGGCATACGACGAGTCGACGATCTCCATGACCGTGTACGTCTCCCACGGAATCTCGCCGAACACGGTCGTCTCGGGCGGAATGACTCGCTTGAGCTGATCCCATGCCGTCGAGCGCACCTGGGCGTTTATTGCCCCCGCAGGATATGTCGCAAGTCGAATCCATTTCTCCGCGACGCGAGCGCTGTCGAGATCGAAGTGGCCGACGAAGAACGGCATGTCAACGAGATCGTGGTAGTTCGTGGCTGTGAAGGTCCGCGGTTGCGTCGCGCTCGACATACCGGTCGCGACACGCCAATCCGCCTCGGTGTGTATGGCGACCGTCGCTGGCGTCTCGAGCGGCTGCCCTTCCGCGTAGAAGAACAGGTTGGTCCCATTGAAGAGCACGAAGTCGGGCTTTGCCCAGGCCATCGCATTGTCGAGCGTGTCGGCGACGTAGCGAAAGCTGACGCGTAGCGCCTTTGCGCCGGCGGGCCGAATGCGCCACGTATCGTAGTCGAGCTTGTCCCAGGTGAGCGATTTGTTGCCATCGCCGGTCGCCGCGAACTCGACAACCCATCGTGAGAAATTGCTGATCTCGTATGCGCCCGGCGTCCAGGCGGGCAGCGACAACAGCACCGGTGATGTACCGGCGGTGTTGAACGACATCGCGACGTCGATCGCCCGCTGTTGGCCGTTCGACCGCATGAAGGTGACGTCATACCGCACGTCGCGGATCGGAGCGGACACAGAGTCGCTCGTGGGTCGGTTGGAGTACTGCCCCGCCGCCAGGCCGGGGAGAACTGCGGCGCAGGCAACTACGATGGGCCAGCGAGTCATTGAAACACTCCGAGAAAGACTCCAAAAAACGCACCGAGAGGCTTGGCGCTCAGCCGCGGCCGGAAAGGTACCGAAAACCAGGCACGAGTGAGACGGTTCATCCGCCCAGCCATTCGACCCGTCACATTATTGTGCCCTGCGGACCGATTGTCATGACGCATTCCATGCCAAGCGAAGAGGTCGACACTCTCCGTACATTCCGGCAACAGAAATGCCGAACATGGTCGCTGTGCTTTGCTTACCGTCAACGGGATCTTGACGCAGTGCGTTCCGCGGCGTCTCATCCTGGGAGACGCGTTCTGGAATTGGGGAGCATTAGGGTCAGACACCAATGCTTCAGTCGAGGAACCCGAGTATTGGGGCGCGGATTGTGGATTACGGCACTGTTCTCGCCGGCGCCGATTGCCGGCGACGCGACGTCTCGCACGCCGCAATGGAGGTGGTATGAGAGAACGCTCAATCGTGGCCAGAGTGCGATACCTCGCCTGCGCGGTCAGCGCCCTGTGCCTGGCGACGACCCACCTCGCCGCGCAAAATTTCGGTGGTGCAATCACCGGCATCGTCAAAGACAGCGCCGGCACGCCGATCCCCGACGTCGAAGTCACAGCGCTGAAGATTGCCAAGGTCGTCCGCACGGACACTGCGGGACGTTTCATCCTCTCCAGGCTTCCCTCGGGCTCGGCTGACTTCAGCTTTCGCCGGCTCTCCTACGCACCCGTCGTTCTCTCGATCACCGTTCCGTCGGAAGACACCACCGACGTCGAGGTCACGCTCGGCGTGACGGCGCTTCAATTGACCGGGATGGTGGTGCAAGAGCACGCCACGCAACTCCGCGTCTGGGAAGAGTTCGAGACACGACGAAAACAGGGCATTGGACACTTCGTGACGCGCGGCGAAATCGAGAAGCGACATCCGTTGCTCCTCAGCGACATGATGCGAATGATTCCCGGAGCCATCGTCATGAACGGAGACAACGGTCGCACGGCATTGCGCTTCGCTCGGGCGGGGCGAGGCAATTGCCCGCCGCAGTTCTTCGTCGACGGCATTCAGGCGTATGGATTCAGTATCGACGACGTGCCGCCCGGCGACGTCGAAGGCGTGGAGCTCTACGCCGGAGCGGCCGGGCTCCCGCCGGAGTTCAATCGCATGCGAGGCCAGACGATCTGCGGCACCGTCGCGATCTGGACTCGCATTCCCGGTGGCGACGACACGAAGCCTTGAGCGCGTGACCGCCCGGGCATAGCGTTCGACTGCACGCTTCCCCTTCCCGCCCGGCAATCATGCCTCTGTCTGCTGTGTGCATCGCGCTGTGCGCGGTGCTTGGACTCTCGTCCGCGACTCCCGCCCAGCGCGCCACGCCGGCGCCTGCTGACCTCATCGTCACGAACGCACGGATCTACACCGTCGACGACGGACATCCATTCGTCTCGGCGCTCGCCGTGCGCGACGGGAAGGTCGCTTTCATCGGCTCAGTGCGTGAAGCATCGCTTCTGCGCGGACCGAACACCCGGGTCATCGACGCCACGGGGCGAACGGTGATTCCCGGAATGGTCGACGCGCATGCGCATCTCTTCGGCCTCGGCGAATTCCTGCGCAGCATCGATCTGACCGACACACGTTCGTTCGACGAGATCGTATCACGCGTGGGTGCGCGCGTGAAGGAAGCGACAGCCGGGCGTTGGGTGATCGGTCGCGGCTGGGATCAGAACAAATGGGGCAATACCCGTTTCCCCACGCACGAAGCGCTGTCGGCGGTTTCGCCGAACAATCCGGTCGTGCTCGAGCGCATCGACGGCCACGCGCTGCTCGCGAACGGGTCGGCAATGCGTGCGGCCGGCGTCACCGCGGGGACGAAAGATCCGGCCGGCGGTCGCATCGAACGTGAAGCGAGCGGCGCGCCGACTGGCGTGTTCGTCGATAACGCGATGGAAATCATCGATCGCGTCATTCCGCCGATGTCGCATGACGAGATGACGTCCACCGCGCTCGCCGCGGTGAAGGAGTCGAATTCCTGGGGGCTGACCGGCCTCCACGATCCCGGCGAACCGCGCGCAGTCCTCGACGTCTTCGAGGAGTTGGCGAAGGCGGGCACATTCACCCTTCGCGTCTACGCGATGATCTCCGACGACAGCGCGGCGATCGAGCACTATTTCCAGCGCGGGCCGCAGAATGCGCTCTATGATTCGCACTTGTGGATTCGCGCGATCAAGCTGTACGCCGACGGCGCGCTCGGCTCACGCGGCGCGGCGCTGCTCGACCCATACACCGACGATCCCAAGAACAGCGGCCTCCTCAAGTCGACGCCCGAGCATTTGCGCGACGTCTCGACGCGAGCGCTTCAGCACGGCTTCCAGGTCGCCACGCACGCCATTGGCGACCGGGGCAACCGAATCGCCCTCGACGCTTACGAGGCCGCGCTAAAAGCTGTGCCGACGGTCGATCATCGATTCCGCATCGAACACGTTCAGGTGCTCGACCACGCCGACATTCCGCGTTTTGCGCAGCTTGGCGTCATTCCTTCGATGCAAGCCGTCCATCAGACGAGCGACATGTACTGGGCGGCAAATCGCCTGGGCTATGCTCGAACGTTTGGCGCGTACGCGTGGCGTTCATTGCTGAACACCGGCGTCATCATCCCAAACGGCAGCGATTTTCCCGTCGAGCGGGTCAACCCGCTGTTCTCGTTTCATGCGGCCGTGTCGCGGCAAGACGACGATAACTGGCCGCCGGGCGGTTGGTTTCCGGAACAGAAGATGACCCGCGAAGAGGCGCTGAAGGCGATGACCATCTGGCCGGCCTATGCCGCCTTCCAGGAACAAACGATGGGCTCGCTGACCGTCGGGAAGCTTGCCGATTTTGTCATTCTTGACCGCGACATCATGACAATTCCGGACTCGGAGATACTCGGAACAAATGTGCTCGCGACGTATATTGGAGGACGGGTTGTTTTCGAGCGCGGCCACTAACCGCGCCCGCAGGTCCTTTTGTCTTCCAGCTCATGGTCCCACCTGTCGCGGGGCTCGGCCCCGCCACTGATGCCATAGACCAACGGCAGCGCTGGCTCACGCCAGAGCGGCTCACGCGTCTCCGCGGAATTCTACTTGCGCTCACGCTGTTCTTCGGGCTCGCGGTTTACGTCTTCCACACATTGGGCGCGTCCCATCTCGCCCAGCCGGTGTTTGTGCGAAAGCTGCGCGGCGTCGGCGTGTTGACGTGGTTGTATGCGTTGGTCCAGATGATCGACTTGCGCTTTTATAACAGCCGGTGGGCCCGTCGGCGACGAGAGTCCATGGGGATTCCGGACAGTCTTCACGGTTGGCTATTCGGGCAAATGCTCGCATGGTTCGGAATTCTGTATTACGGGCTGACCGAGGACCTCCGCTGGTACGTCGCCGGCCTGATCATCCTGGGACTGAGCTTCCTCGTATTCCCCGTTCGCCGTCCCCGGTAGCCAGCGTTCGATCACTGGTCTCTTCCATCCCGTCCCGGCCGGGACTAGGATTTCCTCACTAGATCCTAGACCAACCCGACCCCGCGCGAAGAATGCTGAGTCCGTCCTCGCTGGCGTTTCTCAAACGTTTACTCGACACACCCGGCCCATCGGGGTTTGAAGCCGCTGCCGCTCGCGTCTGGCGCGAAGAGGCGTCGACGTTCGCCGTCAATGTCACGACAGACGTCGCGGGCAACAGCATGGCAGAGGTCAATCCCGGCGGCTCGCCGACGATCATGCTCGACGGCCACATCGACGAGATCGGGCTGATCGTGCAGTACATCGACGACGAAGGCTACGTCTATCCATCGCCAATCGGCGGTTGGGATCCGCAGGTGCTGGTCGGACAGCGCATTCGATTCCTGGGCCGAGCGGGCGACGTGCTCGGCGTGATCGGCAAGAAGCCGATCCACCTCATGAAGCCGACCGACCGCGAGCAAGCGTCGAAGATGACCGACATCTGGGTCGACATCGGCGCGTCGAATCGCGCCGAGGCGGAAGGACGACTCAACGTCGGCGACCCTGGTGTGATCGACTCGAAGTCGATCGACTTTCCGAACAATCGTCTGGTCTCGCGCTCGATCGACGATCGCATCGGCGCATTCGTCGTGCTCGAGGCGTTGCGGCGCTATGCGCAGAATCCAGGACCCGCACGCGTCGTCGCCGCGGCGACGACCCAAGAAGAAATCGCGTGGCACGGTGGCGGTGCGCTCATTTGCACCAATTGCATCCACCCGCAGATGGCGCTCGTGGTCGACGTGACCTTCGCGACCGACCATCCGAACCTCGAGAAGAAGGAGCTCGGCGATCATCGCATTGGCGGCGGTCCGGTGTTCACGCGTGGCGCGGTGATCTCGCCCGTCGTGTTCGATATGCTTCGAACCACGGCCGATCGCCATGGCATCAAGTACTCGGTCCACGCCGCCGGCCGCGATACGTCGACCAATGCCGACACGATTCACATCGCGCACGAAGGCGTCGCGACCGCGCTCGTCTCGATCCCGAATCGGTACATGCATTCGCCGAACGAGCTCGTGAGCCTCGACGACGTCGACAAGACCGCGACACTGCTCGCCGAAGTCTGTCGTGAAGTAAACGGCAAGACTGATTTCACGGCGCGCTGACGCACGTCGTCGCAACCCCCAAGCAGAAGGAAATCATGCGATCGAATCTTCGACGGGGCGCGATGATCGGCCTCGTCGTTGCCGCGGCCGCGTGCCAGTCGCCGCATGTGGGGCCGATTACGGCAGTAGTGCCGGACTCGCTCGCCATCCGTCGCGACATCTTCTATCTCGCCAGCGACGCGCTCGGCGGGCGGCTCACTGGGACACCGGGCAACGATTCAGCGGCCGCATACATCGCACGTCGTTACGCCGCGCTTGGGCTGCAGCCGATGTCGAATGGTTATCTGCAGCGTTTCGTCGCGCGGCCAGCCACCCGCGGCAAAGCGCCTCCGTCGGTGCCAACGCAGAACGTGTTCGCGCTTTTGCCCGGCCGCGATCCCGCGTTGCGCGGTCAGTACATCGTGATAGGCGCGCACTTCGATCACCTCGGCACGTCGATCGAAGGCGCGATGGATCCGGAGGCGAAAGGCGCCGTTCGTCGTGGCGCAGACGACAACGCGTCGGGGACGGCTGCCGTGCTCGAGCTCGCGCGTTTGCTCGCCGCTGCTCCAACTCGCCGCTCGATCATCTTCGCGAATTTTTCCGGTGAGGAAGAAGGGCTGCTCGGCTCCGCGTATTTCGTCGAGCACAGCCCTGTGCCGATCGACAGCATCGACGCAATGCTGAACTTCGACATGGTCGGGCGCCTGAAGAACGACAGGCTGATCGTCTACGGCGTTGCCACGGCGAAAGAGCTTCCCGCTCTGCTCGACAGCGCGAACGCACCGGTCGGACTGCGGCTCACCGCTCAGGGCGACGGATTTGGCGCGTCCGATCAAAGCTCATTTTACGCCAAGGATCTCCCCGTTTTGCATTTCTTCACCGATTTGCACGACGATTACCACCGCGCGAGCGACGTTCCGGAGCACATCAACGCGGCCGGCGAAGCGCGCGTCGTCACTGTTGCCGAGCGCGTCGCGCGTGAGATTGGCGACCGACCGGGGCGACTGACGTTCACGCGCGCTGTCGCCGCCGCACCTGTGGGTGCGACGCGCGAGGGGTCCGACGTGTATCTGGGATCGATTCCAGACATGGCGGGCGACGACACGCCCGGGCTCAAGCTGACTGGCGTCCGCGCCGGAAGCCCTGCCGATGTCGGCGGCCTCAAGGCGGGCGATGTAATCGTCGAGTTCGACAGTAAGCCGGTAACGGATTTATTCGAGTATTCGAATGCGTTGTACGCTCACAAGCCCGGCGATGAAGTTGGTATTGTCATTCTGCGAGCCGGCCAGCGCTTGACGCTGCATGTCACGCTGGGAAAGCGCGGAAGCTGAGCAGCGCCTGTCACGGGATCGAGCGGTGCCCCTACACGTTTGGTCCAACGCGAAATACAGCTTTCCGCTTCCCGACGGACACCGTTTCCCGATCGCGAAATACGCGATGCTCCGCGAGCAGGTCATCGCCGACGGCATCGTGCCGGCAGATTGCGTGCATGATCCGGCGCGCGTCTCGCTCGACGATTTGCTGCTCGTCCACACGCGTGATTACATCCAGCGTTTCACGCGCGGGGCGCTGACGTCTCATGAAGAGCGACGACTCGGATTCCCGTGGTCGGAAGCGCTCGTCGAGCGTTCGTATCGTTCCGCGGGCGGCACATGCGAAGCGGCGCGCGCAGCGCTGGACCAAGGGATCACCATGAATCTTGCCGGCGGCACGCACCACGCGTTCCCATCACACGGTGAAGGGTTTTGCGTCTTCAATGACGTGGCCATCGCGATTCGTGCGCTTCAGCGTGACGGATTGATCGACCGCGCGGCGGTGATCGATCTCGACGTTCACCAGGGCAACGGTACGCACGCCGTGTTTGCCGGCGACGACCGTGTCTTTACGTTCAGCATGCACGGCGGACGTAATTATCCGTTTCGCAAAATCGCCGGCAGTCTCGACATCGAATTGGCCGATCGGACCGGCGACGATGATTATCTCACGCTTCTCTCCGAGGCGCTTCCGCGGGTCATCGAGTCGGCGCGACCCGACCTGGTGATCTATCTCGCGGGCGCCGATTCGCACGAGCATGACCGATTGGGACGCCTGTCGCTCACGTTCGATGGTCTCGCGCGCCGCGACTCGATCGTGCTCGATCAATGTCGCGAGGTTGGGATTCCCGTCGCCATCACGATGGCCGGAGGCTACGGCAATCCGATCAGCGAGACGGTTCAGGTTCACGTGACGACGGTGTCGATCGCCGCGCGTTATTCGCATTCTTGAATGCCGCCGATTCCTCCGCCGCGCGCATCCGGCTTCACGTCGACCACCCAGATCCCGCTTTACTGGGCGGTGTACGGTCCGGACGGTGCGCCGCGGCTGCTCGTGCTCCATGGCGGCCCCGGTGCGCACCACGATTACCTGCTCCCCCAAATGTTGCAGCTCGCGGACTCCTACGAGTTGATCTTCTACGACCAGCGCGGCGGCGGTCGGTCGAAGACCGATGACCGCACGCCCATCACATGGCGGACGCACGTCGAAGAGTTGGATCACGTGATCGGCGAACTGCGGGTGGACCCGGCCACCATCGTGGGATACTCGTGGGGCGGCCTGCTCGCCATTCTGTACGCCATCGAAGCCGCGGCGGGTCGAACGCGGCATCGGCCGACCCGGCTCGTGCTGATCGATCCCGCGCCGGTCACTCGCGCGTACCGCGAGGATTTCGAGCGCGAGTTTCTGCGCCGGCAATCCGACGCCGCTGTCGGAAAACTCCGAGCCGATCTCGCGGGCTCCGGCCTTCGCGAGCGGGATCCCGACGCCTATCGGCAACGAGCGTTCGAGCTCAGCGTCGCCGGCTACTTCGCCGATCCCGCCGCAACACACGATCTGACACCATTTCGTGTCACCGGTCGCGTTCAACAGTCTGTATGGGAAAGCCTTGGCCAGTACAATCTGCTCGCTCCCGGACAACTCGATTCGATTGTCGTACCGACGTTGATCGTGCACGGGCGCCAAGATCCAATTCCGCTCGCGTCGTCCGAAGCAGCGGCAACCGCGATGGGCGCACAGCTCGTCGTGATCGAGGATGCCGGACACGTACCGTATGTCGAACAACCGCAGGCACTGTTTACCGCCGTGCGCGACTTTCTCGTGCACCAAGACTGAAGCGACGCCGCTCTCTTGCTCTAGGCCCGGACCCCGTATTAGCTGTTGCTTATGTCCCCAACCGAGTCTCCGCCAGTCATCGCCACGATCGAGCGTTCGGGTCGACGTTACACCGTAACGTGCCGGGTCGCGTTCGACGGAATCGAGTACGTCGGCCGGTTGTGGTTTGCCGAGGAAGGTTGGGATCAAACCGGCGTCCCCGATCGAGGCGCACTACCGGGCCGTAGCCGCGACGAGGTGCTCGACCTCGCCCGCCGAATCCCGGCGGAGGAGCTCGGCATGCGGCATCGCCGCGCACTCTCGGAGAAGCGGACATTCCTGCGTCTCCGCCGCGTGACCGAAGAGCTGCTCACCAAGATTCGGTACATGAACCAGATCGCAATCTCGATGCGCGACGGATTGCTCGATGCCGAGGGCGCGAAACAGGAAATCGAGCTGACCGAACGCCAGCTCCACGAGTGCGTCGACCGGATTCGGCACAACGCTGGCATCCAGGAGTAGGGGTCCAGGAGTAGCGGTCTCGTTGTTGCCATTCGCGTGAGTCTCGATCCGGTTCGTTTATGGATTCTCGTACCGCCGCGCACGTGCTCTCGCAAATTGCGGCGTACCTCGAGCTGAAAGGCGAGAACTCGTTCAAGCGCCGCGCATACGCCGGCGCGGCGCAAGGTCTTCTTGCGCTCGGCGCCGACGATCTCGCCCCGCTGTATCGCTCCGGGGAGCTCGGGAGAGTGCGCGGCCTGGGACCGGCAACGCTCGCCGTCGTTCGTGACTTGATCGAAACGGGCGAATCGCGGTACCTCGAGCAGCTTCGCGAGTCGATGCCCGAAGGGCTGCTCGAGATGCTAGACGTTCCTGGACTCTCGCCACTCAAGATCCATCAGATTCATGAGGGACTTGGCATTGAGACGCTCGAGGAATTGGAGGCGGCCGCGAAGGACGGGCGTCTCGCCACGCTGCCGAAAGTCGGACCGAAGACTGTCGCCAAACTCTTGAGAGGCATTGCCGCAGCACGCGAACATGGAACGCTGCGGCTCTACCATCATGCCTACATCGAAGCACAGCGGTTGCGCGCATCCGTGGCAAGCCACCCCGATGTGGCGCGTGCCGAGCTCGCGGGCGCCGTTCGTCGCCGGGCTGAAGTCGTGGCACGTGTCGACATCGTTGCGGAGTGCCGGAGGAATCCTGTCGCCGTCGCGCAGTCGTTCACCCGGCTTGCGGGAATAAAGAGCGCCCGCGCCGATAAGGCCTCCGTGTCAATTCGATTCGTCGACGGCGCCGAGCTCGAGCTGCATTGCGTCGATCGTGATCGCTTCGCCGTCGCGCTCTGGCGTGCAACCGGAAGCGACGCGCACGTGAGTGCCGTTGCGGCCGCGCTGCAAGCGAACGGCGTCGAGCTCGACGACGACCGTCTCCGCGATTCAAGCGGCGGCTTCATCCCGACGCCCGACGAGCGCTCGATCTATTCCGCCGCCGCCCTCGCGTTCGTCGAGCCGGAGCTGCGCGAGGGACTCGGTGAAGTTGACGCGGCACGACGTCGAGCGCTGCCGGCGCTTCTCACGGTCACGGACATTCGCGGCGTGCTGCACTGCCACTCGCACTACTCCGACGGAAAAGCGTCGATCGGCGAGATGGCACAGGCCGCGAAGGAACGCGGCTGGAGCTACATCGGCATCACCGATCATTCGCAGGCCGCGTTCTTTGCCGGAGGATTGTCGCGCGAAGCCGTGCGGGCTCAACACGATGAGATTGACGAGTTGAATGCCACACTCGACGGTTTTCGCGTGCTCAAGGGCATCGAGGCCGACATTCTCGCCGACGGCCAGATCGACTACGGCGACGAGCTGCTGGACGAATTCGATTTCGTCGTTGGCTCGATCCACTCGCGCTTCTCGATGGATCGAACCACGATGACTGACCGCGTCCTGCGCGCACTCGACGATCCGCATCTCACGATCTTGGCGCACCCCACTGGACGCCTGCTTCTGTCGCGGGACCCATACGCGCTCGACGTCCAGGCCGTGCTCGAGAAAGCCGCCGCACTTGGCGTCGCCGTCGAGCTCAATGCCGACCCGCACCGGCTCGACCTCGACTGGCGGCACTTGCAGACAGCCAAGCGGCTCGGCGTAACGATCGAAATCGGTCCGGACGCGCATTCCGCGCGCGGACTCGATAACATGGAGGTCGGCGTCGGCATTGCTCGAAAAGGCTGGCTCGAGCGTGCCGACGTGCTCAATGCACGATCGGCCGACGACGTCGTCGCTTTTGCCCGGGCCCGGCGCCGACTCTGACGTATCATTGTTCACCGCACCGCTCCGACATGCCACCGAAAGCCGTCTCTCGTCGTCGCAAAGCAGCCAAACCCACTCCCGAGCTCGCCGGCGAGATTTACGATCGCCTCGCGAAACACTACCCCGACGCGCACTGCGCGCTCGACTTCAAGACGCCGTTCCAACTGCTCGTCGCGACGATCTTGAGCGCGCAGTGCACGGACAAGCGCGTCAACATGGTCACGCCCGCGCTGTTCAAGCGTTATCGAACGCCCGGCGCGCTTGCGGCGGCCAAGCCCGAAGAGCTCGAGGGGCTGATAAAGTCGACCGGCTTCTTTCGCAACAAGACGAAGAGCTTGATCGGTATGTCCACCGCGGCCACGGAGCGTCACGGTGGCAAGATCCCCGACGAGCTCGATGCGCTGGTCAAGCTGCCGGGCGTCGGCCGGAAAACAGCCAACGTCGTGCTCGGAAACGCGTACGACAAGAACGAAGGCGTCGTGGTCGACACGCATGTCGGACGCGTGAGTGGCCGCCTCGGCCTGACCAAGGAGACCGATCCGGTCAAGGTCGAGCAAGATCTAATGAAGATCTTTCCGCGCGACCGCTGGACGATGCTGGCGCATCTATTGATCGAGCACGGGCGCACGATCTGCGAGGCACGACGGCCCAAATGCGAGATCTGCTTCCTCAACGACATCTGTCCGTCGTCGCTCGTTTGAGCGTCGTTCGTCGGTCGGCGAATCGGCTCCTACCGTCTCAGCATCGGCCAACCTAGCTTTGTGGCATGTCAAAAACCGCCACGTTCGAAACCAACAAAGGCACGATCGTCGCCGAGCTGTACGACAAGGAAGCGCCGCTCACGGTGGCGAACTTCGAGAAGCTGGCCAACGGGAAGTTCTACGACGGTGTGAAGTTCCACCGAGTGATTCCTGATTTCGTCGTGCAGGGCGGCGATCCGCTCTCGCGCGATCTGCCCGCCGGCGATCAACGCATTGGTACCGGTGGCCCCGGTTATAAGATCAAGTGCGAGACGGCTGGCAACCCCCGCAAACACGAAGTCGGCGCATTATCGATGGCGCACGCTGGAAAGGACACGGGCGGCAGCCAGTTCTTCATGGTGCTCAGCGAAGACAACACGCGGCATCTGAACGGCGTGCACACGGTGTTCGGTAAGATCACGAAGGGAATCGACGTGATGAAGAAGATCCAAAAGGACGATGTGATGAACTCGGTGCGCGTCGCTTGATCGGCGGCCGCCATACCCGCCTTTCCCACCTGACATGACCGCACACGACCACGACCATCACCCACGGGGCACCGACACGAAGGCCGCATTCATGGGCCTCATCATCGGAGCGATCGTTCTTTTCGCGATCGTGCGCACCATCATCTCGCTGACAAACGCCAGGTACGCGCACGAGCAGCCGGCCGCGACCTCCACCAAGTAGCTCGGCAAGTGTCTACAGGTGCTTCAAGAATCGTTCGCGCGCGTTCAAGAATTCTCGCGTGATGACGACGTGGTCGAGCTCCTCGTACGGAACCTTCTCGATCGGAGCTTTGTCGCAGCTGTAGATCACCGCGTCGGGAAAGCCGAGTAGAATCGGCGAGTGCGTGGCGACGATGAATTGCGCGTCTTGCTTCACCATGTCGCCGATCATCGCGATGAGCGCGAGCTGGCTCTGCGGCGACAGCGGAGCTTCGGGCTCGTCGAGCAGATAGAGCCCGCCAGGAACGAACCGCGCGCTGAACAGCTTGAGAAAGCTCTGGCCGTGAGAGTTGGCGTCCAGGTCGATGCCGTACCGCCGCTCCATGTCGGCGAGTGAGTTTCTCGCCGGCCCTTTCGCGAGCCCTTTGGCCCAATCCGAGCTGGTCACGAACTCCTCATCGACCTGGCGCAGTCGTTCCTGCATCTCGGAACGCAGCTTGGCCAGAGATTTCGTAAAGCCGAAAAAATCCTCGGCGCGAAGAAAGAACCCACGCGTCACACGGCGATTCCATGTGAGCTTGAGCGCGCGCGATAGCTCGCGCTGCGCCACGAGCGTGACGTCTCGATCGAGGCTTTCGCTTCCCACTGTCGGAAGGTTGGCCGCCGCCGCGATCGCCTCGAGCAGTGTGGATTTGCCCGACCCGTTCTCGCCGACCAGAAAGGTGACGCGGACGCCGAGCTCGAGGATGTCCAATGCGCGGATGATCGGAACGCTGAATGGAAAGCGAGCGGCCGCGTCAGGCGGAACGGCACGAAGTGCAATCGATCGGAGGTGAGGCATCGGCCGTATCCTATGTCGTCGACCAGTCGTCTAACAGTGTTTGCCACGCATCACGCGCGGCAGCGCCCTCCCTCGTCTACCCTGCCTGTGAGCGAAGATCGTTACCGCTCCGTCGTCGACAATTCGCCGTTCGGCATCTACCGGGTGACGCACGACGGGCGGTTCATTACGGTGAATCCCGCGTTGTGCGCGATGGTCGGATACACGGCTGAGGAGTTGTTCGCGTCGAATGCGCTCATGTTGTACAGCGATCCCGAGGATCGCGCGATGTGGCTCGAGAAAATTGACCAGTTGCCGCGCGGGGTCGCTGTCGACGTGGCGTGGAGGCACAAGGGCGGCTCGCCGATCACCGCTCGAATCTGGGTGTTCGCCCAACGCGATGAGGTCGGGCAACTCTCGTTCATCGACGGATACGTCGAGGACGTCACGCCGATTCGCGCCACCGAGCAAGCGCTGCGTCAATCGGAAAAGCTTGCGGCGCTCGGACAGCTCGTATCAGGCGTCGCGCAGGAGTTGAACAATCCGTTGGCCGCGATCCTCCTCTTCACCGAAGACCTGTTGGCCAGCGAGCGGAGTGTCGAGGAGCGCGAGGCGCTCGGCATCATCGCACAGCAAGCGCGTCGCTCGCGCGCCATCGTTCGAGATCTGCTGTCGTTCGTACGAGGTCGGGAGGCTGCCCGCGTATCCGTGCCGGTCGAAACGCTGCTCATCGACATGGCGCGTGCGCTTCAACCTCAGGTGAGCGAGCTCGCCATCGAGCTCCATGTCGATGTGCCGCGTGAGAATGACGTCATTCTCATCGACCGCTCGAGCATCGAGCAGATTTTGACGAATCTCATCGTCAATGCCGCGCAGGCCACGGGACCAGGCGGAAATATTTGGCTGCGCACGCGTCGCGACGGCGACGAGATCTTGTTCGAGGTCGTGGACGATGGCCCCGGCGTGAGCGCCGAGGTCCTGCCTCGCATCTTCGAGCCATTCTTCACGACGAAGCCAATGGGGCAAGGCACCGGCCTCGGCCTGTCGGTCTCGCTTGGCATCGCGCAACAGCACGGCGGAACGATCGCGGCTGCGAACCGCGATCCGCACGACGGCCCCGGCGCACGGTTTACTCTCCGGTTGCCACGCGGCGCGACCACGCGGCCCGTTCCGCGGCCGGCCACGGGTGCTCCGGACCAGGGCGACCGAGCCGATCGGCGCCGGGTCCTCATCGTCGACGACGAAACGACGATCCGCCGGGCGCTGTCGCGCTACTACACGCGGCGGGGATGGATCGCCACCGAGGCCGAGAACGGAGCTCGGGCGCTAGAGCGCCTGCTCGACCGGAAGGAGGACTTCGACCTCATCGTCTCCGACATAAAGATGCCTGAGCTGTCCGGCATCGAGCTGCACGCGGCGCTCGAGGCGCAGCGACCCGAAATGCTCGATCGCGTCGTCTTTTGTACCGGAGAAATGCAGTCCGCCGCCGTGGCCGCGTTCTTCGCCCAGACGGGGCGTCGTGTTCTGCTCAAACCGTTCGACCTGAAGACGCTCGCGGCAATCTCGGACGAGATTGTGTCATCGGTTGGCGCGCGCTCCTAGGCGGCGTAAGCAGGACGCAGGGCAGCCTGTATATTGGTCCGGTATGACCGGCCCAACTCTTCCATCGCGAGCCGACGCGCTCGCCCTGATGCAGGAATTCACCGCCAGCGAGTCGCTGAGGAAGCACATGCTGGGCGTCGAAGCGGCCATGCGCGCATACGCCGGGCGTTTTGGCGAGGACCCAGAGCGCTGGGGGTTGGCTGGGCTCATTCACGATTTCGACTACGAGCGTTATCCGAATGCCACGCACTCGGCGACCGAGGAGCATCCGGCGTGGGGCGTGCGGTTCCTCCGCGAGCGTGGTTGGCCGGAAGACATTCTGCAAGCGATCCTCGGGCACGCGGCGTATAGTGGCGTCGCGCGTGAGACGCTCATGGCGCGAACGTTGTTCGCCGTCGACGAGTTGTCGGGGCTGATCACGGCGACGGCGCTGGTCAAGCCGACGAAGAGCATCTTCGACGTCGACGCGAAGTCGGTGCGAAAGAAGATGAAGGACAAAGCCTTCGCCAAGGGTGTCAACCGCGATGACGTGCTGCTCGGCGTACAAGAGATGGGCGCCGATCTGGAGCAGCACATTCAATTTGTGATCGACGCGATGCGCGGCGTTGCGGATGCGATCGGCCTTGCCGGGGCGCCCGCCACCCCCGCGCCAATGGCGGCGCCCGCTGCCGAGGAGCAGGCCCGCTGAGCATCAACGTTTCCCGCGCGTCATCCGTTAGAGAAATTGGACACGGGCCACGTTTCGATGACCGCTGCGAACACAATCGAACTGCCGTTCGGCATGTCGTCAGCGACTGACGCCAAACCGGACGAACGAGCGCTTGTCATCGCGGCGCAGCGCGGGAGTAGCGAAGCTTTTTCGACACTCGTGCGCAATCACCAACGTCGAGCGTACGCCGTCTGTCGCGCGATCGTGCTCACGCACGAGGACGCGGAGGACGCGGTTCAGGAAGGTTTCCTCCATGCCTTCAAGGCGCTGGACCGCTTTCTCCCCGACCAACCGTTTGGCGCTTGGCTGTTCCGCATCATGGCCAATGCGTCGCTAGACCTGGTGCGGCGGCGGAAAGTCCGCGACGCGGACGAACTGCCGGAAACGGTTCCCATGCCGTTTCGGGATCCGGGTGAATCGGACGAGCTGCGTCGTCGTCTCAATCAGGCGCTGACGAAGCTCACCGACCGCCAACGATCGGTGATCGTGTTGCACGACGTCGAAGGCTTTACGCATGGTGAGATCGGCGGAATGCTGGGCATTCCGGAAGGTACGGCACGATCGGATTTGCATCACGCACGCGCGGCGCTGCGCCGCATACTGAAAGACGTTCGGAGCGATCTATGAGCGACATTCGGCTGACTTCCAACGAGGACGACGACGTGGTGCGCGGGCTGCGCTCGTTGTACGCCGCGCCTACTGGCGACGCGTACTGGAACGAGCTCGAGTCGCGTATCATGGCCCGCGTCGCCGATGTGGAACTGGGTTGGTGGACGGAGCTCGATCGATGGGTTCGCCCGGCGATCAGTGCCGCGGCCATTCTTCTCGTCGCCGCCGGCATCGCAATGTTCCGCGCGCATCAAGCCGAGGCGGACATCGCCGCCGATAGCATGTTGTCATCGCCTGCCGTCCCGGTATCGACCGCGATCCGGCCGGCCCTACAAGACGATCGGGAAGCGCGCATCCGCTTCCTGTTCGGCCGCTAACTCGGAGCTTCCATGCAGCGCAGCAAGCAGCAAGCGCTGATGTTCCTTCTCGGAGCCGTGCTGGTCGGCGGGGCCCTTGGGTTCTCCGCTGCCGGGTACATCAGCCACGAGAAATTCGCGTCGCAATATGGTCCGCGCTCCCGGTTCTACGACGAGATGGGATTGTCGTCACAACAGCGCGTGACGCTCGATTCCCTGTCGTTCCAGCAGGACTGCGTGATCAAGACCGTGCTCGCGCCACAACAGGCCCGTCTCGACTCGATCCGCGGCAGCTTCAAAGCACAGTGGCGCGCCGTGTTCACGAAAGAACAATTGGCAAAGTACGACGCACGTCGAAAAGAAATTCAGGCTCGGCGCGAAGCCGAACAGCAAAAGGAGCCCAAGAGGACATGTTCAGGAAATTGATTGTGCTGCTCGCGGCGCCGGTGGTTGTCGGCGCGCAGCAGGTGACGGATACCACGCTTCGACCGATCTCGATCACCGAGGCCGTTCGTCTCGCGCGCGAAAACAACGTCTCGAACATCACGGCGTCCAATGGCGTTCGCAGCGCGACCAACAGTGTGCGCGCCGCGCGCGCCGCGCTCTACCCGACCTTGAACGCGAGCGCGGGCCAGACCAAGAGCGCGGGTGATCGCCTGGGCCAGAGCGGACAGCTCGTGCCGTTCACGGGAGCCTGGACCTACAACACCGGCTTGACCTCGCAGCTCACGCTATTCGACGCCGGCAAGATGTTCGCAGACATCAAGAACCAGCAGGCCAATGTCACGGCAGCGCAAGCCGCCGAGGTGAACACCGAGTTCAATGTCGGGCTTCAGGTAAAGCTGGCGTACAATTCTATTCTCGCCGCGAAAGAATCCGAAGGCGCGGCGCGCGCGCAACTCGAGGCCGCGCAGGCGCAGCTGGCCACCTCCATCGCCAAGGTGCAGGCGGGTGCAGCGAACGTCTCCGATTCACTGCGGAGCGTCGTACAAGTCGGGAACGCGCAGCTCGCATTGCTGACGGCACAGAACACATATCGGGTGCAGAGCGCGGCGCTGACGCGTCTCGTCGGCACACCGTACTTCGTCACGGCGGATCTCGCGGATACTGTCGAACACCCGGTCGCGCCGGTCGATAGCGCCGCGATCATGCAGATGGCGATCACCGGCCCGCCGATTCGCCAATTCGAGGCGCAGGCAGCCGCCGCGTCGGCCGCGGAACGGTCGGCAAAGGCCGCGTATCTGCCGACGATTACGGCGAACTTCAACTACAGCGGCAACGGCACGGCTGCGTCGTACGGGTTGAATGGCAATCCATTTCCGTACAGCCGCGGCGTCAGCATCAACTTGAACTATCCCATCTTCAACCGATTTACCCGCGAGAACAACGTCGCGACGGCACAGATCAATTTGGAGAATACGCAGGCGCAGGTGAGAGACGCGCGACTCGGCGCGCAGCAGAACATCATCACCGACATCGCCACGATGCGCAACAACGAAGAGGCGATGCGCGTGCAGGAGCAGAACGTTCGCGCGAGCGAAGAGGATCTTCGCGTGCAGCAGCAGCGCTACAATCTCGGTGCGTCGACGTTGCTCGACGTGCTCAATTCCCAGACTGCGCTCGTGACCGCCCGCCAGGCCCTGATTCAGGCTCGCCTCAACTACCGCAACGCGAAAGCCCAGATCGAAGCGGTCATCGGCAAAGACTTGCCGTAAGGGCCAAGCTGACTGACGGAAGCACTGGAAGTTCGGAGCGCCGAAGGGCGGGACCGCGAGTTCCGCCCTTCGGCCAATCCCGCACCAGCACTTTTCTCCTTCTTCGCGTACACTTGATAGCCGGCCCTCCCCTGGCCGATTCTAGGAGATACACCCACGTGAGACGATACTTCGGAGCGGTCCTGCTCCTTGCCGCCGCAGCCGCGTGCGCGAAGAAGCAACAGGCGCCGACCGTGCAGACCGCGCTCGTGACGCGCCGCGACATCATCATCGATGCGCAGGCGAACGGCGTGATCGAGCCGATCACCATCATCGAAGTCAAATCGAAGGCGTCCGGCGTCATCACACAGATGCCCGTCGAGACAGGCACGCACGTCAACCCCGGCGATCTGCTCGTTCAGATCGACACGCGCGACGTGCAGAACCGGTACGACCAAGCCAAGGCGCAGCTGGACGCGGCGCAGGCACGCCTGCAAGTCTCGGAGTCGGACAAGAAGCGCAACGAAGACATGTTCAAAGCTCGCGTCATCACGCCGCAAGAGTTCGAGAAGGTCGCGGTGGATTATGAGAACGCGAAATCCGGTGTCGTCAGCGCGAAAGCGCAACTCGATCTCGCCAAACAGAGTTTGGAGGACGCGACTGTCCGCGCACCCGCAATCGGGACGATCATCGACAAGACGGTGTCGGTCGGAACGGTCATCGCGTCGGCCACGGGCTCGGTCAGCGGCGGCACGACGATCGTGAAGATGGCCGACCTCAAGACCGTTCGAATTCGCGCGCTGTTCAACGAGACGGACATCGGCAACGTCCACCCGGGCGAGCCGGCCAACGTCACTGTGGACGCGTACCCGGACCGCCGCTTCGGCGGAGTCGTCGAGAAGATCGAGCCACAAGCTGTCGTGCAGCAGAACGTGACGATGTTTCCGGTGCTCGTGAACCTCGAGAACCAGGAAGGGTTGCTGAAGCCCGGAATGAACGGCGAAGTCTCGGTGCTCATCGACGAGCGCGACAACGTGATCGCCATTCCGAACGACGCGATCAAGAATCCGCGTGAGGCCGTGGCCACTGGTGGTTTGTTGGGACTCAACGCGGACACGATAAACGCCGAGCTCAAAGCACAGGGCTTTGGTGGCGGAGGTAGCCGCGGAGGCTTCGGCGGTGGAAATCGCGGCGGAAACGGCGGCGCGCCTGGCGGCGGCCGACGGCCCAATAGCGGTGGTGCCGCTGGACCGGGCGGTGGATCCGGGAGCGCGAATGGAGAGATCGTGACCACCGCGATCCAACAGGGCGGCCAGCAGGGCGGCGGCGGTTTCGGCCAGGGTGGATTTGGCGGCATGCAGGTCTCCGACGCCGATTGCAAGAAGATCGACGACGTGCTCAAGGCGCATCCGAAGGAGAAAAAACAGATCGACGATCTTCGCGCCAAGATGCAAGCGCTTCGTCCGGCGGGCTTCGGCGGCGGCAATCGTCGTGGCGGCGATTCGACGGGCGGAGCGAATCGCCAGCGTGGCACCGGCGATAGTACACAGCGTCGCCGCGGTGGCGGCGGCTTCGGTGGGGGCCAGCAAGGCGGACAGCCCGGCGGTCAACAAGGTGCCGGCGGCCAGGGCGGCGGTGGCTTCCGCGGCAGCCCCGAGATGCAGGCGATCAACGAGCAGCTCCGCGCGATCTACGCGCAGTTGAGCATCGACCCACGCACGGCTGGCGCATGCGCTCGCCGCGCACAAGGCGGTGGTGCCGGTCAGTCGGCGTCAGCCGGCGGCGCAACCCGTCAAGGTGGCGCTCAGGGCGGTCGCCCGGGCGCGCTCACTCCCACGCCGGAAATGGGCGCACGGCCAGCACGGCAGCGCGCGGGTCTCGTGTTCGTCAGCGACAGCGCGAAGACGAACTTCCATCCTCGCGTCGTGCAACTCGGACAAGGCAACCTCGATTACACGGAAGTGCTGAGCGGCCTGAAAGAAGGCGAACACGTCGTCATGCTGGGTGCGTTGGCCCTGCAAGCGCAGCGTCAACAACAGCAGGATCGAATCCGCCAGAACGCCAGCCCACTGGGCGGCCAACAGGGTCCGGGCGGTGGCGGTCCGCGCGGTGGTGGTCGAGGGGGTTGATCGAATGCTCATTGGAGAAATCATCAGCGTTGCGATTGGTGCCCTTCGCGCGAACAAGTTGCGATCCTTGCTCACGATGCTCGGTATCGTGATCGGTGTCGGCGCGGTGATCGCGGTCGTCGCGCTTGGCTCGGGGGCCCAGCAGGCGGTCAAGGATCGCATCGCCGCACTCGGCACCACGTTGTTGACTGTCAATCCTGGTCAACAGCGCGGCGGCGGCGGTGGCATCGCGATCGCCGGCGGCCAGCAGCGCCTCACGCTCGACGACGCGAAGGCGGTCGACGAGCGTGCAACGAACCTGCTCGCTGTTCAGCCGGAGATGCGCTCGCAGCAACAGATCGTGTCAGGCAACAAGAACGCGAGCACGACAATCGTCGGCACAACGCCCAACTATCTCGAGGTTCGCAAGTACCAGCTCAAGGTGGGCAGAATGTTCACCGCCGCCGATGATGAAGGACGCCAGCGCGTCGCCGTCATCGGATCGGCGGTCGTCGATAACCTGGGAGTTACGGCGCCCGAGGCGCTGATCGGCGAAAACGTGCGCATCCGCGGAACGCAATTCCTCGTGATCGGCGTGCTCGCGTCCAAGGGTCAAGCGAATGCGTTTCAAAATCCCGACGACCAGATTCTCATTCCGATCAATACGGCGCGCTTTCGCGTGAACGGATCGGATCGGCTTCAGTCGATCAGCGCGTTGGCCGTGAGCGAAGACAAGATTCCCGACGCCATGGCCGACATTCAGCGCGTGCTGCGCCGGCAGCACAAGCTGCGTCAAGGCGCGCCGGACGATTTTCAGATTCGCAACCAGGCGGATATTCTCGCGACGACGCAAGAGACGACCGAGGTCATGACGTACCTGCTGTCGGGCATCGCCGCCGTATCCTTGCTCGTCGGCGGCATCGGCATCATGAACATCATGCTCGTGTCGGTCACCGAGCGCACGCGCGAGATCGGTATTCGCAAAGCTCTTGGCGCGACGCGCTGGAACATCCTGCTGCAGTTCCTCATCGAGGCCGTCGTGCTTTGCATTCTCGGCGGCGTCTTGGGAATCGGGTTGGGTGCGGGCGGCGCAACTGTAATGAGCAAGACCGCCGGTTGGTCGACACAGATCTCCACGACCGCGATCATTCTCGCGTTCGCGTTCTCGGCGTTCGTCGGCGTGGCGTTCGGCGTCTGGCCCGCTCGTCGTGCCGCCGTGCTCGATCCGATTACCGCGCTGCGATACGAATAGCGAGTGTGCAAGAGAGCGGCGCCGGTGCGAATCACCGGCGCCGCTTCTTTTTGCCCCGGGGTCATTTTCGCATTTGAAACTCGAAGGGCATCTCCGCCATTGCGCGGACCCGATAGCCTTTTGCCTCGGCAGGTCGGAAACGGAAATTGCCGAGGACATCGCGGACCGAGCGCGTGAACAGGTCGTGCGTCGACTCGACGATCTGGACGCTGCCCAAGTCGATCTTGCCGAGCGTGTCGACGATGAAGCGAACGAGCACGCGACCATCGATGCCGGCTTGGCGCAGCGATTCGGGATAGCGCGGCGCTGCCGATGTGACAATTCGCATCAAAAGATCATTGCCGCGCCAATCGGTGTCGTCTGATGCCTCATCTCCGTCGATGATGCTCCGCGGCCCCGTGTTGGTTCCCGTAGGCGTGCCCGCGGGTCCCGTGACATGGTCGGGCATGGGTCTCGGCGTGTCGACCGGGGGCAGCGATGTCGGAATTTCTGTGTTGATGTGAATTTGATCGATGACGATTGTCGATCCCTGTGTCGCCGGGTGCGAGGTCGTTGGACGCGCCACGTGCGGCGTCGGAACTGGACGCGGTGGCGGTGGAGCGAGGTGGACATCGACGATGGGATCGCGCGCCGGTCGTCGCGCCTGGACTGTCGTGGCGGTGACGGCGCCGATGATCGCCAGATGGGCGGCGACGCTCAGGGCCATGCCACCAATGCGCCGTTGGCGGCGCGCCTTCGACTCGAGAAGGACTCTCAACATGATGCCTCCGGGCAGGATCCGGTGTCGCGTGACGAACGAGGGAACATCACTCGACGGCAGCATAGCACTCGAAGGTTGCGCCTCGATTGCGGTGGCGTGATTGGCGAATGAGAGGTCGATGAGAAAAACCTGATCGACGCGTGACGGCTGGCTGTCGCTCGGATTACGAATCGATTGCGACGGTTTTTCGGCGGGCGCAAAAGCAGCGCGGCGACAAGACAAAGGTCTTGTCGCCGCGCCTTACTTATGAATCGGACCCGCGATCAGGTGTCGCGATCTGCGTCTGATTCGGCTTCGCCGATCTTGCGTTGGGCTTTCCCCTTGAGCTCCTCGGCTTTTCCGCGGATCTGGTCGCCGGTGTCGCCGGTGAGGCCACCGACCGAGTTGCGGATCTTGCCTTCGGCTTCTTTACCGAAGCCTTTGACTTGGTTGTCCAGGCCGTCGCGATCGAGATTGTCCGCCATGCGTCCCCCGTTGAATGAAGCCCGTCGTTCGCGGAGGCGAATGCCCCCGAGGTACTAGGGCAATGCATGTGCCCCTTCCCTCGAGCTAGGAAAGTGGGAAACTGGGCGTTGCGCCGATATATCTGCCGTTATATCGTTACTGGCATCACGATATATCGACGAGGTGTCACATGTGGAGTCCGTTCATGCTCGGCTTTGACGTCGCCGATACCTGCGGTGGGCATCGCGCGCGGTCGCGTTGGGAAGGTTTCGGTGGCTGGGGGCCGGCTGGCAGCCACGGAAGGTGGCGTGGACGCGCCGCCCGCCTCTTCGAGCAAGGCGACCTCAAGTACGTCATCCTGCGCCTGCTCGAAGAGAAACCGCGGCACGGATACGAGATCATCAAGGAGCTCGAAAGCCGCTTCGGCGGGTCCTATGCGCCAAGCCCCGGCACTGTCTATCCGACCCTGACCATGCTGGAAGACATCGGCTACGCCCGCGTCGTGCCGGAGGAGGGCGGAAAAAAGATCTACGAGATCACCGACGAAGGCCGAAAGCACCTCGCAGAACACAGCACCACGGTGAACGACATCTTCGACCGCATTGCCAGATTCGTCGAAGGATTCACCGACACGCCAATGACCGAGCTCAATCAGGCGTTCCAGCGACTCGCCCGTACTACCTACAAGACGGCAACGACGCACATTCGCGAAAAAGAAACCCTCAATAAGCTGCGTGAGATCATTCAGCGAGCGGCCGAGGAAATCGACGGGGTCACGAAGCCAACACCGTAACCAACGCGGTATGGCGCAAGCGAGCGTCGCTGGACTCCGCCTGGCGAGTGGCTACCGAGTGGCTACATTGAGAGGGGGGTCGCGGATTCCATCCGCGACCCATTTTTGCGTATTTGCCGGAGCGGTCGTCTGCTCCGCATTCACACGCGACTGACGCGCGGTTTCCTCGCAGCTCATACATGAAAACCGATCCACCGCGTCCCAGCGATACTACGGACCATCCTGGCTCCGTCGAGGCGCAACGCGCCGTCCCGGCAGACGCATCTCCCGGCAGAGGGCCCGCGACCGCGACCGACTTCCACGCCGCTGTCGTTCCTGCGCGCCACCACGTCGAGCTCCGTCCGACGGGGAAGCGTCTCAGCCTCCTTTCGCTTACCGCACTCGGTATCGTCTACGGCGATATCGGCACCAGTCCGCTCTATGCGTTCCAACTGTGCTTCACATCCGAACGACACCCAGTCGCGCTGACGAGCGAGAACGTCTACGGCATTCTCTCGCTCATCGTCTGGCTGCTCATCATCATCGTCGCGGGGAAGTACATCGGCTTCGTCATGCGCGCTGACAACCGGGGCGAAGGCGGGATCCTGGCGCTCATGGCGCTCATTCTTCAGCAGGAGCGCCGACGAACCGACTCGCGCCGTCGGGTGCTGCTCATCTCGCTAGCCCTGTTCGGTGCTGCGTTGCTGTACGGCGACGGGATAATTACGCCGGCGATCTCGGTGCTCGGCGCCATCGACGGTTTGAAAGTCCTGGCTCCTGGTCTCAGCCAATTGGTATTGCCGATAAGCGTTGTCATCCTCGTTGTCCTGTTCGCCGTACAGCGATTCGGCACGCAACGAGTTGGGACCGCATTCGGCCCGATCATGGCGGTCTGGTTCGTCACGATCGCCGTGCTTGGGATCATCGAGATCATGCGCGAGCCACGGATTCTCGGCGCGCTAAACCCTTGGCATGGCCTGGTCTTCTTCGCCTCCAACGGATACACCGGATTCCTTGCCCTCGGTGGCGTGGTGCTGGCGGTGACAGGTGCCGAGGCGCTGTACGCGGACATGGGCCACTTCGGCAAGCGTCCGATCCGCCTGGCTTGGTTCGGTCTGGTGCTTCCTGCCCTCCTGCTCAACTACTTTGGCCAGGGCGCACTCCTGCTGCGTGATCCCGCGACGATCAGCAATCCATTTTATCTGCTCGCGCCGCGCGCCATGCTCATTCCACTGGTCGTAGTGGCGGCGCTGGCCGCGATCGTCGCTTCGCAGGCGTTGATTTCCGGCGCGTTTTCCATGACGCAGCAGGCCGTGCAGCTTGGGTATTCGCCACGCGTGACGATTCTACACACATCGTGGAGCGAAGCCGGCCAAATTTACGTTCCGGAGATCAACAAGATCCTGGCCGCCGGATGTCTACTCCTCGTGCTGACGTTCCGAACAGCACAAAACCTCGGTGCCACCTACGGCGTCGCGGTCACGGGAACCATGGCGATCACGGCGCTCCTGTTTGGTGTCGTCGCACACACGCGATGGAATTGGCCCCTGACGCGCGTCGTACCGCTTACCGTCTTCTTTTTGGCGATCGACCTGCCAATCGCGGTCGCAAACACGGTCAAGATCGAATATGGCGGTTGGGTCCCGATCGGCATCGCCCTGGGTGCGTACACACTCATGAGCACTTGGAAAAAAGGTCGCGTCCTGCTCGCGCGGGCCTTGCACGCGGGCGCGCTTCCACTGGACTTGTTCCTCGGCGACCTGACGCGCCGGAAGCCGCACCGCGTTCCGGGCACCGCCGTGTTCATGACGTCATCGAATGACGGCGTCCCCGTCGTGCTGCTCCACCATCTCAAGCACAACAAGGTGCTGCACGAGCAAGTCATATTGATGTCTGTGGTGACGGAAGACGTGCCGGAAATTCAGTCTGGCGAGCGGGTGACGGTCGACAAGCTGGAGCACGGCTTCTATCGGATCACCGCGCGTTATGGCTTCATGGAATCACCGAACGTGCCCGAGATCTTACAGCGGGCGCGCGAGTCGGGCGTCAAGGCAAGACCGAATGACACCACGTTCTATCTGGGTCGTGAGCGACTCATCATCGCCGATGGCGAGAAGCGGCCCGACGCTCGGCGCGCGCCGGAGGATGCGGATCTGCCGCGCATGTGGCGGTGGCGCAAAAAGCTGTTCGTCGTCATGTCGCGCAACGCTCGCTCGGCAACAGAGTTCTTTGGCATTCCGCCGAATCGAGTCGTGGAGCTTGGAGCCCAAGTCGAGTTCTGAGGAGAGAACAACCGCCCATCCTGGACCCAGCGAAGGATCAGCTCGTCGTCTTGGAAAAAGCTGGTCCTTCTTCGCCGCGACACCCGGGAGGCACTAGATTCAGCTAGGGTCGCGGATTCCTCCGTGGCCCGTTTTGCGTACGTGCCGGAGCAATCGTCAGCCCCGGGTCCATACAGTCTGAGGCGAGTATTGCCCGCAGTTCTAAGATGAAAGCCGACTCATCACATGGCGCCGGATCGTCGGACGACCCTCCGCCTACTCCAGCGCAGCCAATCCCGAGCGGCGCGTTGCCGGCCGCGGAGGCACTGGCGTCAGGACCGGCAGCTTCTCCATCCGCCGCCCAAATCCCGCCCACCGTCCCCGCAGCCGCGAATCCCGCGGCTCAATCCGGCACCGGCTTCCACGCCGCCGTCGTCCGCCAACGACAGCATGTCGAGCTCAACCCGACTGGCAAGCGACTCGGGATCCTTTCGCTCACAGCGCTTGGCATCGTCTACGGAGATATTGGGACGAGCCCTCTGTATGCGCTCCAGCAGTGCTTCATGTCGAAGGAGCACAGGCTTGCGGTCACGACGGCCAATGTCTACGGCATCTTGTCATTGATCGTGTGGTTGTTGGTGCTCGTCGTCGCCATCAAGTACCTCGTTTTCATCATGCGGGCCGATAACCGTGGCGAAGGCGGCATACTCGCCCTACTGGCTCTCATCCTCCAGGAAGAGCGACGGCGCAAGGACTCCAAGCGTCGCATGCTGCTGGTCAGCCTCGGCTTGTTCGGCGCCGCCCTTCTCTACGGCGACGGAATGATTACTCCGGCGATCTCCGTCATGTCGGCCGTCGAAGGTTTGAACGTGGCAACACCGGCGTTCGAGACGCTCGTTGTTCCTGTATCGATGGTGATCCTGCTCGTGCTTTTCATGGCACAGCGATTCGGCACCGGTCGCGTCGGCACGGCGTTCGGGCCGATCATGGCGCTCTGGTTCTTGAGCATCGCGGTGCTTGGCGTCGTGGAGATCGCCCGTGAGCCCCGAATTTTTCTGGCGTTGAATCCGTGGCGCGGCGTCGAGTTCTTCATCGCGAACGGACGTATCGGCTTTCTCACGCTAGGTGCTGTTGTACTCGCTGTCACCGGCGCCGAAGCGCTCTACGCCGACATGGGACACTTCGGCAAACGACCAATTCGCCTTGCGTGGTTCGCGCTGGTGCTCCCTGCGTTGCTAATGAACTACATGGGCCAGGGCGCGCTGCTTCTGAGGAACGCGGCCGCAGTGTCGAACCCGTTCTTCAATCTCGTTCCTCGCGGTTTGCTGATTCCGTTAGTCGTCTTGGCCACAATGGCGGCCGTCATCGCCTCGCAGGCTCTCATTTCGGGCGCATTCTCGCTCACGCAGCAAGCCGTCCAGCTTGGCTACTCACCGCGCGTCACGATCCTGCATACGTCGCGACAGGAGGCGGGCCAGATCTTCATTCCGGAGGTGAACAAGATATTGGCGTTCGGGTGTCTCGTCCTGGTGCTGTCGTTTGGCTCGTCGCAGGCGATCGGTGCGGCATACGGTATCGCCGTCACCGGAACGATGGCCATCACTTCGCTCCTCTTCGCGGTCGTCGCGCGATCACGTTGGAAATGGTCGCTCGCGCACATCGTTCCGATCACGGCCACTTTCCTCGCGATCGACGCGTCGCTCTTTTCGGCGAACGTCATCAAGATCGCGTTCGGCGGATGGGTCCCGATCGCCATCGCGATCGCCGTCTACCTGCTCATGAGCACGTGGAAGAATGGGCGGGCACTGTTGACGTACGTACTGAACGCGGGCTCGCTGCCGCTCGATCTGTTCCTGAGCGACGTCGCACGCCGGAAACCGCCCCGCGTTCCGGGGACTGCCGTATTCATGACGTCGTCCAACAACGGCGTCCCCGTCGTGCTGCTGCATCATCTCAAGCACAACAAGGTGCTGCACGAGCAAGTCATATTGATGTCTGTGGTGACGGAAGACGTGCCGGAGATCAATGCGATCGAGCGAGTGAGCGTCGACAAATTGGAGCACGGCTTCTATCGCGTTACCGCGCGTTATGGCTTCATGGAATCGCCCAATGTGCCGGAGATCCTGCAACGGGCCCGCGAGCATGGGATCAAGGCGAAACCCAACGACACCACGTTCTACCTCGGCCGAGAGCGAATCATCGTTGCCGACGGCGAGAAGCGGCCGGGCACGCGCCGCGCTCCGGAGGATGCAGTGCTGCCGCCGATGGCGCGCTGGCGAAAGAAAATCTTCGTCGTCATGTCGCGCAACGCGCGTTCCGCGACAGAGTTTTTCGGGATCCCCCCGAATCGGGTCGTCGAGCTCGGAGCTCAGGTCGAGCTCTAGCGCGAGAACGATCCGCCATCCCGAGCGAAGCGAACGGATACCTGCTTCGTGGGTGCTGCTGTTCGCGAGCAGTGTTCACACGAGCAGATCCTTCGTCGCTTCGCTCCTCAGGATGACAGTCGGTTCGCCGTTACCACTCCACGCGATTCCCCAGTCTGCCGAACGCGCGTCCAACACCTTGCATTGCACCCGACGTCGCGACCCGGGCCGTTTCGAGCGCGCGACGCACCTCATTTCCGATTTGAGCACCGTCGATCTCGATCCGATCCGGAACGCGCGGAATCATCAAGTTGTCTCCGCCAATGATTCGGATCGAGCGATTGCGATGCGGTAAATCAGATACACGGGCTGCTTTCATTTTCACGTTGCGATACTGGCCGTTGAAGTAGACGCGAAGCTCGACGTCGTCACCGGGTTTGACCCGTGACACCTCTCGCTCCAAGCGGCTGATGTTCGACGTGCGGAACACGATGTCATCGTCGTCGTTCGATCGGCGTCCACGAACATCGACGCCGTTGATCGACGCGATCCGGCTGCCCTCTTCGATTCCCGCCTTCGCCGCCGGACTTCCATCTTCGACGCCCATGACGAATACGCCGAGTGTGTCGCGCGAATTGCCGGTGGCGGCGAGATCGAGGCCAAGCGTCGCCCGATCCACGTCGCGTCGCGACACCTGTGACTCGTATAGGTCTTCAGGCGCGACTGTCTTGATCTTCAGGGTTTTGTTCTGTCCGTTCGCGTAGACGCGCAGCTCCACATCGTCACCAGGCTTGAGCTTATCCAGCTCGCGTGTGAGGCGACGCGTCATGACGCCCGCCATGTCCGGATCACCGACATCGGCCGGCGAGAGCTTGAGGCTCACACCATTCACCGACGCAATGCGGTTCCCTTCTTCCAGCCCGGCCTTTTCCGCCGGACTCCCGGACCGCACCGAGCTGACCAGCACGCCAAGTGTATCGCGGCTGGTGGCAGCGCCGGACGTCGTGACGCCGATGACAGCGTGCGGCTCGTCGTTGAATGAGAACCCACGAACGCTCGGCATATAGACGGTTCCGGGCCCGGCGCTAATGATGCGCGGATTTTGAGCGCTGACCGACGCTACGGCACTCGCCGCGAAGACCGTCGGGAGTAATGCAAACAGTCGCATAAAGACCTCATGATTCGTTGGGGTGCAATCATGTGTCACGGCGGAGTGCGGTGAGGGTTTACTCAGGGTGCTAGAACGGGCACCGCCAGAGGCTTACCTTTTCGCTCATGTCCCCCACCCAAGCGCCCGTCCGCGCAGTCGATCACAGTGCGCCTGACCTGCACGTCTTCGAGCATCATTGGCAGGACGAGGCCGACGCTGCCTACCTGTATCGATTGTTGTCCGCTGCCGAGCCCGACGCAAAGAAGTCGGATCTTTACCGACGGCTCGCCGAGGTCGAAGACAGGCACGTTCAAATTTGGGCGAAGCTGTTGCGGGAGCACGGCCGCGAGCCAGGAGCGTTCAGACCGAGCGCGCGGACGCGACTGCTGGCTGGGTTGGGTAGAGTGTTCGGTCCGGGCTTTCTGCTGCCGATGCTGCTGGCCGAGGAGGGCCGCGAGGTCAAAGGGTACCTCGACATGCATCGTCGCACCGCGCGCGGTGCACCCGGTGCAACGGAATCATTGACACTCGCGCGTGAATCGGCCGAGCACGCATCGACGCTCAATAAGATTTCCGGCAAGAGCGGTGAGCCGTGGCATCGCACCGAGTCCGGCGGCTTTCTGCGCAACGTCGTGTATGGATTCAACGACGGATTGACGGCGAATTTCGGTCTCGTCGCCGGCGTGATTGGCGCATCGTCGCAGACGGCGCATCACACGGTGATCGTCGCGGGTGTCGCGGGTCTCATCGCCGATGCGTTGTCGATGGGATCGAGCGGATACCTGGCGGCGAAGAGCGAGCAGGAGGTCTACGCGAACGAGATCGCGATGGAGCGCGACGAGATCGCGCTCATGCCGGAGGTCGAACGCGACGAGCTGGCGCTGATTTACGAAGCGAAAGGCATGGCGGCCGAGCCAGCGTACGCGCTCGCGACGGAGGTCATGGCGGACCCTGAGCGCATGCTCGAGGAGCAGGTTCAGGAGGAGCTCGGCATTGGCGAGCCCCACATGTCGCCGATGCGCGAAGCGTGGGTCACCGGCACCGCGACGGCGATCGGCGCGTTCATTCCGGTCTTTCCATTTCTCATATGGTCTGGAATGACCGCCGTCGTCGTGGCCTTCATCATCGCGATGGCCTCGCACTGGATCGTCGGTGCGGCGCGATCGGTGTTCACCGGACGAAGTGTATTTCGGTCCGGAATTGACATGTTCGTGATCGGCCTGGGCGTTGCAATCGCTGGATATTTCGTCGGCGAGTGGGTGGCGCGGTTGATCGCCTGAGCGGCTTGCTTGCGCAGCGCCGGCAAGCGGAACTACACCACAATATTCAACAACCGGCCGGGCACGAAGATGACCTTCTTCGGTGTCCCGACTGCGAACTTCGCGATACCGGAGTCCGCCATCGCAGCTTCGAGCGCAACGTCCTGGCCGCTGCCGCTCGGAACTTGAACCGTTCCGCGCATCTTTCCATTCACCTGCACCACAATCGTCGCCAAATCCTCGGCGGCCAAGGCCGGATCGAACACCGGCCAACCGGCGTCGAACACGCTCTCGCGATGACCGAGGCGTTCCCATAGCTCCTCAGCGACGTGCGGCGCGAACGGCGCGATCAACTGAACGAGCGGTTCGACCTCGGCGCGGTGGGCCGTGCGCTCGCCGCGCCGTATGACGTTGATGCACTCCATCATCGCCGCGATCGCCGTATTGTAGCTGAGCGCCGGCACGTCGTCCGAGACTTTCCTGATCGTCTGATGAAGCTTGCGCACCACTAGCGGATCCGGCGAGCCGCTGGTCGTTGCTTCGATTACCGACGACCAGAGGCGATCGAGAAAGCGCCGGACGCCCGCGATGCTCTGATCGCGGAAATCGCCGCCTTCCTCGTACGGTCCCAAGAACATCAGGTACGTGCGGAACGTGTCGGCGCCCCAACGGTCGACGTATTCGTCCGGGTTCACCACGTTACCGCGGCTCTTCGACATCTTGGCGCCTTCGCGGATGATCATCCCGTGCGCGCGGAACTTTCTGTACGGCTCCTCGAAGCCGACCTGACCGGCGTCATGCAGCACCATCGTGATGAAACGCGAATACAACAAATGCAACACCGCGTGCTCGTTGCCGCCGATGTACGAATTGACGGGAAGCCAGCGCTTGGTCAGCTCGCGATCGAACGGAACGTCGTCGTAATCGGTGCTCGGGTAGCGCAGGAAATACCAGGCGCTGTCCAAGAACGTGTCCGACACGTCGGTCTCGCGACGGCCAACGCCGCCGCACGATGGGCACGTCACGCGATACCACGACTCGACACGCGCCAGCGGCGATGTGCCGGTGTCGTCCGGCTTGAAGTCTTCGACGTACGGAAGCTCGACCGGCAGATCGCTCTCGGGCACCGGGACCGTTCCACACTTCTCGCAATAGATGATCGGGATCGGCGGACCCCAATAGCGCTGCCGCGAGATGCACCAGTCGTGCAATCGATAGTTCACGACGCCCCGGGCGTGTCCATGCTGGGCAAGCCAGTCGACGATGCGCTGTTTTGCCGTCATGACGCCTAAGCCGTTGAACTCACCCGAGTTCATCAAGCGCACATTGTCGGTCTCGAGGAACGGCTCATCGAGTACGGGGCTCGAGTCTGCCGGTTGTGTCGACGGTCCGGCGACGACGCGCACGATCGGCAGATCGAACAGTTTCGCGAACTCAAAATCACGCTCGTCGTGGCCGGGAACGGCCATGATCGCGCCGGTGCCGTACTCCATGAGCACGTAGTCGGCGATCCAGATCGGGATCGGATGACCGGTCGCCGGGTTGACCGCGAATGAGCCGGTGAAGACACCCGTCTTCTCCTTGCTGACTTTGCGCGAAACCAGATCTTGAGCCGCGGACGCCCGCTTGTACTCGGCTATCGCCTCCCGTTGCTCGTCGGTTGTGACGGCGTCGACGAGCGGATGCTCGGGAGCCAGCACCAGGTAAGTGGCGCCAAAAATCGTGTCGGGCCGAGTGGTGAACACGCGAATGTCGAGCGGCTCGGAGACGAATTCGCCGCTAGCGCCGCTGGCGATCGTCGCCGTACCCGTGAATTCCTCGAGATCTTGCACACGAAACGCGACCTCGGCCCCATCGGACCGGCCAATCCAGTTGCGCTGCGCCTGCTTGGTGGATTCGGACCAGTCGAGCCACGACAAGTTGTCCAGGAGACGGCCGGCGTAATCGGTGATTCGGAAGAACCACTGCTCGAGGAAGCGTTGCTCGACCTTGGCGCCGCAGCGTTCACACTCACCCGCGATGACCTGCTCGTTGGCGAGCACCGTCTTGTCGTTCGGGCACCAATTGACGGCCGCGCGACGCTTGTAGGCCAGTCCCCGCTTGTAGAGCTGGAGGAAAAGCCATTGCGTCCACTTGTAGTACGCCGGATCGGTGGTCGAGAGCTCGTGCCGCCAATCGACCATGAGGCCCGCGCGCTTGAGCTGCCGGCGAAAGTTGTCGATGTTCCGCGGGATGAGGTCGGCCGGATGCGTGCCGACCTTCAGCGCGAAGTTTTCCGAGTGGATTCCAAAGGCGTCGAAGCCAAGTGGCTCGAACACCGTGTGCCCTTGGAGCCGCTGGAATCGTCCATAGATGTCATTGCCCGTAAAGGCGAAGAGGTTTCCGACGTGCAGCCCCTCCGCCGACGGATACGGGAACATCATCAACGCGTAGAATGGACGTGCGCCGGCTGCGAGGTCGGTGTGGTTCGTCCCACGCTCCTCCCAACGGTCCTGCCATTTGCGCTCGATGGCGGCAGGATCGTATCCAGCCGGCTCTTGGGCCGGCGTCTGATGGATCGATTCTGTCATGGTGAACCCGGAATCTAGCGGCCGATGAACGATCGTCCCAGTGCGAGCATCTTCTCCATCTCCAATGCGTTGACGGCATCGAAGTCCGGCCGCTCGCTCGGAGCACGTTTGGTTGGAATGTTCGGCTTGGGGGCGGTCGTCGTTCTCGCCGTGATCGGCTACGCCGGGCTCGTCGTCCTGCGAAACACGATGGCCGGCGACCAAGATGCCCGCATCGTCAATGCTGCTTCTCTGTCGAAGCAGCTCGTCGATCGAGTGCTCGCCGAGCGCGCCCGGCAGGTCGACCTGATCGCGTCTGCGCCACAGGTCATCGCGGCCTCTAAGGAAGGCGCCGCCGAGGCGAGGCGACTCAAGCTGCCGCCTCAGATGGGCACGACGCTCCCGCAGGAAGTCATCGCCGGGATCGAAGAGCGTTTCAAGTCGACGCGGTCGCTACAGGTCGATTCGGCGACGACCCACTATCTCACCGGCCTGCTTCCGAAGTTGGACATCGCCGAAGTGATGTTGACCGATCAATACGGCTACAACGCCGTCACCACGTCGCCCTCGTCCGACTTCGTGCAGAGCGACGAAGGCTGGTGGCAGAGTGCGTGGAACAGCGGCTCGACATCGGCTCAGGCGACGCAGGACGCCGCCACTGACCGCACGGTCGTGGAGTTGGCTCGAGCGGTGACCGAGGGCAGCTCGAAGATCGGCGTCGTCAAAGTGAAGTTCGGTCTTTCGATGGTCGACTCCGTGCTCGCGCAGGGCAGCGTCGGCGGGAAGACGTTGCGGGTCGACCTCGTCGACTCGCTCGGCAAGGTGATCGCGAGCTCGGTCCCCGGCACGCGATTCAAGCCGTTCGTCGGCTACTCGTCGCTCGCGGGTCATGATTCGGCGGACGCGTTCGACTACGGCATTGACCAGTCCACCCAACGCGGGGCGGTAGGTACGACGAATGGCGGGCGCTGGAAGGTCATCGCGCACATGAGCGGGGCGGATGCGTCCCACGCCTATTACGTCGCGCGTTTGGCGCTCCTGGCCGGTGGCTTGGTCTTGTTCGGCCTCATTCTGCTGGCGCTCATGTTCATCGGCCGCTTCGTCGAACGACGCATCACGGGTCCGGCTCGCGAGCTGGCAGTTGCCGCGGAAGCAGTCGCGGGAGGAGATCTCTCGAAGAGAGTCAACGAGACCGGCGGTGACGACGAGATCGGGCGCCTCTCGCGCGCAATCGCGGCGATGATCGCAGAGCTGCGTCGCTTGGCGAGCGCCCTCAACGAGTCCGCTGCTGAAACAGCGAGCATGACGGCCGAGATCACGGGAAGCTCCGAAGAAATGGCTGCGTCGGCCGGACAGATCGCGCATACGGCGTCTGATCTGAGCCAGCAGGCGAATTTGATGGCCGAGACCATCCAAGCATTGGCCGGTTCGTCGGAGCATCTCGTTGCGCTCGCGTCCGAGCTCGATGTCGGAGCACATGAGGGCGTGCAACGCAACGAGCAGCTTCGCGCGCTGGCATTGGAGAATCGTTCGCGGCTCGATGAGAGCTCGCGGTCGTTGACGGCGCTCAGCGGCGACGTCGAAGCAAGCGCCGCGTCGATCGAGCAGCTCGCTCAGGCGTCGGAAGAAGTCCGTAGTTTTGTGACGCTCGTGCAGAAGCTCGCGCGGCAGTCGAAGCTCTTGGCGCTCAACGCCGCGATGGAAGCGGCGCGTGCCGGCGAGCATGGGCACGGGTTCGCGGTCGTCGCCGAAGAAGTGCGACGTCTGGCCGCGATGTCGTCCGACGCCGCGGAGCGCACGGAGAATGTGGTGAGCGGCGTGTTGCGTGGCATCGCGCAGTCGCGCACCTCGAGCGAACGGACGGTCGAAACGGTGCGCGCGGTGCGCGGCGCGACGGAGGAAGGCTCGCGATCGTTCGGGCACATCGAGAAAGCGGTCGCGGACGCGGACGGATGGACGTCGTCGATTCAGCGCGCGTCGAGCGCAGCCAGCGGTCTTGTGCAGGACATGCGATCCAAGCTCGACTCACTTGCCGTCGGCACTGATTCGTTTGCGGCGGCGATGCAGGAAGTCGCGGCTTCGAGTGAGCAGCAGAGCGCGAGTACCGAGGAAATCGCCGCCGCGGCATCGACGCTCGCGGGAGCCGCGGACCGGCTCAGCCGATTGATCGCCAACCTGCGTCTCGATGACCGACAAGCGACGGATGAAACACCCGTGGCTGGGCCGGTCTTGATGCCGACCGAGATCACGCTCGGGCGGACCATTCGTCCGGCGATCGGAACGAAAGTCGGCTGAGATAATTGCTGGTTGAGAAGCCAGCAACCAGAAACCAGCGACCAGGCCGTCCTATCGCGTCAAGCGCTTCAGCCACCCGTGAAAGCGCAGCGGCGTCCAACTACTATCTGGCGCTCCAGTCTCCGGGCCAATCGTCGCGATCGCGACAGTCGCTCCCGCGGCGGCGAACTGGCCGAGCAACGAATCGCGCGCCGATGGTGCGAGGTCCCAAAACGCCGGCACGACCGGCGGAGGTACGTCGGCGGCGATGTGCACGCGAGCGGTGCGCGCCCAATACGATTCCGCATGCGGACCAATGACGGCGACGCGCGTGCCCGGCACTACACCGTGCGCGCCGAGCTCCTGCGCCACGTTCCATTCGAGATTGTTCCCGCCCGGACTCGCCGAGCGTCCTCGCATCTCGGCGTCTTGATACAGCCGACTGACTAGGCGGCCAAGCAGAACCACGACGAGCAACGTTGCCAGTGCGGCTTGGCTGCGATGAGCGAATTGGACCGGCCGACGATCAATGACCGCGCGCCGAGCGAGAAACCAGAACGCGGCGACGAGACAGAGCGACCCAAGAAGCAAAGCTCGTCGGTCCGAGGGCGCGAGAACGAATCGCGTGAGGCCCATCGTGGCGATGATCGCCAAAACCCAGAGCCAGCGGCGGCGGGTCGGCATCATCGCGCCGACGATCGTCCCGCCGAGAATGGACGTGACCAGGGCGAGCATCACGGTCGTGGCGGGGTGGAGTCGCTCGATCGTGACCACGATGAACATGCCGGCTAGTGCCCAGACAGGCCGGATGCGTCTCGCGATGGGAAGCGACGCCAACAGCGTCAGCGTCCCAGCGAGCAGGAACGGCATGATGTAGCGCGCCGTGACGAGAATGATCGCGTACGCGGCAAGACCCGCGATCGTGGGCACGAAGACCACCCATCCTCGTAACCAGGGGACGCGCCGCGATCCTGGAGGGGCGATGGCCAGTAGAAACACCAAGAACATCAGCGGCGCGAGATTTTGCACATAAAACAACCCGAACACCTTGAGCGTCGCGAGTTGGTCGTGCAGATCCCAATGCGGCGCCAGCGTGCGATTCCAGCGCGCTGGGTCGAACCACATCGGATCTGTGCCCGGCGCGTATCCCGTGACCCCGACGCCGGACAGAATCGCATCTGTCCCGGGGCGCCGTGCGTCAGGCGGTACGCCGTGCAGCGATGGCGCATCCTGACCGTTCACATACCAAGCAAACGTGAGGCGGCCAGAATCGCCGAACGTTGGACGCCCCGCAGCGAGCGAGAGTGCGAACGACCACGGCAGCACGAAGATCAACCAGACGCCGACCGCAATTGCCGTGAGCGACACGCCGCGCCGTCTCGTCGCGATCGCCAGCACGACAAAGCACACGACCGCCCATGGCACCAGGAAGGATTTCGCCAACGCGCCCAGTCCGAGTGCGACGCCGAGCACGATGGCGTCGCGGCGCGGGTGATCACTTGCCTCACCGAGTCGCAGCAACGCGCCAAACGCCAGGAGGATCGCGGCGGACGAGAGCGAGTCCGGCGTCGTGAGCTCCATCGGCGTCATGGTCAACGCAAAGACGCCGAACAATCCATACGCGGCAGCCAATCCCCATCCACCGCCGAGCGCAGAGTGACGCGTGCTGCGCGCCAACGCCAGGATGCTCACGAGCAAGTACTCGAACGCCGCAAACATCGCGACGAAGCACATGAAGTTGACCACGTGCATCGTCACTACTTCCCACCGCGGCCCGGCGCCGGCGATGACTCTCCCAAGGCCGACCAGCACCGGGTACAAGGGACTCCAGTAGAGATTGATCAGTGTCGACCAGCGACCACTGACAACGGCGTCGCTCAGATCGAGATACGAGATGCCGTCGGGGCCGACGCTGAAGCGCTGCGCATACGCTTGAAATGCCGCGAGTGCGAGAATCGCGACCCACGCGGTGAGCCGTATGGTTCGCGTCACGCCGTCATGGCTTGATCATCGTTCCACTGATCGGCTGATTCACCGGCCGCTCATCGCGCTTGAACAGGTATGCCGCGTTCTCTTTTCGTGCACCGTTGGCGTCGCAGACGGCGAATGTCCCGCCTTCGTACGCGCAGCCGCCGGCATATTCTCCCTTCTTGTTGACGGCGTAGTAGCTGAGATCGAAGTAGGGACGGCCCTTGTCGTTCAAGAGACGCTTTTCCGTCATGGCAATCACGCGCTCCATGACTTTGATGAGCGCCTGCTCCGGCGACATCCCTTGCCGCATGAACTCCACGGCGAGGAACGCGCCGCACACTTTGATGTTCGCTTCACCGCGCCCAGTGGATCCTGCAGCGCCGACGTCGTTGTCGCAGTATTGGCCCGCACCGATGATCGGCGAGTCGCCGACCCGGCCGGGAATCTTCCATGACAGTCCGCTGGTCGTCGTCACCGACGCGATGTCGCCCGACGCGGTGACCGCGTTCATGTTGATCGTGCCGTAGGTGTACGGCACACCGTGCGAATCGTAGTACACATGGATCATCGACTCATCATCGTCGGCGGGACGCGCGCGCGCCGGGGGTCTGATCGGACGCTTCGTTGAATCAGACGGATCCAACCACGCATCATTCGGGTTGAGCTTCGACTTCCACCGAATCCAATCGGCTCGGCTGGCCTCAGTCAGAAGGTTCTGCTCCTTGAAGCCCATCTCGAGCGCGAACTTCTTGGCGCCGGCACCGACCAGAAAAATGTGGTCGGTGTGATCCATCACGGCTTTGGCCACCGCCGCGGGTGTCGCGATGTCCTCGATGGCGCCCACCGCTCCGGCGCGCTTGCTTGGCCCGTGCATGCAACTCGCATCGAGCTGCACCACGCCTTCTTCATTTGGTAGGCCGCCAAGTCCAACCGACTGATCGTCGGGGTTCAACTCGACGATCTGGACCCCGGCCACGATTGCGTCCAAGGGATCGGCCCCCTTGAGGAGCGCGTCGTAGGCGACCTGGATACCCTTCTTGCCGCTGCCATCCGCGGTCAGGCCATTGGTCGCGCTGATGATGGTCGGTCGCCCCGCGAACGACGTCGCCGCCAGCTGGGATCGCTCTCGGACCGTGACGACGGGCATCGACCCGGCAAGCTTGGGGATGGCGAGACCGGCGGCAGCAGCGGCGCCGGCACCCAGAAAATCGCGACGTGAGACGGACATAGGACCTCGGCTGGCGGGCGGAGTGACAGGCGGTGGAATCTTACGGCCGGACTAAGTCTATTATCTTCTCCATCCTATGTCTCCCTCCCCCATCCGAGATCAGCTGCGCCAAGCGGAATTCCTCGAAGGCGTCACCGACTCGGGGCTTCATCAGCTGACAAAGCTCGTCACGCCTGTCACGTACGAGTGCGACCAGGTGTTGTTCGAAGAAGGCTCGCGGCGCGAGTTCCTCGCGATTCTCGTCTCCGGCGCGGTTGCAATCGAGAAGGGCCTCAATGGCCGCCCGATTCGGCTCGTCACACTCGGCGCCGGACAAGCGGTCGGCGAAGGTCTGCTGCTCGACGAGCTACCTCACGGCACTAGTGCGCGCGCGATCCAGCGGACGGAGGCGTATCTCCTCAGCACC
>JAICYT010000275.1 GCA_025934075.1 Gemmatimonadaceae bacterium
ACCTCAAGTTCCAGGTGTCGAACGGCGTCAACGCGCCGACGATTTCGGCCCCCGGCAATGGGGTGTGGTCGGCGACGATCACGCACACGCAGTTGGCATCGCCCGCCCAGTGCGCGGTGGCGATCAACACGGGTAACCCGCTGGCCACGTCGGACAGCAGCGGCGCGCCGCGTTGCCAGTAACCAAGTAGGGGTGGTGACGAAGGACCCGGTGGCTCACGCCCCCGGGTCCTTTGTTGTTGCGCAGCTGCGACGATCGTGTGCGTCCAGACCGAACATAGCGCGATCTCGATGTCACTCGCGTTCGCATGATGCCGCTCGGCAGAATTTCGGTCGTAGCTTCGGCGCATGTTTCTTCACCGAGTCAGCGGCGCCGTCTCGTTAGCCGCACTACGCAGACGCTCCGGCTTCACGCTCGTCGAGCTTCTCGTCGCGGTTGTCCTGATCGAGATCGGGCTGCTGGCTCTCGTCGCCGGCGGCGCCTCGCTCGTTCGTCAAACGACGACAACGCGCGCTCGACTCGCCGCGATCAACGCGGCAGGGAACCGATTGCAGCTGCTCGGCGCGACCGCCTGCATCGCAACCAGCGGAACGAACGGCCCGGCAGCAGGTCTCATCGAGCGATGGTCGGCGACGCTCCAATCGAACGGCACGCGCGAGCTCCGCGATAGCGTGACGTTTGTCGCAATGGGGTCGACGCACTCCATCGTCCTTCGCACGCGGCTCACATGTTGATCGCGCCGAGGCATGCGCCGCACCGAGCCCGCCTCGGCATATCGATCATCGAGGTTCTCGTCGCGATGGTCGTTGGCGGAGTCGTGCTGGCGCTGATCACCATGATCGCGGTGCGCCAGCAACGATTGTTCACCGATCTCACTGACGGCGTTGCACTCTCGGGACAACTCCGCGAAGCCGCGACAATTCTACCGATCGATCTGCGCGGCGTCTCCGTCGCCGCTCGCGACATCCGTGAAGCACGCGATACGTCGGTCGAGCTACGCGGCACGATCGCCAGTGCGCTTGTCTGCGACACGCTCGCCAACGGCTTCGTGCTCGCGCCCACCTCTGACGGCGCGAGCGCATACGCGAGCTATCTGACCACGCTCGACGCCGGCGATACGGCGTGGCTGTACACGCCCACCGACTCTATCGATGACTGGCAACCCTTCGCCATCGCGAGCGTGGGTACGCCGCCGTCACGACAATGCGCGTCGCGCGGACCGCATCTCAGCAACGACGAACGCGCCTTGCCGCGCGTTTCAATCGCACTCGCGGCGCCGCCATCGTCACTCGGGTCGGCCATCGGCAGGCCGCTGCGCATCACGCGTCCGGCTCGATACAGTCTCTATCGCGCGAGCGACGGCGGATGGTACGTCGGCGAGAAAGACTGGAATGCGGCCGCTGCGCGTTTCAACACCATTCAGCCCGTGAGTGGGCCATTCCTGTCTCCCGCGCTCGGTGGTCTGACATTCACATATCTCGACACGACTGGCGCATCGATCTCCTTGCCGGTAGCCGACACGCGAACAATCGCCTCGATTCGCATCTCACTTCGAGGACAAACCAAGAACCTCACCCGCGTCCTCGGCTCGGCTGCAACGACCGGCAAACGTGTCGATACGGCCACCATCAACGTGCTGATGCACAATCGTCGATGACGCCATGAGACTGCTCCCGCGACGCGGCATTGCGCTCGTGGCCGCACTAGGTGTGATGACGCTGCTGAGTCTCCTGGTTGCCGGTGCGTTCGCCGCGTCGCTGCTTGGCGAGCGATCGTCGCGGCTGACATTCTCCGATGCGTCGCTGAGCGCGAGCGCGGATTACGCGATCACTACGGTCTTGGCCGACCCAGCGGGCTACGGCTTGGCCGATCTGCCGTTCGGGCAACCGAGATCGTTCGATGTGGTGGTTCCCGGCGGCGCTCGCGCGACGGTCTCGGTGACGCGACTGCCAACGAGTGTGTTGTGGCTCGTGGCCGATGCGTCAATCGCTGGAATCGATCAAGGGCACCGGCGTGTCAATATGGTAGCACGGTTTCCGACGCTTGCCGTGTTGCCGCCGGCGCCGCTCGTTGCGCGCGGCAATGTCATCGCGCGCGACAGCGTGTCGTTCTCCGCCGATACCACCGGCGACCCCGATTGCGCGGCGGCAAATGCATTCGATGTCGTTACGCCGCTGGGCGCGACCGCGACCGTGGGCGACAGCGCGCGAGTTGGCGCGCGAGCGAGTGCCGGTGATTCGACGACCTACTATATGTCGTCGCAACAACTCGCTTTGCTCGACAGCACGGGTCCGTTGGTTCATGTGCGCGGCGACACGACGATCACCGGTGGCACGTTCACCGGCATTCTCGTCGCCGACGGATCGATCGCCGTCACTGGCGCGTCTTCATTCATAGGATTGGTCATCGCGCGCGGCGCAATCACGGCAACGGCTGGAGGGTTTTCCCTCACCGGTGCAATGATGGCATATGGCAACCCGGCGAATGGCACGACCGCGATCGAGCTTGCGCACGCGACGATTCGCTATGCGCCGTGCATTGTTGCCAACGCGATGAGGCGCGCGTCGCGTCCAAAGCCAGTGCGGCAACGAAGTTGGGCTGAGCTCTTTTGAGTAGTGTGATGATCGTCACGCCGATGCAAAAGCTGTTACCTCGGGGACCGTCCGGTCGTGTTCGGTGAGACGGACGCAGGCGTGGCCGGACGCACGGCCACAACGTCCTCTCGAGCGACCCCACACAGCGCGATCGCCGTCACCACCCACCGTCCTACTGGCTTCTCCATGTCTTTCTTTGGTCGGAAGAAGACAACCGTCGGTCTCGATATCGGTTCGGGGTTGATCAAGGTTGCAGTCATTGATCACTCGGGCCGCGAGCCTGAGCTCACGCGCGTCACTGTGATGCCGCTGCTCGCCGATGCCATTGTCGAAGGCGAAGTCATGGACCCCGGCATCGTCGCCGAAGCGATTCGTACCGCGCTCGCGAGCGCCGGAGTGAAGGGAAAAGTCGTCGTCACCGCAGTCGGCGGCCGCGACGTCATCATTAAGAAAATTCAAATCGAGCGCGTCAAGGAACAGCAGGCGCGCGAGCTGATGCGATGGGAGGCGGAACACCACGTTCCGTTCGACATGGAGTCGGTCGAGTTGGACTTTCAAATCCTCGATCCT
>JAICYT010000241.1 GCA_025934075.1 Gemmatimonadaceae bacterium
GGCACGTTGCGGTCGTCGTCCCCTTGGATCAGCAGCACCGGCGACCGCCAACCTGAAATGGCCGCGAGTGGCGATGCGCGGAATGCGATCGCGGATTCGGTGGCGTAATGCAGCGAATCATATGCCGGCACGAAGTTAGGAATCTCTGAATTCCAATCGTGCACACCGTGGAGATCGACGCCGGCGGCGAACATGTCGGAGTTGTGCGAGAGTCCCATCGCCGTGAGATAACCGCCGTACGATCCGCCCCACAGTCCGACGCGCTTCGGATCGACGTCGGCGCGAGCACGCATGTAATTGCCGGCAGCGACGACGTCCTGGTATTCACTTCCACCCGCCGCTCCATACTTGAGCGCTTCGCGGAAGTTCAATCCGTAGCCGATGCCACTGCGATAGTTGACGCTCAAGACGACGTATCCATGATTCGCCAGATACTGATTCATGGCGTACGCATTCGAGTAGTAATACATGTAGTGCCAGCCGAGCAGCATTTGGCGACGCGAGCCGCCATGGAAGAAGATCGCGGCTGGGTGGTGCTCGCCGGCTCTTGCGCCCGTCGGCAAGAAGAGCTGCGCGTGCACGGGCGTGCCGTCGGCCGCTTGCAGAATGACTTGCGTGGGCTCGACGAGTGAGGCAGCCGGGAACGTCGGTGGAATGAGCGCCGGCGCGAGATCGCGGAATCCGCGTCCGTCGAGCAGTGCGGCGCGCGCCGGGAGACGCGCGTCGGCGTGCAGCAATGCGATCGTCTCGCCCTCCGCGGCGACGACAGGATTCCACTCGATTCCCTTCCCGCTCGTGAGCGCCGCTGGTTTCGATGAGCCGTCGATGGCCACCTTCCAGAGATGTCGTCGATCGATGTCGCCGTCGTTCGATGCGTAGACGACCGAGCGTCCGTCCGGCGTCGCACTCACATACTCGACTTCGAAGGCGCCGGGCGTGAGCAGGGTCGGCGCGCCGCCTTTCACCGCGACCGAGTAAAGATGTGTCCATCCGTCGCCTTCCCACGGAAACACAACGCGATCGCCGCTCGCGGACCAGAACAACTGATCGTCGGCCACGATGTTCCGAAACACGCTGCCCGCTCCTTTCTTCGCGCGCCAGACCTCGCGTGAGGCTCCTGTATTGGGATCGGCGACGCGAACGGACCACGGAATCGGACTCTCGCGCTCGGGCACGAAGATCAAGTCCGACACGCCCGACGGGCGGCGAATGAACGCGAGCGCGCTGCCATTGGGAGACCAGACCGGGTCGCCATCTTCGTCGGTCGTCGGATCGATGTAGCGCAACGACCGCGATGCGAAATTCCACACGCCCACGAACGCATGACGCTGACGATTGCTCACGAAGGCGAGGCGTTTGCCATCGGGCGACCAGCGAAGGTCGGACGAACCGCCGCGAAGCTTGGTGAGCTGCGATGGCGCAGCGGCTCCATCGCGTGTCGCCGAGATCCAGATCTGTCCCGCGCGCACGAACGCAATCGAATCGCCTGACGGAGTGAGCCGAGGCGACGATCCGTCAGCGATCTTGCGCGGTGCGGCTGCTCCGTCGGTCGGCACGATCCAAATCGCTTGTTCGACGCCACCGGGAATGAGCGATGGATTCGGCCGTTCGCCCGCGCGATTCGGTGCGCCGCCGCGGACGTAGACGACCGACTTTCCGTCGGGCGTGAAGGTCAGGCTCTCGATCTCCTGCCCGTCGTCGTCCGGGTATTTCGTGATGGCATATCCTTGCCACGACGGCGCGCTCGCCACCCACACGTTTCGTGCGCCACGTTGGTTCACGATCCACGCCACGGAGTTGCCGCGATGTGCCGAAACCAGGTCGGTCGCGAAAGGCGCGGACATGACGTCGTCGAGCGTGAAATGCTGCGCTGCGACGGGGTGTGGAATTACGGCCGCGAGGAAGGCGAGACCAAGAAATGCCGAGCGAATCGATGACATGGGAGACTCGAGAAATGCGCGGCCCTCATTCCCAAATTTGGAATGAGGGCCGGGCTCGTTGACTACCCGTCACTACTTCTTCTTTCCCGCCGCCGGCGGCGCCATGTTGGGCAACGGCTCCGCACTCACGATCGCATCGCGATGAATCTTCCACGAGCCATCAGGCTGCTTGCGCCAATAGTTGATGTAGCTGCCGTGATCCTTCATCGCCTCTTTCGCACCTTGCGGCGTAAAGCTCATCTGATAGCTGCCAATCTCGATGATGTGGTCACCAAAGGCATCGACGTCCTTTGCATTCGCCGTGAAGTCATTCACCTTGCCGATCTGCTTGAATAGATCGGCGTAGCCCTTTTGGATCGCGGCGCGACCGGTTTCCGGCTCCATGTTCGGTGGCATGCTCGTCGCATTCTCCTCGTAATCCGCCGCGACTGCCGCAGCATCGCCGGACTTGAACGCGACTTCGAACTTTCGGTCGACCGAGTCGATCGCAGCGCGGACCGCCGCGTCGTTCGCGGGTGCACCCGTGGGCGTCACCGTCTTCGCGGTGTCGTTCGCCGAGCCGGCACTTCCGCTGCAGGCCGATGCGATGAACAGCAAAGCCAACGTCAGAGTCAACCTCAGTGTTCCCGTCATCATGGTTCCTTCCCTCGGAGTGGGTGGATCGCATAAAGTGCAGCGGTCGGCCACCGATGAAAAGAGGATCAGCCGGCCACGGCGCGCACCGACAGGACGCCCGGAATCGACCGGATCGCGTCGAGCACCTCTGTCGGAAGCTGACCGTCGACGTCGATCAGCGTGTACGCCAGATTGCCACGCGATTTGCTCAGCAGGTTCGCGATGTTCAGCTTCGCCGCGGCGAGCGCGCTCGAGATCTCGGCGACCATGTTCGGCACGTTCTCGTTGGCGACCGCCAAGCGCGTCGTCGCTGAAGCACGCGGGAGTACTGCGTCGGGAAAGTTCACCGAGTGTCGGATTGTGCCATGCTCGAGAAACCCGCGCAGCGTGTCGGCGACCATCACCGCGCAGTTCTCTTCCGCCTCGTGCGTCGACGCGCCAAGATGCGGCAGCGCAACGACTTTGGGATGATCCTTGATTGCCTTCGTCGGGAAATCGCAGACGTAGCTCGCGAGCTTGCCGCTGTCGAGCGCGCTCACGATCGCGCTGGTATCGACGATGCCGGCGCGCGCAAAGTTCACGACGACGCCACCGTCCTTCATTCGCTCGAGTCGCGCCGCGTTGACGAGATTGCGCGTCGCGTCGACGAGCGGCGCGTGCACGGTCACGACGTCCGCGCGCGAAAACAGATCCTCCAGCGTGACCGCGCGCTCGATACTCGGCGTCAACTGCAGCGCGCGCTCGACAGTGAGCTCGGGATCGAATCCGACCACGCGCATTCCAAGCGCGTGCGCCGCATTCGCGACCTCCACACCGACCGCGCCCAGTCCGACGACGCCAAGCACTCGCCCCGGCAGCTCGTGGCCGACGAACTTCTTCTTCCCCTGCTCCACCGCTTCCTCGAGCGCGTGATCGTCGGCCGCTGTGAGACCGCGGGCATAGCTCCACGCCTCGCATACGTGACGCATCGACATGAGGATCGCCGCGATCACGAGCTCTTTCACCGCGTTCGCGTTGGCCCCGGGCGCGTTGAACACCGGAACGCCCCGTTTCGAGAGCGACGCGACCGGAACATTGTTCGTCCCGGCGCCGGCACGACCGACCGCTTTCACACTGCTCGGGATCGTCATCACGTGCATGTCCGCCGACCGCACGATGATCGCGTCGGGTTCCGCGTTGTCCGACGTCACGGTGTATCGATCGCGCGGCAATCGCTCGAGTCCGCGCGCCGAGATGTTGTTGAGCGTCTTGATTGTGAATTGCGCGCGGGCGGTGGTCATGCGTGCTTCCGCTCGAATTCCGCCATGAAGCTCACTAGCGCTTTCACGCCTTCCATGGGCATTGCGTTGTAGAGGCTGGCGCGCATTCCGCCGACCGATCGATGCCCCTCGAGTGTCACGAGCCCCGCATCCTTTGCCTCGGTCAAGAAGGTCTTATCGAGCTCGGGTCTGGCGAGCGTGAACACGACATTCATCCACGACCGTGCGTCCTTCGCCACCGGATTCTCATAGAAGGAAGATCGATCGATCGCGTCGTACAATGCGGCAGCCTTCACGCGATTGCGCTCGCCGATCGCCGACAATCCACCCTGTCGCTTTAGCCACTGGAAAACCAGCCCGGCCAAATACCATGCGTAGGTCGGCGGCGTGTTCAGCATCGATCCATCCTTGGCGACCACCGCGTAATCGAGCACGCTCGGCGTCTCCGTTCGCGCGCGCCCGAGTAGATCGTCGCGCACGATGACGACGGTGAGTCCGGCCGGCCCAATATTCTTTTGCGCACCCGCGTAGATCATCCCGAACCTCGAGACGTCGATTGGACGCGAGAGCAAGGTCGACGACATGTCGGCGACAAGCGGCACATTACCCATGTCGGGAACGAAGTTGAACTCCACGCCGCCGATGGTCTCGTTCGGTGTGTAGTGCAGATACGCGGCGCCGGCCGAAGCATTCCACGTTGCGACTGGTGGGATCGAACAGTACGCTCCGCCAGCGTCCGCCGCGACGTTCACCTTCGAGTATCGCTTCGCTTCGCCGATCGCCTTTTTTGACCACGCGCCGGTGTTGACGTAGTCGACGGTCTGTCCAGCCACCGAGAAGTTGAGTGGCGCGCCCGCGAACTGCAGCGTTGCGCCGCCCTGCATGAACAAGACTTTATAATTTCGCGGCACGCTCAACAGCTCGCGCAGATCAGACTCGGCCCGCTCGGCGATGCCGATGAATTCCTTGCCGCGATGGCTCATCTCCATCACGGACATGCCGGTGCCGCGCCAATCGACAATTTCGTCGCGGGCCTGCTGGAGGACTTCGGCCGGGAGGACGGCGGGGCCGGGACTGAAATTGAAGAAGCGGGTCATAGGATGGAGGTCGTCATGGAGCGTAAGGTAGTAAGCGGCACGTCAAGTGCTTCGAGAGGTTCGAGCGATCCAACGGCAGAACTTTCAGTAGAGGTCGTGATTGGAATGATGATGCGTCGGACCGTGTCGCGAGTCTTACTGCTGATCGCGGTTGGCGCGGTGCCGCGATCGCCCAACAACGAGATACGACGGGTTCCGACAGCACGCAACGCCGCGAGCCGGCTCGCTCCAGTCATCGTCAAGGATAGTCGGCTGGTCGGCGTCGGCCGACGAACGCCCTCTCGCGTCGACGA
>JAICYT010000239.1 GCA_025934075.1 Gemmatimonadaceae bacterium
AGCAGGCGGGGGCCCGACACGTTCGTGGCATCGACCGTACCTTTTACCGCCCTGGCGTCCCCGCCGGCGACCAGCCCATGGACCTCGCGTGCGCCGTGGGTCGTGGACGCGTCGACGACGACGTCGGGCGGGAATTCGGCGACCATGTCTGCTCGCGCGTCGCTGTTGCGATGGAACAGGCTGAACATGGTCAACAGGCTGCCGGTCTGACGTCCGCGATACCCCGACGCTCCGCACTTTCCACTGCCACGCCACATTGCGCAGACGTAGTAGTCTTTCCCGTCCTGTCTGACGACGAATCGCACGTCGCTGGCCCGTCCATGACGCCAGCGGCGGGATCCGACGACTACCGCCGATGGGCCGGTTCCACGGCGAACGGTGATGTCGCCGGCGCCGTCGCGTAGGTGAACCACGGAGCCCGCGGGGAGCTGATCGGTCCACTGAAACGCGCGATTGTCGGCGCCGGCCGATGAACATGCGACAGCGCCAATCGATACGGCAGTGAGGGCAGTGAGGAATGCAAGGCGGTGCTTCACGCGGGTCCTCCTATCTCCAGGACATACGCGCGAATGTACTCAAAGGTTACGGGTTAGCGCTTACGCAGCTCGACGCTGCCGTTGACCGTCTCGAGCTTGATTCGCGGCCCACCCGGCTTGCCGATATGGGCGCGCAAGTGTTTCGGGTCGAGGCGACCGCTGACGGTGATCTCGTAGTCCGTACGTAGGGCGCCGTTCACCGTGCTCATCTCGACGTCACCGCCGAAATCGCCGGTGAACTCGGCGACGACGCTGCCGTTCACCGTCGTGAAATTCATGTCGGCGTCGCCATCGACGCGACCGACGCGAGCCCGCACGCCGCCATTCACTGTCGAGGCGTTCACCGGGCCGCCCGACGTGGCGACTTCGACTTCACCGTTCACCGTCGCCGCGTCGACCTCGGCGGTCGCGCCCTCGACGCTCACCACTCCGTTGATGGTGTTGACGCCGACTTTGACGCCGCGCGGGACGAGAACGTGGAACTCGACATTGACGTCGTTGTTGCGCGTGCTGCGATCACCGTGTGTTTCGTAGCTGCGATCATCGCAGGACGAGCGCTCGCCCCACAGTGCGCATATGACGACGCTCTCGTTGCCCGGACCGAACTTCTGCGTGTCGAAGCGGACGACCGATGGATCTCCGCGACGCCAATGTTTCGTCGCCGTGACTTCGACGTTGTCACCGGTCGCCGCGCCGACCGTGATCGGCCCGTTGAGATTCCGAATACGAATCCAACGTCCGGCGGGGATCTTCCCCGACCAAGAGAAGTTGTCGCCCTGACGCGCTTGCCCGGCGGCGGGCAAAGCGATGGTCGTGATGAGGGCGAGAGATGTGAGTAGCTTCATTTTGGGTGCTGGTGACTGGTTTTTTTGCTGCTGTTGCGGTGATTCGGTAATTGGAGTCTGACCCCATTTGCGCGAAATGGAGTCTGACCCCAATTCGATTCGCTCCTCAGGATGGCCTGCTGCCTATTTTGCCATCTTCAACGTCAGACTGCCGCTGACGGTGCCTACATCGAGCCGACGACCGCCGCTACCGATGCGGGCTTCGATGCGACGATGGCTCATACGTCCGTTGCCGATTGTGATCGGGAAATCGCTGTTCACGTCGCCGCTGACGGTGGACATCGAGAGATCCGCATCGAAGGCGCGTGGCACTTCGAGCGTGACATCGCCGCTCACCGACTTGAATGACAGATCGCCGCGGCCGGTGAACGCGTCGACGCGGACGTCGACGTCGCCGCTCACCGTGTGCGCGCGGACCGAGCTGGCGCGGAGGTGGGTCAGAAGTATATCGCCACTGACGCTGCCGGCGTCGACATCGCCGTTTGCACCGTTGATGTCGACGTTGCCGCTCACCGACCCGGCGGAGACGGTCAAGTTGGACGGGACCGCGACCTCGAGGTCCATGCTGACATGATCCCAATCGCGGCCACCGTGCGAATGCACACCGCGATCATCGCAGTATGAGTCAGAGTCGGTCTGGATCACGCACACCGTGATTCCCTGTGACGTCTCTTGCACCTCGGCCTTGATGCGATCGAAGTCACGATTGTTGCCGCGTTTGATACCGACGATCGTCACGCGTCCGTTCGTCGACGGCGTCACCTTGATGTCGCCATTGATGTTGTGGATCGACACTTCGTTTCCGGCCGGCAGCGCCTTCTCCCAACGAAAGTCGCCGCGGTTTTGAGCCGCCGCCGGAAGCGCGAGGCACGCGATGAAGCCGAGTGACAGGAGTCGCGGGGTCATGAGCATTTCTCAGGGTTCGTGTTATCGGCGCTCGGCGGCGCCATGTCCGTTGGAGGAAATCGTGATGTCGCCGCTGAACGTAGTGGCGCTGATCCGCGCCGCTCCGGCTCCAAGCGCGAATGTGAATCGTTTGCCGTTGCCGCTCCAGCCGGCGTGTTGCGCGCCTGGTTTGAGCGTGATCGGAAACTCGCTGTTGACGCCACCGTTCCACGTTTCCACAGTGAGCTGTGCGCTGGCGTCGCGCGGCACGCGTAGCCGAACGTCACCCGAGTGCATGGCGAGGTCATAGCGGCCGGCCGGGTCGATGAGACCGTCGAACGTAACGTCGCCGCTGGTCGTTTTGGCCCGCACGAGCTTGGAGGTGACGCCACGAAGGTCGATCTCGCCGCTGACGGTGCCGACTTCGACGTTTCCGCGGAGGTCGACGAGCTTGATGTCACCGCTCGTCGTGCCAATGTCGATGTCGCCGGAAACGTTGTGCGCCTCGATGCCGCCGGAGAGTGAATTGATGTCGAGACGGTTCGTGACGTCTTCGACCTCGATGTCGCCGTTCTGCGTATGTGCTTCGACTTCGCCGCGCGTGCCGCGAACCGTGATGTCGCCGGATATCGCCCGCACCACGACGTGAACGCCGTACGGCACGCTCACCTCGAAGCGCGCGTCACTGCCGCGCGAGCCTGCCGCCAACTCGAGCGTCACGCGAGAGCTCGACGCATCGAGACGGAGGTTGCTGTTCTCGCTGACGGCGCGCACATAGACCTGATCGCGCGACCAGCCGGTGATCGTGATATCGCCGTTACCCGCCGAGACGTTGATCGAGCCGGTCTTGTCGAAGGCGAATGTTGTATCGATTCGCGATCGGTAGTCGGATCCGAAGCGCGCCCCGGTTCGCTGCGCTTGCGCCGTGCGCGTCGCCGCCGACGCGATGAGCGCCAGCGCAGCCGCGATCGAGATCGCGATCCAGCGGCGAGGGATTCGAGAGAGTGTCATTGCAATTTCATCATGTGGCCGACGGCAACGTCGCCGCCGTTCTGAGAAGCTGTACCTTCGTATCGAATGCGTCGTTCAGCGACTCGATCAAGAATCGGCTTGCCGGATCTTTTTGCAGCGCACGCTTGCACTGCGTGATCGCGTCGTCGATGACTTGCAAGTTGTGCTCGACGACGGCGACCGTCGCCGAGTCGAGTTGGGGCCGCCGACGCTCGAGCACGGCGCGCAAGCGGTTGATCTCGACGTCATACGTCTGTTCGATCGACGGTTTCGAAGAGGCGAGGCGTGTTGATGAAGACGGTGGAACGGTGGAACGGTGGAACGGTGGAACGGAGTCTATGCCGGCGATCTGAGTCGCCTGCGCCGAATGAGTGACGGTGTCTGGCCTTGTTTGGATCGAGGCGGTTTCCACGGCTGACGCAGGCGTCGATGTTCCCATCGAGCGCTTCGTCATTTCGTGTGTGATCGTTGCGGTGGACACAACGAGGCCCGCGGCCGCGAGCCCGATCCAAACACGGCTCGTCCTGTTCGCGCGCGGTCGCGTTCCACCGTTCCACCGTTCCACCGTTCCACCGTCGAGCTCCACCGTTCCACCGTTGCCCTTGATCTCAACGACAGGCGTCTCGATGCGCGCTGCGATGCCGGACCACAAATCGCGTGTGGGCTCGAGCTCGGGCAGCTTCGTTGCGCCGACCTGAATCTTTCGCAGGTCGGCGAGCAATGCGCCGCACTCGTCGCACGAAGACGCGTGCGTCTCCATCGCGACGCGAGTCGTCGCGTCTAGGCTGTGCTCCAGATATTCAGCCAACTGATCGGCGAACTGGTCGCACGTCATTGGATTGGTCATCGGTTCAGTGCCTCCCGCAATAGGAGCCGCGCACGATGCAACTGCGCTTTGGTGGCTCCAGATGTCACGCCGAGCATGTCGGCGATCTCTTCGTGTTTGTAGCCTTCGACGTCGTGCAGGACGAATACGCGGCGTGCGCCCGGCGGAAGCTTGGTGATCGCGTCCTCCAGATCGAGGAGATCGCCTGGAGGCAGCGGCATTCCGACGACACCTGGGAGCGCGTCCATTCCACCTGCCTCCTCGTCATTCTCCTCGAAGCGTGACCGTTGACGTCCTTCGCTTTTCCGCGCGTTGAGCACGACGTTGACCGTGAGTCGGTGCAGCCAGGTCGAGAACGAGCTCTCGCCACGGAAGAGATGCAGCTTGTCCCATGCACGGACGAAGACGTCCTGCGTCAACTCCTCGGCGCGGTCGCGGTCAGTGACCATTCGTGCGCAGAGCGAGAAGACCCGATTCACGTTCTCCCGATAGAGTCTTTCGAACGCACTCCGGTCGCCGGCTGCCGCGCGTGCGACATCCGAATCACCATTGCCGGATTGCGGGGAAGTTGCTTCGAAAATGGCCAAGGCAGCCATGACTCGTGGGTCTCCGTCCGTTCACCGGATGAGATAGTCCCACGGGGTAGAAGGTTTGAATTGGCGGCCCGATCGCTGAGCGTACTCGATGGTCGCCGAAACGGCGAGTGGGTGGGCAGGCGAGTGTGGACGGCGCGAAGGCTGTCCCCCACCCACTTAGCTACCCACCCACCCGTCCAATAGTGTCAGGACGTCGGAAACGCTTTGCAGCCAAGCATTTGGCCTGCCGGGCTCCAGATCCGCCCGCTTGAACGCCCCCCACAGAGCCGCTGCAGTGTGCACTCCAGCCGCGTTGCCTGCGAGAAGATCATGTACCGAATCGCCAACGAAAATGGCGTTTTCGGGTGAGGCGTCGAGGCGGTGGAGCGCGATGCGAACAGGCTCCGGATCCGGCTTATGCCTAATAGACGAGTCACAGCCCACAATCGTATCCATGAGTCTGGCAAGGCCAACATGCGCCAGGCCTCGGAGCGCGTGCGCCTCGGACTTGCTGGTGACGATCCCGATCGCGTGTCCGCGACTCTTGATCGTCTCGATGGTCTCGACGACGTCGGCGTAGCAGTGGGTGAGCCGATCATGGTGGATGA
>JAICYT010000200.1 GCA_025934075.1 Gemmatimonadaceae bacterium
AGCGCGATCAACCCTGCACGAGACACACCCTGCCTACGCTCGATCGCGACCGTCAACGACGCAATCGTCGCGATGTACGCCGGCACGATGACGAGCACCGGCCACGTCGGACCGGCAACGACGCCGATCACGCGCAGGAGAACCGCCGCCGCGCCGACCATGGCGGCGATCGCGACGCGACGCGACGATTGCCACACGACGATTTCGGCGTTGTTCAGCGACGCGACGTTCGTGGTGTGTCGAGATCGACCGATGATGCGTTCGATCTTGGAGACCGAGAGATCGGCGTCGGAGCGCCGGTGTTCAGGCGTCGGATTCGGTGGTGGGACGGGCAAATGAGATCTCGGCGGCAGAGGTCATAAGATAAGCGTCCGACACCGGCTTGTCGTGACGCTTCGTACGGACAATCTGACCTGTCCGCGCGGCGACCCCATCATCCGCGGGTTCAGGTCTGACCGCCATCGTCGAACACGCGTGGCCACCGGTGATGTTCGAGCCGCGCGACCCTGCCAATCGGCGTTGGAATCCAGCGCGATTAGTGACCGGTCCGGGCGATCGTCTTCCCGGTGAAGTTTTCGGTCGCCACCGCGTGTCCATTGGAGAGTGTTCTCACATAGGCGACGAGTCGCCAAATCTGATCGTCGGCGATGCGTCCGCCCCACGCGGGCATACCATCGGGGCGACCTTCATAGATCGATTGGAAGACATCGCCTGGCGTTCCACCGAAGTGCCATCGGTTATCCTGTAAGCTCGGGCCCATCGCGCCCGAGCCATCGGCGCCATGACAATCGAGACAATTGTACGAGACGAACAGCTGCGCCCCCTCGGCGATGCGTTGCGCGTTTCCTTCGTAGGGATTCGTGAGCGCCGCCCAGCGTCCTTGAAAGGCGAGACCCGGTTGGATGTGATCGGGATGCTCGACGAAATACGTCGGCTGATTTCCCGGCTGTGACGGAGTCTGCTGCACCGGCGGCATCTGCCGCGTCGTTTGCGGCGTTTGTGCGCGATAGATCGCGACCGCGCTCAGCGCAACGACCGCGAGCGGAGCGTACAGCGTGGTGGACAGCGACATATGCGATTCCTCATAAGCCACGAGGGTGACGCGATCTCACAGAGCGAACACGAACAACATCCCGCCCCACGACGTGTATCGCGCGAGATCGGGCAACGTGGTGCCGCGCTCGCGGACGTCGAACGGGAGATTCGCGGCGACGTCGCCGGCAATGAGTAAACCCATATCGCCGCCGATGCCCGAGTAGACCGCGATGTATTGCTTGCCGTCGGGGCCGGTGTAGGTCATCGGTGCACCAACGATGCCGGAGCCGACCTTGAACTGCCAGAGCACTGCACCGCTGCGCGCGTCGACTGCTTTGAGCCATCCGTCCAGCGTTCCATAGAAGACGACGTTGCCGGCCGTGGCCAACACCCCGCTCCATACCGGGAATGGCTCCTTGATGCCCCAGATCTTCCGGCCGTGGACGGCGTCCCACGCGATGAACTCGCCCTTGTAGCCGCCCGGTCCGCCCGTTTCCGGCGCGTTCCCACCGATGTAGGGCGTCCCCGCGATGTACGTGACTTCGCGCCCCTCGAAGTCCATGCACAGGTTGTTCGTGGGCACGTAGAAGAGACCTGTCTTCGGCGAAAACGCCGCGGGCTGTTGATTCTTTCCGCCCTCGAGCGACGGGCAGATGTTCTTCACGTTCTTTCCCTGGGCCGTCGCCTTGTCGACGTTCACGTTTGGGCGGCCGGTATTGAGGTCGACGCCCGACGCCCAATTCATCGGGACGAACGGTTTGGCGAGCAGTACCTGTCCCGTCGCTCGGTCGATCGTGTACGCGAACCCGTTGCGGTCGAAGTGCACGAGCACTTTGCGCATCGCGCCGCCCATCGGAAGGTCGACGAGAATATTCTCATTCACGGCATCATAATCCCAGATGTCATGTGGCGTCGGTTGGAACGCCCAGATCATCTCGCCGGTGTCAGGATCACGAGCGATGATCGCGGCGCTCCACTTGTTGTCGCCCGGACGCTGCACGCCGTTCCACGGCCCGGGGTTCGACGTGCCGTGGTAAATGAGATTCAGTTCAGGATCGTAGGAAATCCAACCCCACACCGTTGCCCCGCCCACTTTCCACGAGTCGCCGGGCCACGACGCGGTGCCCGAGTTGGCAACTTTGTCCTGCGGGTAGAATGGCTTGAAGCGCGGGCCAGCTTTGATGTCCGAGTCGGGGCCCACGTTGTAGGCGCGCCAGAGCTCCTTGCCTGTTCCGAGATCGAGCGCCGCAATCCATCCGCGCACGCCCATCTCGCCGCCGCTCGAGCCGACGATGACGCGCGTCTTCACGATGAGCGGCGCCATCGTGATCGTCTCACCACGATTCAGGTCGCCCATCTTCACGCGCCACAGTTCCGTACCCGTCGCGGCGTCGACCGCCACCGTATGTCCGTCCAACAAGTTGTACACGATCTTTCCGTCGGCGTACGAGGCACCCCGGTTCACGACATCGCAGCATGCTTCACCGACAGCCGCCTGCGCATTTTCGGGACGATACTTCCATTTGAGCGGAAACCCCGGCTGCGTCAGGTCGAGCGCGTACGCGACGTTGGGATACGGCGTGACGAGATACATGGTGTTGCCGACGACGAGCGGCTGCCCTTCGTGACCGCGCAATACGCCAGTTGAAAACGTCCATGCGACATGGAGGTTCTTGACGTTCGCCGGTGTGATCTCAGCCAGATTGCTGAAGCGACTGTTCGCGTAATCGCGCGCCGGGAGACTCCATTCGCCATCGGCGACCGCGGGTGGTGGCGTTCCGATCTTCGCGCCGGCGACGAGCGAGCTGTCGCTCGTAGGCGGCGCTCCCGATGGTTGACACGCGAGCACGCCGATACCGAGCACGGTGAGGCGCAGCAGCGCTCCAGGGGTCATCGCCACTCCGGGTTGGTTCCGACGTCAGTATAGCAAGGGGCATACTTGGCGCTAACACGGTGGAACGGTGGAACGGTGGAACGGTGGAACGGTGGTCCGGTGGTACGGTGGTACGCCGCCGTAAGGCAGTTAGCCTACCACCGTTCAAGCGAGCGTCAGCGAGCGACCGGACCACCGTACCACCGTTCCACCCTCGAACTCGCCGGCCTTATGTCGACGCATCCCCCGCGGCGATGCGCTCGAAATACTGGCGCTTGAACTCCTCGAGGACACCATCCGAAAACAGCTCGTCCGCGATCGCCGCGATCTCCTCGGCGTCGCGCCAGGCGGCGTGCAGCGCCTCCAGCTCTCCGGCCAGCGCGCGACGCTCGATGTCCTCGTTGGCCGCCATTTCCAACGCGAGACGATCGACCGCCGGAAGACGGTAAAGCGGCGTTTGCTCCTCACTCCCCGTTCCGCCCCGACCCCAGAACGATCGATTCGCCAACTGGAGCGCCAACCGCTCGGAGAACGAGCCGTGTGGTTGCGCCTCGCCGTGCTGCGGCGCATCCGGAAACCGTCCCCACGACGTTCGCATCGCGAGTGACGCGACCCGGGCGAAATAGCTCTCAGGATCGCCTGCATCGTCCAGCTTCGCGATCGCGTGCTGCACCTCGGAGCCGCTCGCGACGCCGAAGTTGAGCGTCGCCAACATCTTACCCGCGACGCGTAGGGCCGCCGACTCGGCCAGCGTCGCAACGCCGGTGTCGTGCTGCAGCTTGAGCTGCCAGGGCGCGTCCTGCTCCGGACGCACAAGCTCCGCCGCTCCGAGATGAGCGTACCGGACGACTATGGGACGGTTGTACGCGTCCGCCGCACGCAGCAACACGCCACGACCGCGACGGAATGTGCGCATTCTGAGTACGGCGTCATCGCTTAGGCCAACCGAGTGCGCATATCCGACGAGTGCGCCGGCTGTCGCACGTGCAACGAGCCGAGTGCCTCGAACCAACAGGCCGCGCGGCTCCTCACGCTCCGCTTGCAACCGAGCGAGCCGCGTTCCATAACGCCACGACGCAATTTCCGGGAGGAGCGCCGGCCCGATACGGACGAGCTCGAAGTCACCGCGGAATCGCGCGAGACCGACGTTGTCCGTCGACATGCGCAACCGCGTTCCGCGGAAGCGCCGCTCACATTCGTCGATCGCTTCCCATCGCTCCTCGAGCGGCGTCAAATTCCATCGGCCGCAACGAGTGCAGATCACCCACAAGCGTCCCTTCTTGGGATCGAACGCGAGCCGTCGCCCTACGGGAAACGTCGGGAGAAAGTGGTTCGCGCCCAGGTCGACGTGACAGAAAAGACAGGTGGTGTACATGCGCGCGGTGCGCGGCGCAGACCAGCGCCGCGTGGCTCCTCCACAATCGTAGGTCGCCGTCCCCTCGCTGGCCAGACCTCGCGATGTTCGTGGCGTGTAAAGACGGCCACGCGCGCTTGCTGGCGCAGAACAACCAAACGCTATACTGTTGCGCAACTCGGGAGCCACTATCCTCCTCGCGCGTCGAGGTTGAATTCCCCTCGCTGGAATCCACACAGGAGCCAAGAATGAAACGGAAGCGTTGGAGTTCGTTGGCGCTCGTTGCTTTCCTGGGCACGGGTTGCTTCCACCAAATCGTGCAGACAGGACAGGCCGCGGGCCCGACCGTCATCGACAAGCAATGGGATCCCGGTTGGCTCTGGGGCCTCATCGCCAATGACGAAGTCGACGTTCGCAAAGAGTGCCCAATGGGCGTCGCAACCGTCGAGACGGAAATGAGTTTCGTCAACGGTCTCGCGTCCTTCGTGACGCTCGGCATCTTCACGCCACAGCACGTGAAGGTCACCTGTGCGTCGCGCTCGGCGAGTCTCCCCGCTGGCATGCGCCAGTTGACCATCCCGGTCGGCGCGACGAAGGAAGCCGAACTGGCGATCGTGCGCCAAGCAATCCAAGAGTCGGCTGAAACGCACGCCCCGGTAGCACTTCGCTTCTGATCTCAACCTCGAGGACTTCAATGCGACGCTACCTATCAGCCGCGGCCGCACTCGTCGTACTGTGCGGCGGATGCTATCACGTTACCGTCATCACCGGCGCGCCGGCTGGCCCAACAACGATCGACAAGCAGTGGCAGAACTCGTTCGTCATCGGGCTCGTGCCGCCGCCCGAGATCGACTCCAAGGCCCAGTGTCCACAGGGAGTTGCCAAGGTCGAGACAGAGCGCAGCTTCTTGAATGGGCTCGTCGGCGCGATCACATGGAACATCTATACGCCGATTCACGCCACCGTCACCTGCGCGTCAGGTCCGGTCGCGCGCTGAGTACTGATCGAAAAGCGAGGCGCGCGTCTCACGACGCGCGCCTCGCTTCGTATTCGAGAGAGCTACACCAGTGCCGGATTCGGCGTGATCACCGCTTTGATTGCCGTCCGGCTTTCGACGGCCGCGAGTGCTTCGTTCGCCTGATCGAGCGTGAAGCGCCCGCTCACCATGTCTCGCCACGGCTTCTGACTCCCATAGCGTGCGCTGAGCGCGACGGCGCGGTGGAAATGATCGTACCGGGATCCCCAGCACCCTTTGATCTCGACGTGTTTGCGATTGATCTGCCAGTGCGGATTGATCTCGATCGAGCCGTTGTCGGTGTATTGCCCGCAGACGACGACGCGTCCCCCGTCACGCACGAGATCGAGCGCATCGCGTACCGCTTCCGGCGCTCCGCTTCCTTCGATCACGACGTCGGGACCACGGCCGCCGGTCAGCGCGCGCACCGCGTCGACTCGCGCCTCGGGCGACAGGTCGAGTCCGAGTGTCGACGTCGCACCCATTCGTCGCGCGAAGTCCAGTCTCGCTTGCGGAGCGCCGACCGCGATGATCTCGCTCGCTCCGGACAATGACGCGAACGCGACGATCGACTGACCGACCGGCCCCACGCCCAACACCGCCACCGACTCGCCGAGCCGTATCTCGGCCATGTCTACCGCATGAAGGGCCGTCACGAGCCCGCACCCGCCGCCGATGAACGTTTCCGGCGCAAGCTCCGACGGCAGTTTGATCATCTTGACGCCCGACTTCATCCAAATCGCCTCACTCCAGCCGCCGAGCAGGCCGTCGGTCGCGCTGTAGCTAATGCCGTACACTTTGCGACGCGGACATTTCGTCGGCTGCCGCGCCACAAGACAGTAGTAGCAGTTGTTGCAGGTTTCGTGGACGTCGAGGAACGTGACGATGTCGCCTTCCTTGATCGCGTTCCCCTCGATGTCCCGAACCCCTCCGCCCGATTGCTCGACAACGCCGACTGAGACGTGGCCGGGAATGATCGGAAACGGAACCTTGAGCTTGCCACGATGAAGGTGGACGTCGGTGCCGCAGACCTCGGAGTACAGCGTGCGAAGCAGCGCAGCGCCAGGAGAAAGCGTTGGCGGCGCAAATTTCTCGACCCGAACGGGAAGGTTGGGGCCAGGCATGACGGCAGCGCGATACATCAGGGTGGAGGGTGGAGGGTAAAGGGACGTGCGCGTCGCTGTAGGTCGTACGGCTGCATTTGAACCTACCACACCTGTCCTGCTTTGCGGTGAAGGCGCTCCCTGCCGTTGAGCGGCGAAGCCGCCATCCTCCCTTCAACCCTCAACCCTGGTTCCTTCAGCACTCCCGCTCCGAGCGTCGTAACTGTAATGTCGTATTGGTGCCCGCTCGTCCCCTTCTTACCCACTGACCTGTCATGCAAAGATCCCGTGTGCTCACTGTCGCTGCCGGATTTGCTGCGGCGATTGCGATCGCCGCGCCGGCCTCGGCGCAGATGCTCGATTCGTCCGTTGTCGCCGCCTTCCGGTGGCGCAACGTTGGCCCATCGAACTTCATGGGCCGAGTGTCCGACGTCCAAGGCATTCCGAGTCCGTCGAAGACGCTCTACATCGCCGCCGCGGGAGGCGGCATCTGGAAGTCGAACAACAACGGCATCAGCTGGCGACCGATCTTCGACGACAAAGACGTCGTCGCGATGGGCATGCTGGGAATTGCGCCGTCCGATACGAATATCGTTTACGCGGGAACGGGTGAACCGAACTCGCGTAACACCATCGAGCCCGGCAATGGAGTCTACAAGTCGACCGACGGCGGCATGCACTGGACGCACGTGGGCCTCGTCAACTCGCAGCACATTGGCCGCATTCAAGTCGATCCGCGCAACGCGAACACAGTGTACGTGGCGGCGCTCGGACCGGCGTGGAAGGCCGGGGGCGAGCGCGGACTCTACAAGACGACCGACGGCGGCGCCACGTGGAAGCTGATCAAGGCCGGCGCCAACGATCGCACCGGCGCGATCGACGTCCAGCTCGATCCATCGAACCCGGACGTCGTCTATCTGTCGATGTGGGAGCGCTATCGCACCCCATACTCGCTGAACAGCGGGGGCGTAGGCTCCGGCCTCTTCAAGTCGACGGATGCCGGCGCGACATGGACCGAGATCAAAGGCAACGGCTATCCCGAA
>JAICYT010000102.1 GCA_025934075.1 Gemmatimonadaceae bacterium
AGCTGCGAGATCGCGACGATGCGCAGATACTTCGCCGCCTCAGCGATCACAGCAAGATCGTTGGTGAAGAGCGACGCGAACTGACGAGGCATTGTGAGCTCGAGCGAGAACGCGATCACCCCAAGCAGCGTGCAGAAGCCCGTGGCCATCCACCCTGCGCGTTCGGCGCGATCGGCCCGACCTGCGCCGAGATTCTGTCCGACGATTGCCGCCGTCGCCGCGCCAAAGCCAACGCCGATCATGAACAGCCAGCTTTCGACGCGGTGACCGATGCCGAGTGCCGCGAGCGCCGGCGTTCCGAAGCGCGTCGTTGTTTGGGTGAGGATGATGTAGATCAGGCTGAACGTGGTGCCGGTGACTGCCGTCGGCATTCCGACGCGACACACGGCGACGATCGACTCGAGCTGAATGCGTCCGATGCGCAGCAGCCCGCGCCGCGCGGCGATGATCAATCCCATCACGCACGCCGCTCCGCGCGTCGTGATCGTCGCGATTGCGGCGCCAGCGATGCCTAGTCTCGGGAGGGGCCCGAGGCCAAGCATCAACGCCGGATCGAGCACGAGCGTGATCGCGACCGACGCGAGCAGGAGCACGAACGGCGTGCGCGTGTCCCCCGACGCACGGAACGCCGCGTCGACGGCGAAGAATCCGTAGATGAGCGGTGTGCCGTACAAGTATGTCTTGAGATACGCCGCGCCGAGCGCGGTCACCTCGGGCGGCGTGCCCATGATGCGAAAGAGCGCGCTCAGGTTCTGGCTACCGACGAATGCGACGAGGCTCCCCAGCAGAATGCCGAAGATCAGTGAGTCACCGGCCAGACGTGACGCCTCAAGTGCGCGCCGCTCCCCATAGCGCCGCGCCGCCACCGCAGTCAGGCCGACGCCGATCATCTCGGCGAGCGAGATGATCATCCAGATCCAGAACAGCGACGTCGAGACCGCCGCGAGACCCGCAGCCCCGATCTTCGTGCCGACCCAGAATGCGTCGACCGATGAGAAGATCGTCATCAGCAACGACGACGCGACTGCTGGAATCGCGACGCGAAGAATCGTCGCGCGAAGCGAGTCAGAGACGAGATGTGCTGCTTCTACGGCGCCGCTGACGGCGACCGGTGCGAGTCCTTCGTGCGACTCGACAGGAAGCGATGCGACCTGAGTCGGATCGCGCACGCGTTAGCGGTTCGCCGTGGCTCCTACGCGTTCGGCAATGCGCTGGGCGATTGTCGTCATGGCGCGAGCAGCCGGCGACGACTCGTCGGCGACCACGATTGGCGACCCGGCATCACCGCCTTCCATGATGCGGGGATAGAGCGGAATTTGCCCGAGCAACGGCAGACCGACCTCCTGAGCGAGACGCTCGCCACCGCCGCTGCCGAAGATGGGCGACGGCTTTCCGCAGTGCGGGCACTCGAACCAGCTCATGTTCTCGACGATTCCGAGCACCGGTACGGTCACACGCTCGAACATCTTCACGCCGCGCAATGCGTCGCCGACGGCGACGTCCTGCGGTGTCGTGACGATGATCGCGCCGGCGAGCTGCGTCGCTTGGACGAGCGAGAGCTGCGCGTCTCCAGTGCCGGGCGGCATGTCGACGAACAAGTAATCGAGCTCACCCCAGGCGACGTCGCGAAGAAATTGCGTGATGATCTTCATCACGATCGGCCCACGCCAAATCGCGGGCTGCTCGCGATCGATGAGAAAGCCGATGCTCATGACCTTCACACCGTGCGCTTCGAGCGGAACGATGCGCTCGTTGATCACGATCGGCGGCTCGTTCACGCCCATCATGCGCGGAATGTTCGGACCATAGACGTCAGCGTCCATGATCCCGACCCGCGCGCCCTGTTTCGCGAGCGACACCGCGATATTGACCGCCACGGTGGATTTGCCGACGCCACCCTTGCCGCTCGACACCGCGATGATTCGTCCGAGCCTTGGATACGCAACCGGCGTGGGTGCCGGAACGCGCGCAGGCGCGGCAGGCGCCTGATCCATTACCGGCAGCGCGCGACTCGGCGCTTTCCGAGCGGGCTTCGCGTGTTCGGCATCGGCGACGTCGACCGTGACTTCCGTGACGCCATCAAGGTTCTCTAATGTCTGGCGAATCGTGCGCACGAGCGTCGGATCGTCGCCGGGCGCCATGAGCAGCGTGAGGCGGACTTTGCCGGAAGTCGTCGTCGCGATGTCTCGAACGGCTTCGCCGCTCAGCACATCTGTGCCCGTGCGGGGATGACGAATGCGCGACAATGCGTCGGCGATGCGCGCCTGGAGAGGTGTGGCCATGGTCATGGATTGGTCGAAAGAGACTGCCGTGCGGCGGTGAGGACTTTGTCGCGCACGTCGTCGAGTGTGCCGGCGATCAATGCTCCCGATGCCTTCGCGTGTCCGCCGCCGCCGAATTGCCGCGCGAACGCATTGACGTCGACGCCGCCCGTGCTTCGGAACGAGACCTTCACTTTGCCGTACCCAAGATCGCGGAACAGGAGTGCCATCCGCGTTCCGGCAATCGACCGCGCATGCTCGACGATTCCATCGAGATCTTCTTGCCGCACGCCGTACCGCTCGAGCATGCCGGCCTGCATCGACAGCCAAGAGAGCCCAGCCTTCTCGTCGATGCCCAGTGTCGTGAGCACATCCCCCAGCAGCCGCACGCGACCGACAGGTGCAGACGCGTACACACGCACGTAGGTTTCTTCGGGATCGACGCCGCTCGCCAACAAATCGGCCGCCATCGCATGACAGCGCGGCGACGTGTTGCTGAAGCGGAAGCTCCCGGTGTCGGTCAGCGCAGCGACGTAGAGCGCTTGCGCGATCGCGGGCGTGATGTCGAATCCGAGCGTGCAGGCGAAATCGTACACCAGCTCGCCGGTGGCGCACGCCGTGACGTCGGTGAGAATGACGTTCCCCGCCGGATCATCCGATGCGATGTGATGGTCGATCACCAACTTCGGCACATTCAACGCGCGCACCGTGTCGGCGAGCGCGCCGAGTCGCTTGACGTCGCTGATGTCGAGGACGATCAGCAGATCGATGTCTTTGAGCGCCGCGGTGCCCTTCGCGGTCGCGTCGACCACGTCGTCGCCCAACAGGAAATTGAACAGCTCTGGCCACGGGGTTGGGTTGACGATACGTACGTCGAGCCCGCGCTGTCCGAGAAGCCGCGCCATGGCTGCCTCCGACCCGCAGCCGTCACCGTCAGCATTCATGTGCGTCGACAATGCGACGCGGTGCCCACGCACCAACGCTCGATCGAGTCGTTGGATTGCAGCGCGCCGCGGCTCCGGTATCGTGAGGTACTCGCGAGCTGAGTGGGCCAAGATGATTGCCGTTGCGGGTTGCGTTACCACCAATGAAAACGGCGCCCGGAAACACCGGGCGCCGTCTCAAACCTAACGCGGAGCGAACTCAGTCGCCTGCCAACCCCGGGTCTTGTCGTATGCGTGAATGCCGAACGCTGTAGGCAAAATAAATGATCAAGCCAATCGCCATCCACACGATCAATCGAATCCACGTGTCGTGCGGAAGGCCGTACATCATGAATCCACAAATCAAAATCCCCAACGCCGGAACGATCGGGACGAGCGGCGTCCGGAAGGGGCGCGGAATGTTTGGCCGAGTATACCGCAGCACCATCACACCGAGGCATACGATCACGAACGCCAGCAGCGTTCCGATCGAAACAAGTTGGCCGAGCAGGTCGATCGGGAAGACTCCGGCGACCAGAGCCGCCACCACGCCGGTAACGATGGTCGTCACATAAGGCGTCCGGAATTTTGGATGCACCTTCCCGAACACCGCCGGCAACAAACCATCGCGGCTCATCGAGTAGAAGATGCGTGGCTGGCCCATGAGCATCACCAACACGACCGACGCAAGCCCGAGGATCGCGCCAATGTTCACGAACACGCCGAGCCAGGCGAGAGCCGGTCCCGCCGCCGCAATCGCCACGAACACTGGATGCGGCACGTTGAGCGTGTCGTAATGCGTCAACCCCGTCATCACTAGCGCCATCAAGATGTACAGCACGGTGCAGATCGCGAGCGACGCGAGGATGCCGATCGGCATATCGCGTTGTGGATTCTTCGCCTCTTGCGCCGCAGTCGATACGGCGTCGAAGCCGATGAAAGCGAAGAAGACGACGCCTGCGCCGGTCACGATACCACTCCAACCAAACCGTCCGAACTCTCCGGTCGAATTGGGGGGAATGAACGGATGCCAGTTCCCCGACTTCACGTACATGAATCCGAACCCGATCACCAGAACGACGATCGCGACCTTGATGAACACGATCACGTTGTTGAACGACGCCGATTCCCTGATGCCGATCACCAGCAGTGTCGTCATGAGGCCGACGAGCACCATTGCCGGAAGGTTGATCATCCCCGGTGTGAGCACACCGGCGGCGCAGGCACCGTTCGAGGCCGCCACCGCCGTCCCATCGGGGGCCACGCACATCAAATTGCGAACGAGCGTATGCGTCCCTATGACGTTCAGCGGAGCTTGAGTCCACGCCGTCGGCAAATTGATGCCGAGCTCCTTGATGAATGCGACGAAGTAGCCCGACCATCCAACCGCCACGGTCGCGGCCCCGAAGAGATATTCGAGGATGAGGTCCCACCCGATGATCCACGCGACGAATTCGCCCAACGTGGCATAGCCGTAGGTATACGCGCTGCCGGCTATCGGAATCATCGCGGCGAACTCGGCGTAACAGAGTCCGGCGAAGAGACAACCGAGCCCAGCGAGCACGAACGACAAGACGATAGCCGGTCCGGCATACTGCGCGGCGGCCGTGCCCGTCAGAACGAAAATGCCGGCACCAATGATGGCGCCAATGCCGAGCATCGTGAGGTTGAGCGCGCCGAGTGCGCGTTTGAGCGAGACCTCCTGTCCTTCAGCCGCCGCCTCAGCTTGGAGGAGGGCGATACTCTTTCTGGACCACAAACCCATAGCAGGAATCTCCTGGGTCGGACGTAAAAGACGGCGGCACTGAAGGCGCCGCCGATAGGCGGGACGGTGTCACGACTCCCGATACTGCCCGGCGGGTGGGGCAACGCTGACGAGCAGTGTATACAGTTGGCGCGGCGGAAGTTGCTGCCCGCCGTGGTTCATGTCAAGGAATCGATCTCAGCCCTGACACGTCCCTGACGCCGCGCTCTCGTCTCGCTTCCTGGTCACTCAACCTCAGACGGAGTAGTTCGGTGCCTCGCGGGTGATCTGCACATCGTGTGGATGTGATTCGCGTAGACCCGCAGTCGTGATGCGCACGAATTCGGTGTCGGTGCGAAGCTCGTCGATCGTGCCGCAACCGACATAGCCCATGCCACTGCGCAGACCGCCGACCATCTGGAACAACACGTCGCCGACCGGGCCGCGATACGGCACCCGTCCTTCGATGCCTTCGGGGACGAGCTTCTTTGGCGACAGCTCGCCTTCCTGGAAATATCGATCGGCGCTTCCGTCTTGCATCGCCGAGAGGCTGCCCATGCCGCGAACCATCTTGAAGCGACGGCCCTCGAGCAGGAAGGTCTCGCCAGGGCTCTCTTCGGTGCCGGCCAGCATCGATCCCATCATGACGCTTGCGGCGCCCGCGGCGAGCGCCTTGACTGCGTCGCCCGAGTACTTGATGCCGCCGTCGGCGATGACGGGAATGTCACCCGCGCCTTCGACCGCGTCGAACACCGCCGTGAGCTGCGGAACACCAACGCCAGTCACCACGCGCGTCGTGCAGATAGAGCCGGGACCGACGCCGACTTTCACAGCGTCGACGCCCCGCTCGACGAGCGCCGCCGCCGCCTCACGCGTCGCGATGTTACCCGCGATGATCTGCGTGTCGGGGAATGCGTCGCGCACCTTGGCTGTCGCATCGAGCACCGCCTCGCTGTGTCCGTGAGCGGTATCGATGATCAATGCGTCGACGCCAGCCTCGATCAAGGCGCGCGCTCGCGCGATGTAATCACCAGCGGCTCCAACCGCCGCCGCGACGCGCAGGCGCCCGAAGCGATCCTTGTTCGCGTCGGGATATTGCCGGCGTTTGTGAATGTCTTTGATCGTGATGAGACCCTTCAGCACACCGCCGCCGTCCACCACCGGCAGCTTCTCGATGCGGTGTCGTCCGAGAATCTGTTCGGCTTCGTCGAGCGTGGTTCCCTCGCGAGCCGTCACGAGTCGGTCGCTCGTCATCGCTTCACGCAGTGGTCGATCGAGATTGCGCTCGAACTGAAGATCGCGATTGGTGATGATGCCGACGAGCCGCTCTTCGTCGTCGACAATGGGAACGCCCGAGATGCGAAAACGGTGCATGAGCGCCGTGGCTTCACGCACCGTGTCGGTGGGTCTCAACGTGATCGGCTTGAGAATCATGCCGCTCTCCGATCGCTTCACGCGGTCGACCTCGGCGGCCTGTCGATCGATCGACATGTTCTTGTGGAGCACTCCGATTCCGCCCGCCCTGGCCATCGCGATGGCCATCTCGGATTCGGTGACGGTGTCCATCGCGGCCGACACGAGCGGAATGCGCAGCTCGATGCCGCGCGAGAACTGGGTCACGACGGACACATCTTTCGGATGTGTCAGCGAATGTCGCGGAACGAGCAGGACGTCGTCGAAGGTCAGCGCGAAGTCCTCGCGGACGCGGGCGCTTGCTCGGGACTGCCGCTCCCCCTCCTGAAGACGCGAAAGCCCGCTCCTCTCCGATGCATCCGAGGTCGCGGGCCGTGTTGGAAGTCGAGTTCTGGTCGCCATGGTGAAAAGTAGACGGGGTGGCAAGCCAAGTCCAGCACGGACGTTACCGTCGTTCGCGCGGCGCTACCCCCGTCCAATCACCCGGAGACGCCGGCGGATTCGCTTCGGCAAAAAAAACGCGGCCGCCGTGAGAGCGCCGCGAAGATTCAGGTCAGCCAAGTCTTTCGGCTCGCCGGTCCAGTGTTCGAGCAGTACGACGCGTCCGGCGTTCTCGATCAAACGCTGCAGGGCGAGCACGAGCACGAACACGTCGTCGACTTCGCCAAAGAACGGAATGAAGTCCGGAATGAAATCGACCGGCATCACGATGTACGCGATCGCGCCGGCGACGAGCAACTTGTCGACTGTGGCGACGCGCTTGTCCGTGATGAGTCCACCAAGCAGCCGCAGGTACTGCGGCAGTTGGCGCATGTAATACATGACCGTGCGCTTCGCTCCGGTTCGCGGAGTGCCCCTGGCGATTCCGGCCTCCGCGGTCTTGCGACGCGTCCCGCGGCTCTGAGCGCGCGTTACCATCAAAGCTTCTCCCCCGACCCGCCGGGATCCTTGATGTCGTGCGCCGGCGACGACGCGGAATCGGGAGTCGACGTCGGCGGACCGGACGGGCCGCGCGTCGTATTCACCAATTCGCTCGCCATGTTCTTTCCCGTCTCGACCGCGTTGTTCAACACGTTTGCCGCACGATTCATAAACCCGACCGTCTCGGCAATGGCGCTCGCGGATACTTTGCCGGCGCGCAGCTTATCTTCGATCGCTTCGGTGAATCGTGTGAAGGTGTTCGCGTTCGGCGCGGGTCGTTCGGCGTAGCGCGATTCCAGAAACTCGACGTAGTCGAGCACCTGATACCCGCGCTCATCCGATAGAGTCTCCAGCTTTCTGAGAATACGGTCGCGCAGGTGCTCGTTCATCCCGTTCTCCGTCGAAGTCAGCCTTTCCAGCGTGAGCGCGTGCCGCGCGCGTCGATGTGCACGTACGGCGTACGGTACTGCCCGCTGGTGTAGAGCCCAAGCCCCCCGACGAGATCGGGGTATTCCTGCTCGACGCGCTCGACCGCCTGAGCGACCAGCATCTCGTCATGCATCGTGATGCGACCGTCGCCGTCGGCATCGACCGCAATGTCCGCGGCATCGCCGTATTCGTGACGGCTATCGGTGACCGCACCCCACACGCCGCGATTGTGCGCCGGCGTTCGGAAACCGCTGTGCACCTCAACTGCTAGTCCCAGGCCATCGTCTCGCGGCGAAAGACGGGCGGATCCGCCCAGCTTTTCGAACACGAGCTCGAGCTTGTCGAGTAGGCGAGGATTCAGCGCGATGTACTTCGGCCAGACGTCCACCTGACCGTCGTGCGTGACGAAGTCACCCAGTTTCAAATGCTTGCTCACCTTGATGCCGACGTCACCCGCCCGAACCTCGAGGAATCCGTCAGGATGCCCGTATTGGTTGAGCCGCTCGGCAAGATATGTCCCGATGCGATAGCCATTGAGCGACGCACCAATTTTTTTCCGGAACGGCACCATGACCGCGAGCGTCGGCTCGGGAATGATGTGGCGCTCGGTGCCGCGAATGACCGCCAAGTGGTAGAACCCGGGCTTGCTCGGGGCAACGAATGCGGCGCCGTTGACCGGCCGAATGTCGCCGTTCAGGACTGTGTCGCGAGTGCCGACCCACTCGTAGACGAGCGCCGAGGGATCGCCGCTCACCTCGAGTGGGAACTCGACCTCGGCGCCAGGAAGCGCGACGCGGAAACGAACCTCGCGACTGTCGCCGAATGCGTTCAGCGATGGGCCGGCGCTCAGCCCTCCCCGAACGAGCGCGGCAAACGGTTCGGTCGGTGCCGAGCGTGCGGGCGAAAACTGTAGTACACCGATCGCCGCCAACGTCGCGACGACCATCGTGCCCCAAGTGACCCGCCCTGCCCGATGCTTCACGACAAAAACTCCGCTTTACCAACAGAAGCGTGCTGCACCAGCGTGCTGCACTAAGGTGCGTGGAAGTAAAGCCATGATAAGGCGCAAAGCATCAGCCGTAAACCCCGGATGCGATGCCATTTACTGCGACCCGCAATGCCCGTGTAGATTTCTGCCTCTCGGGAATTGCCTTGCCTACCCCGCAACAATCTCCATTTCTTGCCAAAGCGTCCTGTGGTATTGGTGGTGCTCGACGGCTGGGGTTACCGCGCCGAGCGTGAGGGAAACGCCATCGCGCTCGCCAATACGCCAACCTGGGACGCGCTCGTCGCCAAACACCCGCGGACGCTCCTCGATGCTTCAGGACTCGCGGTCGGATTGCCCGCCGGTCAAATGGGGAACAGCGAGGTCGGTCATCTCAACTTGGGCGCCGGCCGGGTGGTCATGCAGGATCTTGTCCGCATCGGCGAGTCTATTCGCGACCGCTCGTTCTTCGACAACCCGGCGTTCGTGCGCGCGTGCGATACCGCCAAACGCAGCGGCGGCACCGTGCACCTCATGGGACTCATCGGCAACGGCGGCGTTCACGCAATCGACAAGCACCTGTTCGCGCTGATCGATTTGTGCGCAGAGCGGAGAGTGCCGCGCGTCGCCGTGCACGCACTGCTCGACGGACGCGACACAATGCCGCGCTCAGGCCTTGGCTACATGCAGCAACTCGTCGACTACGCGAAAGGCCGTGCGGTTGTCGCGAGCCTCGGTGGGCGCTACTTCGGCATGGATCGCGACAAGCGGTGGGATCGCACCGAGAAGTGGTATCGCGTGGCGGTCGAGGGAAAGGGTCCCGAGGGCACGGATCCGCTCGACGTCATCACGCGCGCCTACGAGCGAAACGAGACGGATGAATTCATCACGCCAACCGTGATCGTCCGCGACGGACAACCGGTCGCGCCCATGCACGATGGCGACTCGGTGATCTGCTTCAACTATCGCGCGGACCGCATGCGACAGATCGTTCGCGCCCTCACGCTACCGGATTTTGACGGGTTCGACGTGAGCGGCCGGCCAAAGCTCACGGTCGTCACGATGACGTCCTACGATCGGACCTTCGACGTCCCCGTCGCCTTCCCGCCGCAGTCGATGGCGAACATCGTGGGCGAAGTGGTGTCCAAGGCAGGCATGCACATGCTGCGAACGGCCGAGACCGAGAAGTACGCCCACGTGACGTACTTCTTCAACGGCGGCGTCGAGACCCCGTTCCCCCACGAGGACCGGCGTCTGGTGCCGAGCCAAAAGGTCGCGACGTACGATCTCGCGCCGGAGATGAGCGCGCACGGGGTGACCGATGTCCTCTGCGACGCGATCGTGAAGCGCGAGCATGATTTCATTCTGTGTAACTATGCGAACGGCGACATGGTCGGTCATACGGGCTCGATTCCGGCGACGATCAAAGCCGTCGAGACGGTCGATCAATGTCTCGCGCGAGTCATGAAGGCCGCGGGCAGCGCCGACGCACGGCTGCTCATCACCGCCGACCATGGCAATTGCGAGATGATGATCGATCCCGAGACCGGCGGTCCACATACCGCGCACACCACGAATCCGGTGCCATTCATCGTCGTCGACACGAGTGGCGACGTTCCACTCCGAACGGGTGGCGCGCTATGCGACGTCGGACCAACGCTATTGACGATGCTGAATCTCGAGCAGCCCGCTGAGATGACCGGCGTCGACCTGAGACTCACAGGAGAACGCGCGTGAATAGATTCGTTGCGCCGATCGTTGGCGCGGTCATGTTGTGCGCCGCGGCCACGCTTGGTGCTCAAGTCGTCGGTTACCCGCCGCCGCGAAGTCCGTTCGTCGATCTCGAGCACAGTCAGGAGCTCACGCTGATCGGCGGTGAATACCACGCGCATCGCGATCCCGCGGACGTTGGTCCACAGAGCGGGCCACTAGTTGGCGTGCACTATGAGTGGCGCGCCGGCGGCCCGGCGCATTTGACGGCCGAGTTCGCACGCGTGTCGTCAGACCGTCGACTGATCAATCCGTTCAAACCCGAGGGGCCAGCACGCGAGCTCGGTGAGACGAGCCGCCCACTATACACTGGCGACCTCGGCCTCGGACTCAGCCTCACGGGTGGAAAGAGCTGGCACCACATCGTCCCCGAGATCGCGGGCGGTGCGGGGCTCATCTCTGATTTTCACGCGCAGGCCGATTCTGGCGGCTTCAAGTTCGGCACCCGCTTTGCACTCACCTGGGGGGGCGGGATTCGAATCGTTCCAGGTGGGAAATGGCAGATCCGCGGCGACGTGAAGAATCGCTTGTACACGATCGGATATCCGCAGACCTACTACGTCGCGCCGACTGGTGGAACGGCAGTGATTCCGCAGTCCCAAGCAAAGTCGTTTTGGACGAACAATCCGGCTTTCACCCTCGGCCTATCGTACTTGTTTTAGACGCCGCTGCGTGGCGCTGAAATCGCCGGGGGACACCAGAACACGGGTGGAATCCATGGCGCGCGATTTCGAAGACATCCACAACCTCGACGATCTCAGCGATGGCGAGCTTCGCGGCTTGGTGCGCGAGCATCTCATGGCGCACAACGCGCTCGACATTGACGAGCTCACCGTCAACGTCGCCAACGGGTTGGTGATTCTCGGCGGTCGCGTCGGGACCGATGGCGAGCGGTTGATTGCCGAGCACGTCGTGACCGATCTCATTGGCGCGCAGCGTGTGCGCAACGACATTTTCGTCGACCCTTCGCGCCGCGCGGAGAGCCCAGAGGCGATCGACGAACATCTCGTCGACGAAGACCGGCGGGAAGGTCTGTTGCTCGGCGATCGAGCCGTGCCGCTCAGTCCTGAAGCCGAGCATGCCGAAGAAGATCTGGATGCCGAGCTGTATGGATCGACCGACGTTCAGAAAGTGATGGAGGAGGGGACGTCGTGGAATCCACCGGAGAGCCCCACGCAGGAAGGCTTCACCGGGCGAAACGAGTTTGGCGAAGATCATTGACTGTGGAACGGCCAGGCGGTGGAACGATTGAGCGATTGAGCTGAACAAGGTATCCTCTCAGTACGCTGTTTTCCCGTTCGCCCTTCCTGTGCGCCCTTTTAAATGCCGAGCTTTCTAACGCGCCGCGTGACCTTTGCCGCGGCGCATCGCTATCGTCGCCCCGAGTGGTCGCAGGAGCGCAATGATCGAGTCTTTGGACTCTGTGCGCGCGAGAACTTTCACGGGCACACCTACACCTGTGACGTGACCGTCGCCGGCGCGATCGACCCCACGACCGGGTTCGTGATCGACCTCGGACTACTGGACCGTGTTCTCACGGCGGAAGTGCGCGATCGGTTCGACCACCGCAACATCAATCTGGACGTCCCCGAATTCGCCGACGGGAAGCGCGTTCCGAGCGGCGAAGAGTTGGCCGCATTCATCTTCGAGCGCGTGCAAGGCGCGCTTGGCGCGGCCGCAAAGGTCGTCGAAGTCACCGTGGCCGAGGATGCGACGCTGAGCGCCAGCTTCCGCGCGTGAGCGGTCTGGTTGGCGCGATCGTCGCCGGCGGCGCCGCGACACGTTTCGGCGGTGCGCCGAAGGGCCTGCACTGTGTGGGCGGAGCGCGAATCGTCGACCGCGTTGCCGCAGCATTGCGACAGACGACGTCGGACCTGATGGTCGTCAGTAACGCGAGCGACGCGACCGAATGGCTGCCTGGCGTTCCCGTACATGCCGACGTTCGCGCCGAGCGTGGAAGCCTGATCGGGATTCACACGGCCCTCACATACGCGAATGGCGACGTGCTGGTCGTCGCGTGGGACATGCCTTTTGTCACCCCGGCCTTGCTGCAGATGATTCGCGACCGGCCACGCGATGACGCGCTCGCGGTTTTCCCCGAAGGTCCGTCGGGGCCAGAGCCGTTTTGCGCGCTCTACACTCGGGCGTGTCGCCCGATCATCGAGGCGACGATCGACTCGGGCGACCTCCGCCTCTCTCATTTAATTGCACGCTTGCCAACGCGACACGTGATCCCAATCGACGAGATCGCGCGGCTCGGCAATCCAGCGACGCTGCTGTTCAACGTGAACTCGCCCGACGATATCGCGCGCGCCGAAGCGATCGACGCGTCGCTCTGAGGCGAGTCGCACTCGCCACGACCACCGTGCGGGAAGTATCCTTCTCGTCAGGTTCCATCGAGACGTGAGAAGACTGATGAATCGAATTCGCGTGATGTTGTCTCTCCTCGGCCTGGCCGCGTGCGCCAAATCGGTGTCGATCGCGCCGCGACCATCACTCGGCAGCGGAACGAACGTCGCGCTCCGAGCCATGATCGACTCGCTGGCCGACGCACCGGAGTTCTCGAACGCGCATTGGGGCATCCTCATCGTCGATCCCGAGCGCGGCGACACACTCTATTCGCGTAACGCGGGCAAGCTGTTCATGCCCGCGTCCAACATGAAGATTCTGACGAGTGCCACGGCGCTCGCGCAGCTCGGTCCGGATTACAAGTATCGGACCGTGTTCGCGGCCCGCGGGGCGATCTCCAACGGCACCCTCAACGGCGACTTGCTGGTCATCGGGCGCGGCGATCCATCCGTGAGCGACCACATGCTGCACGACGCGATGATTCCCCTGCGGTCGATCGCCGACTCGCTCGCGGCACGTGGCATTCATCACGTCGCGGGACGCGTCGTCGCGGCGGGCAATGCATTTCCGAGTGAGGTCTTTGGGTTTGGCTGGACCTACGACGACTTCGAGGATTCGTACTCCGCTCCGATCGACGAGCTGTTGTTCAATGAAGGATTCAGCGAGCTGCATGTGCATGCCGGCGCTCGCGCCGGTGACGCGGTTCGAGTGGATGTCAAACCCGCGCGCAGCGTCCCCATCGTGCGCAATCAAGCCACGACGATCGCCGCGCCCACCGGCGATTGGCGGCGCGGACGCGGCGATGGGCTGCGCGCGCACAAAGACAGCACGAACTGGGATGTCATCCTCGACGGTCAGATCGCCGCCGGCGACAGCGCCGTCATCGAAGTGACGCATCACGACCCGGACGCCGCGTATGTAGCGGCCGTTCGTGAAGCGCTTCGTGACAAAGGCATCACCATCGACGAATCGGCGTCGACCGACACGACCGCGCGCGTCGACACGCTCGCGACCCTGTCATCGCCCCCGATGAGTGAGATTCTCAAAGCGCTCTTGAAACCGTCGCAGAATCAGATCGCCGAGATGTTGTTCCGGACCGTCGCGCTCGAAAAATACGGAGCGGGCCGGACGGACAGTGCGCGTTCGATCGTTGGAGCGCAGATCGCGAGCTGGGGCGCGGCGGTTCCGTCCGAGGCGGTGATTCGCGACGGGAGCGGCTTGTCCCGTTACGACTACATCTCGCCACGCACGGTGGTTCGCATTCTCGACGCGATGCGCCGCTCACAATACTTCACGACGTACTACGATGCGCTCCCGATCGCGGGCATCGATGGCACGATTCGCAATCGCATGAAGGGCACGCCGGCTCAAGGCAACGTCCACGCCAAGACGGGCTCGGTCGCGCTGGCACGCTCGCTCTCGGGCTACGTGACGACAGCCGATCATCATATGCTCATCTTCAGCTTCCTCGCCAACAATTGGACCGTGCCGGTGTCGTCCGTCGAGCACGTGCAGGACGCGATCGCCGCCCGGTTAGCCGGCATGCAGCTTCGCTAGTGGCGTACGACATTCACGAGGCGAGCGCGAAGATTCTCGCCGACATTCGGCCACTCGAGCTCGAGCGAGTCCCGCTGCGGGACGCATTTGGTCGCGTCCTGGCTGAGAATATCACCTCGCCGATCGATCATCCGCCGTGGGACAACTCGTCGATGGATGGCTACGCCGTTCGCGCGGCAGATGTCGCGTTCGCCACCGAGTCGAATCCGGTCACCCTGTTCGTGCTCGAGACGGTGCGCGCCGGACAGCGTCCAACGCAATCCGTCGCGCCACGAACTGCGATTCGCATCATGACAGGGGCCCCCGTTCCCGATGGCGCCGACACGGTCATTCGTGTCGAGGATACCGACGGCGGCGAGCAGAAAGTCATCATCCGCGATGCGCGCGACGCCGGACGTAACATCCGCCCGCGCGCGGAGGATCTTCGCGTCGGCGAGATCGCGCTGCCGCTCGGCACAGTGCTCGGCGCCCCACACCTCGGTGTGCTCGCGTCTGTCGG
>JAICYT010000065.1 GCA_025934075.1 Gemmatimonadaceae bacterium
ATTACCTGGCGCTGGTGGGCGATGCCGCCGACGGATATCCGGGCGTGCGCGGCATCGGCGCAGTCGGCGCCGCCCGCCTGGTGGCTCAGTATGGCGCCATCGAATCCTTTCCGCCGAAAGTCCTGGGCGACCAGATGCAGGCGGCGTTGCTGTTCAAGCAGCTCGCGACCCTGCGCACCGATGCCGACGTATTCGACGACGTGCAGCAGGGTCGCGGGGACGATGTCGCCCTGATCGAACCCCCAGATCAGTCGCTGGAGCTCGACGCATGCGTGGCCGTCCGCGACGGACGTCAGGGGTCGGACGCGGATGGTGGTGCCGTCGACGGTGCGGATGTGTGGTGCGGCGTCGGCGTTCGGCGTGCGGGGTTGGGCGGGCGTGCGCGGCAGAGGGTCACCCATGCGGCAGGAGGCGGAAAGATGACCGCCGGTTCATCGGCGGCGGCACAGCAACGGTACAGCACAAAATGGTATACCGCAACGGTCGACCGCTGGCATTCGTGCGCCCCGATTGACAGCCGCCCCACCGGCGTGATATTGGAGGCGTCATACCAGTTTGGTATGCCACGCCATGCCCTCCCGGTCGCCGCGTCACGCGGGCGGCCGCGTCAGATCCCTCGCTTCCGAGACCGCTCCCATGCACACCACCCGGCGCCGCACCCTGCGGCCGTGGTTCCTCGCCGCGTCCCTCATCGGCCTCGGCCATCTGACCGCCGCCGCCCAAGAACCGTTCCAAGGCCTCGACACATACGTCAACCAAGCCCTCGCGACCTGGCACGTGCCAGGCATCAGCATCGCCATCGTCCGAAACGATTCCGTGCTCTACACTAAAGGCTACGGCGTCCGCGCATTCGGCAGTCCGGCAACGGTCGACGACCACACGCTCTTCGAGATCGGCTCGAGCTCCAAGGCATTCACGGCGACCATCGTCGCGATGCTCGTCGGCGACGGAAAAATGCGGTGGGACGCCCACGTCTCCGATTACCTCCCCGGCTTCCGCCTCTACGACCCGTACGCCAGCGCCGAGCTCACGGTCCGCGACGCGCTCACCCACCGCAGCGGCTTGGCCCGCGGCGAGCTCGTTTGGCTCGGCGCCGGCATCTCGCGCGACGAAGTGCTCCGCCGCATCCGTTACCTCAAGCCGTCCTGGGGATTCCGTTCCCGCTTCGGCTATCAAAACATGATGTATCTCGCCGCCGGTGAAGCAGCAGCCAAAGCCGCCGGCACCACGTGGGACGATCTCGTCACCAAACGCATCTTCGAGCCGCTTGGCATGACGTCCAGCGTCACGTCCATGCCCAAGGACAACGGGCCGAACCTCGCATCGCCGCACACCGCCTCGCACGACACCGTGCACACGCTCGCTCGCAGCAGCCTCGACGACATCGCACCCGCGGGCTCGATCAACTCCAACGCGCGCGACATGGCGCAGTGGCTGCGCTTCCAACTCGGCGACGGCATGTACAACGGCAAGCGTCTCGTGAGCTCGGCGGCGCTCAAGGTGACGCACACGCCGCAGACCATCATCGGACCGGGAGAGCTCGGCCCGCCGGATTCGCTCGTGACGTTCAACACCTACGGCATGGGCTGGATCGTCGAAGATTTTCGCCACCAGCTCGTCTGGCAGCACGGAGGCAACACGCTCGGCATGACGGCCGCGGTTGGAATGATGCCAGAGCACAAGTTCGGCGTCGTGGTGCTCAGCAACATGGCCGGCTCGCAGCTTCCAGGTATCCTCATGGACTACATCTTCGAGCGGCAGCTCGGCCTTCCCAAGCGCGACATCAGCGCCGAAGCGTACGCGCGATACGTCGTACAGCTTCGTCGCGCTGATTCCGCGGAGAAGGCGCAACTCGCCCTGCGCGCGCCGGGCGGGAAGCCGCCCTTTGCGCTCAGCGCCTATGCCGCGACATACAGCGACAGCCTGTACGGCGACGCAGCGGTCTCGGTTCAGGACGACCACCTCGTCCTCTCCCGCGGTGAGTGGAAAGGTCCGCTCACGTACTGGAACGACGAGAACTTTCGCTGGAGCGAGCTCGGGATGTTCGTCAAGTTCGAGGTCGCGCCGACGGGGACGATCACCGGCATGACGTTCGGGCTACCGGGCGACGTCTCGACGTTGACCCGCAAGCAGCAACGTCCAACATCAGCGGCTACTCGAGACGCTCTTGTTCCGCAGAAACCGGGTGAGAAAGTCCTGCATGCGGCCGAAGGTCATCAGCCACCGGCTATGCAATAGCGTCTCGTGCGTGTCGTCGGGATTGACGATGAGCTCGAAGTAGACGTTGTGGGTGCGCAGCAGATCGACGAGCCCAATCGTCTGGGAGAAATCGACGTTGCGATCGTCGTCGTTCTGCCAGACGAGAACCGGCGACTTCCACGAGTCGATCGCGGAGATCGCCGACGACTTGTACGAGACGCTGCTCGTGTCGAGAGAGTTGCCCCACAGGTGGACGCCCGCCATATCCACGCCCGCGGCGAAGATGTCCGAGTTCCGCGCCAAGGCCTGCGCGGTGAGCACGCCGCCGTATGAGAGTCCCCAGATGCCGACGCGGGCAGGATCGACGTCGGCACGCGTCTGCAGGTATTTCCCAGCCGCGAGCACGTCGCGATACTCGGCGTTGCCGCGCCCACCCGTATTCGGCGCCGTGCGGAATGACTTCCCGTAGCCGATGCCCGATCGATAGTTGACCGACATGACGACGTAGCCTTGGCTCGCCAACCACTCGTTCACGGCATACGCCATGTGGTAGAAGTCCATGTAGTGGTAGCCGAGCAGCATTTGGCGAATCGGGCCGCCATGCACGAAGATGATTGCGGGACGACGCTCGCCGGGCTTCAGATCTTTCGGGAGAAAGAGTTGGTTGTGGAACTCGACGCCGTCTTCGGCCTTGAGCAGAATCGGCTCCGGCGCGACTTGAGCGAGGGCGAGATAGTCCTTCGTCAGCGTCGGATAGATGAGCTTCTTCGTGCCGCCATCACGCGCGACGATGCCGACCGACATGGGTCGCGTCGCGGCGGACGTGAGCACCGCGACCTGCTTCCCGGACGCGAGGGCCGCGGGATACATCTCGATCTCGGTGCCGGTGGTGATCTGTGCTGCTGAGCCGCCCGACGTGGGCACACTCCAGAGGTGACGACGGTCGATGTCGCCGGCGTTCGTTGCGTAGAACAACGTTTTGCCGTCGTTCGAAAGCGCGATCGACTCAACGGCGCCCGTGCCCGGTGTCAATTCCACCGGCGTCGTCGTGCCGCCCGCGACGCTCACGGAGTAGTAGCGAATCCACTCCTCTGGTTCCTGCGCGAAGATGACGTTGTCGCCCGCCCATGCGATACTGTTGATGTTCGGGAACGTCTTGTCGTTCGGCTGGTTGTGCCAGAACTCGTGGCCTTCGCCGGTGGTGACGTCGGCCTCCATGAGAGAAACCGAGTACCCGCCCTTGAACACAGCGCGATAGAGTCCGTCAGCGGGAATCGTCGGATCGATGCCGCGTCCGCGTCCGCCATTACCGCGACCGCGACCTGCCGCGGGTCCGCCGGGACCGCCGATTCCGCCGATGCCTTGCTGCGCCTGTTGTCCGAATGGCGTGCCGGGGCGACGAATGAACGCTACGTGTTTGCTATCGAGCGACCACGTCGGACCCGCATCGAAGTCCACACCTGGCGCGAGATACGTGACGTGCCGCGCCTTCATGTCGTAGACGGCGACGTACGAGTGATTCTCGCGCGCGCTGACGAACGCGAGGCGCGAGCCGTCCGGCGACCATCGTGGCGTCGTGTTGCGGCCCCACTCCTTGATCAGCGGACGCTCGGCCTTATCGGGCTGCGTCACCGACAGCATCACGCGATAGATCTGTCCGTCTTGCGAGAAGGCGACTGACGCACCGTCTGGTGAGAGCGCTCCGCTTTCGCCCTCGGTCAGCTTCCATGCACCGGTCCCATTGGTTCGCGCCGCCCAGATCGCGCGCTCCGGACCGGCCGGGTCACTCGATGGATTCGCGATCCAGCCTTCGCGATTCGATTCGCTGCCGCGCGTGAAGGTGACGACGGCGCCATCGTCCGAGATCTCGAGGTCCGACAGTATGACGCCGTCGTCGGCGAGGAACTTGGTCAGTCGCACCGGCTTGAAGTCCGGCGCGCTGGCAGCGTAGACGTTTCGCAGTCCGCGCTCGTAGACGATCCACGCGATGCGATCAGCCTTCTTGGCCGAGACGAGGTCCGATGGGAATCCGGGGCTGATGAACGGCGCGACGGAGCCTGCCGTCGAGGCACCAGTCTGCGCATGGACGCCGTTCGCGAACATCACCGTCGAGACGAACACGCCAATCAAGCTGCGGCGCATGACAATTCTCCTATTTCGGAAAGCGAACGAGCTCGTTCATGAGAGGGATGCCACCCTTTACCGTCGTCGCCGGGTGCCGCGTGCAGACGATTGCCGGCGGCGTTCCAGCAACACCACAGTTACCGACGACCTCGAAATCGGTCGCGTACGGAATGCCCTCCGACGATAGGAACGTCGGTCCATCGGCAATCTGGAAATGCACGTGCGGCTCCGTCGAGTTGCCGGAATTCCCGAGCAGGGCGAGGACTTGTCCGCGTTTGACGTGGTCACCGACTCTCACGCGCAGCGATCCAGGCTGCACGTGCGCGTACAACGCGTAGCGTCCATGCCCGATGTCGATGGCGACGTGGTTTCCGCCGACGGTGACCATGTTGATCGGGACGGCTCGGGAGTTTGCTCCGGGCACGTTCTGCGGAATGCTGTCCTTGGTCTCCACGACGATGCCATCGGCCACGGCAAGGAGCGGCGTTCCATAGTCGTAGTAGTTCTCGTTCTTCGATGGATCGCCGTGATATGAGTGCCCCGATGAGTCGACTTGCAAGAAGTCGATCGCGAACCGCTGGCCGATTGCGACATGCCCATCGAGCGCCAACACCAACCGACGATGTCCCGACGAGTTCGATGGGCCATTGAATGCGGCCCACTCGCCACGCACGGGCGGCGAGATAACAACGGCTTCTCGTTCGACCGGCGTCACCGTTCCCTCGAGGACGACGAGATTCGTGTCTACGGCCGCTCTCGCATTGGCACTCGCTCTGCCCTCGGCGACCGCTCTGGTCGTATCGGGCGGTTCAGGCTTGAACGTCAGCCGGTGGAGCAGCTTCGCCGGTGGATGATTGGCGTCGACCGGAACCCACAGGTAGACGTACGCCCGCAGCCCCGCGCCAATTTTCGCGCGCTGCGCGGCAGGAATTTGTGGCGCGGGGCGCGCCATCACGCGCAGCAGGGCGCTGTCGGCGAGAGTCAGCACGGTCGCATGACTCGCGTCGTCGATCACCTCGAGGCGCCGCAGCGTCATCGGCGTCGACGTGAGGTTCGTGACATGAAGCTCGTACGCGAGGTACGCGCCGGAATCACTCACCGCTACCGTCGGCGCCTTTGGAACACGGAATTCGATCGACGGCGGAATCTGCGCCTGGGCGGCGCGGGCCGTCGCGGAAACCAGCGCGAGAGCGATGAACCGCCTCGCCGACCGTTGGATCATGGTGTTCCGCCACGGCCGCCACGGCCGCCACGACCTCCGCCACCCTTTCGATTGAGCAAAGTCGCATCACCGGCCAGGCCAAACCAAAGTCCCGTGACGACGTTGTCCGGCGAAATCTCGAATTTGATGAACATCGGCCCGGTCGGCGCACCCGGCAAAATCGTCCAGCGGAAGTTGGTGGCGTTCCAGTACTGAAGCGGCCCGTGCCACTCGCCCCGCTCGAGCTCGAGATGGCCATCCTTGACCGCGACGGTCACGTCGCCATAGAGGCTGTCGGCGAACGCGCCGGTGTATGCGGTCAGCGGCAGCGGCGGCTTGGCGTCGGTCGGATGCTGCGCCGCATTCGCCTTCTCCACCGAATCGGCGCGACGGCGCTGCGTGAGTGAGCGTGTATACGCGTCGTTGCTCAAATCCTTCATCGGCAAACCGAGCTCGCGGTCCATCACGTAGTCCATGATGATTCCTGGGAGCGCAGCGCTCTGCATGTTGCTCAGGACGGCGACACCCAGCCTTTTCTCCGGCAGCATTCCCACCGCTGCCGTCATGCCCAGCGTGTTGCCGCCGTGCTGCCAACGCAGTTGCTGATGGTAGTCTTCCACGAACCAGCCCATCCCGTACGACGTGAACCGAGTCGCGGGAATCGTGTCGCCACCACCGCCGCGGCCGCCGCCAGCTCCGGGCGAAGTGAGAATCTGCGGCGAATGAATCTCCTTGAGCGCCTGGGTGCTGACCAGGCGCTTGCCATTGACCTGTCCATCGTTCAGCTGAAAGCGTAGCCACTGCGCCATGTCCTTCGCGTTCGACAGAATCGCGCCCGCGGGCGCAATGTTCTCGGCATTGAATGGCGGTTTCACGAAGGCCGTATCGTGACTCATGCCATGGCCCTGGGCCACGTTCGACGTGGTCAGGCCACGCGAGCTCGACACGGTGCTCGTCATTCCGAGCGGCACGAAGATCCGTTGCTTGACCAGGTCGTCCCACGTGCTGCCGGCCGCCTTGCCAGCGGCTTCACCGGCCGCGAGGAACATCATGTTCTGATACGAATATCGTGAACGAAACGGCGACTCCGGCTTGAGAAAGCGTACGCGATGCAGCACTTCGTCACGCGAGACGCCCGAGCCTAACCACGCGAGCTCACCGCGCGCGATACCGCTGCGGTGCGTGAGCGCGTCGCGAAGCGTGAGATCCTCATTCGCGACCGGATCATACATCTTGAATCCCGGCAGATAGGTTGTGAGATGCTCATCCCACCGCATCTTGCCGTCCGTCACCAGCATGGCCACGAGCGTCGCCGTGAACGCCTTGGAGCTCGACCCGATCTCGAAGAGCGTCTGATCATCCACGGGCTTGGGATTGCTGACCGAGAGTACGCCGAACCCTTTGGTGTAAAGCACGGAGTCGTTGCGAACGATCGCCACGCTCATGCCGGGGATCTTCCACGTCTGCACCGCTTTCGTGATGTATGCGTCCAGACCGGGAAATGGCTCTTTGCTCTGCGCGAGCGCCGGACGGACGCTGGCGATCGTTGCAACGATCGCCAGCGCACCGATTGTCCGAGCCCATCGGCGACACAGCGAAATCATGGCTTGTTGATATTCGGATTGTTGATGCGCTCGACGTCGGGAAGCGGGAAGCAGGACTGCGCGTCGTAGACGCCACCAGCCAACGTGTATGGCGTGCCGGCCGCCGGAAGGATCGGCAACTTGTAGCGCCGCAGATCACCGAGTCGGTGACCCTCGAGGAACAACTCACGCCGACGCTCTTCGACCAATTGCGTCAACACTTGCGCCGCGGTCTGGCCCGTGGCGTCATACGCCGCCAATCCAGGATGCGTCGCGCGAGCGGCGTTGATTGCCGCGACAGCGCCCGGGACATCGTTCGCCGCGAGCTTCGCATCGGCGATGATCAGTTGCGCTTCCGCGTAGCGCGCGATCGGCATGACGGTCGAAAGCGTTGAATACTTGTCAGCCGTCCAGACCACCGAGCCTTGCGTCGTTCCCGGTTTTCCGGTGTTCGTGACGGCGACGCGCGGGTCAGGCGCACCGTTGACGGTCAAGCCGCGGAAGCTCGGGTCTATGGTGGAAAAGTTGCTGTTGTTGATCGATACGAACACCCAATTCTGCCGGCGAACGTTGACCGCATCCGTCGACATGTTCACGACGAACCCGACAGGGATCTTTTGTGCGTCGGCCAGCGCGGCCGCCGGCTGCCCGAGATCGAGTAGCGTGCGTGCGCGACCAAGCGAGGCGAAATTGAGCGTCGTGGCATCGTTCGCCGTCGTCGCCGCCGACACCGCGGTATCGAATCGCGTTTTCGCTTCAGCGAACAACTGCGCAGGCGTCAGCTCTGGTCCAACGTTGATCGCGGCCGAGCACATCGACTCACCAAGCAGCGTGAGACTGTAGCCCGCGTACGCCGCCGCCTGACCGATCAGTTTTACGCGACTCACGCCGGCCGGCATCTCCGCGTCCGTCCACTCATGGAGCCTGGCGAGTAGCGTGTCGGCCGAGCCCCGCGCCGTCGAGAGCGTGGTGTAGATGCCCGGCTGCTGATTGGCCGAGCTGCATTGCTGCGTGCCGTACGGGCCGCTGGACGTGAACGACCGACGGTCATAGTCGAAATTCGCCGTACCGGCGATCGCGTCTGACAGTTCGTCGGTGAACAATCCGGTGCCGGCGACATAGCGCGAGAATGCGCATTCGAAATCTCCGATCGCGCCGTTCAGCAGCAACTGCGCGTTGATCGGCACGTACGTCGAGGCCGCAGAGAGCGTACCAGGGTTTGACTGTTGCAAGCTCGTGAGATCGCGACATGCGACCCCGGCGAGCACGGGGAGAATGATCACCGCGGCGAGCGTCAGCCGACGGCGCGAGTGCGTCGTGTTGGTCATCGGGAGAGCTCGTCTCCGAGAGTTAGTGGACATGGGTCACCACGCGATGTTGACGGTACCGATCAGACGGAACGGCGGCGGCGACACCCCTTGATCACTCGGCGCGGTCGTGCCGGTGAAGGCCTCCGGATCCAGCCCGCGGAACTTCGTCCATGTGTGCAACTCGCGAGCGGCGAGCGTGAACGACGTGCGCGACAACCCGCGCAGCCATCGAGGCGGGATGTCGTAGGTCGCAGAGACTTCGCGCAGCTTTACGAAGTTCCCGCTCTGGTAGTACTGATCCAAGTAGTTGCCGGAAAACGCGGCCGTATTTGCTTCGGCTTCGTACAATACCGAGTACTCGTTCGGGAAGTAGTTCGCGCGGCAGAGGCCTGCGCCAAGCAGGCCAGTGCAGCGCTCCTCCTCCACGATGCCGGGCTCCGTATATCCGCGCTTGAAGTCGACGAGGCCATACAGACGGAGTCGGCCGATCGTGAACGTGTTGGCGACGGAGCCAACGCTGGCCGGCGTCTGCGTTCCCAAGAAGACAAATGGGGCCGTCGAGCATGCGACTCCCGCTCCGCCTTTACCGTCATCGCACTTGATGTTGGTCGCGAATCCATTTGCATCGCGATCCGCCGAGATCACTCGCCTCGACCAAATCGCATTGATCGGATAGTTGACGACGTTCGCCGGGCCCGCGGCCGTGATCAGAGACGGTACTCCGCCGAGGCTCTTGATGACGTCCTTGTTCGTTCCGAGGTTGCCCGAGATCTCCCAGCTGAAGTTTCGTCGTCTGATCGCCTGGAAGGTCGACTGTATCTCGAATCCGTGATTGTCGACTCGGCCAAGGTTCGCGAACTGGCTCCCTGGAAATCCGCTGGACGGTGCCACCGGCTGGTTCACGATTTCGTCATAGGTCCGACGAGTGAAGTACGTCACGCTCAGCGTGAGACGATCGGTGAAGCCTGTCTCCAGGCCGAGCTCCACTTCTTTTCCACGCTCCGGTTTCAAGTCTGGATTTCCGATCGTACCGGGCGTCACACCCGATGCGCCGTTTGCACCGGTGATGGGAAGGAACGTGCGGAGCGCTGAAAAGGCTTGCGGTTGACGACCCGACTCGCCGTACGCCGCGCGCAGGCGCAGCGTGGGAATCGCGCTGCTCCAATGCCAGAACGGCTCTTCGTTGACGACCCACGATGCCCCGAGCTTGGGATAGGTCACCCACTTGAAGTCTTCACCGAACGCACTGTTGTTGTCGACGCGCAGTGCACCGGTGAGGAACAACCGGTCGTGCCAGCCAATCTGCTCTTGGGCATACGCGCCGATCGTGGTGTTGATGGTCTGTTGTTGATCGGACGCAACCGCGGTCGCACCGGCGGTGACGGTCTCCACGCCCGGAGCTGGAAAGCCCCTCGATCCGAGAAAGCTCGTATTGAGCTCGGTGTTATAGAACTGTCCGCCGACCGACAGATTCGACGCAAGCGACGATGTGAGATTGACCTTCGCCGTTCCGTTGTAATCCGCGGAAATGATGGAATTGTGACGCAGCGTCTGGCCAATCCGGCCCGCCGCCGTGGCCGTCGAGAGGGATGCCGCCAAATCCGGCGGCGCGAAGCGCTCGATGGCGCGCGAATCTTCGCCGATGTAGTCCAAGCCGAGGATGCCTCGCTGGGTGAACCAGCTCGCTGGACGATTCGTGACGGTGACGCTTCCCGTGAACCGGTTGGTCGCATCAGAGTTGTCGTATAGCTGCTGCGGCACTTGCGGCAACGTTGCGAAGAAGCCGTGGAACTGCGGGTTCAGGAGACTGTGTCCGACTTGCGCACCAAAGAGCGCCGACGCGCCCGTTTCGGCACCGAGGTGATCCGACTTGTCGACGAAGTTGAGGCTCGTCGCCACGTCGCTCTTGGCTCCGATCGGTGCGCTGATGTTCAAGTGCACATTACCCGCGCGCGACGAGTTGTTCGGCTCGATGCCATAATCGTTTTCGTATCCCGACGCGATGTAGTACTGCGCCAGTCCCTGGCCGCCGGAGGCCGCGAGATTGTATTGCCGCGTCAGTCCGGTCTTGAAGATCGGTCGCCCGCTGTCGGCTTCCTGCTGCACGCCGTTCCATAGAACGATGTTGCCGGCTTTGTCCTTGTCGTAGTTGTCGCCGATTCGGCCGGCCGCGTTGCGAAATTGGATCGAACCGATGGATGACTGTCCGGTCATGACCGTCTTGCTGCCCGACGAGCCGCGCTTGGTGATGATCTGTATGACGCCGCTCGACGCTTCGGTTCCGTAGATCGTGGCCGCCGCGGGTCCGCTGATGACCTCGATGCTCTCGATGTCTTCCGGATTGATGTCATTGAGGCGGCCGGCGACGAGCGCGCCCTGCGTCCCCAGTCCGCCAGTCCCTGCCGGTCCAAGCCCGGTCTGACTGCTCACACGAACGCCGTCGATGTAGACGAGCGGACTGTTCGACAGCGAAATGCTGCTGCGCCCGCGAATCTGAATCGGCGGAACCGCGCCGACTCGGCCCGACGTCGTCTGGACCGCGAGGCCGGGCGAACGAGCATTGAGCAAACTCGTAATGTTGGTTGCCGCGGACTTCTCGAGCTCCGCGCTGGCATCGATCGTCGACACCGCATTGCTGATCGAGCGCCGCGCTTCGCCGCCCGCGGTGCCCGTCACGACGACTTGATCGAGCGAAACAGCGGCCGCCTCGAGCTTGAAATCGGCTGTCGCCTCCCCGCCCCCGGGAACCGTCACGGGTTGTCGCGCCACCGTGTACCCGATGCGGCGAGCGACGACGCTCTGACGACCGGACGGGACATTGGCGATTCGATAGCGACCGTCCGCGCCGACAGTCGCCCCGAGGCGTGTGCCTTCGACCTCGATCGTCGTCAATCCGAGTGGCTGCGTCGACCGCGCGTCGGTCACGTGTCCCACAATGGTTCCTGTCTGTGCGCTCACCGCCGACGCTCCAATCAGCAGCATCGCGCCGAGCATGAGACCTCCAACAATCAACGTGCTACGCGGGCGCCACTGGCCAAGCAATTTTCGCATTCGCTAACCCTCATGATCGGTAGGTACCGCAACGGCGTGAACTCGAGCGACACGGGTCGCGGCGCGTCGCGAAAGCGCGCGCCACACATAAAAAGCCGGTGTTCCGATCGCCACGGCAGCAAGCCCGATCAACGCGCGCGTCGGCTGCTCGCGCATCGTGTTCAGTACGAGCGCCGCCGCCGAGGCGACGAATAGGATCGGCGTGATCGGGTAGCCTGGTGTTCGAAACGGACGAACCGCGTCGGGCTGCCGGCGACGCGATGCAAAAATGCTCAACGCGCCCAAGCCGTAGAAGATCCAACCGGCGAAGACGACGTAGGTCAGCAACTGCTCGAACGTGCCACTGATGGCGAGAATCGCCGACCAGATGGCGAGCAAGACGATCGCGGCGGCCGGCGTGCCGAATCGCTCGTTGACGGTCGCGAGTCGAGCGAAGAACACGCCATCGCGTGCCATCGAGTAGTACAGCCGCGGCGCTGTCATCATGAGACCATTGGCCGCGCTGAAGATCGAGACCAGCACCAATGCGCTGAGTAGAACGCCCGACGCAGAACCGAGCACCGTGCGACTGGCGTCCGCGGCAACATGATCGCTCAGCGCCGCGCCAGCCGGACCAAGCGCCGCAATGTATCCGGCGTTCGCGACCACGTAGAGAACGATGAGCGCGAACGTCGCGATCGCGATCGCACGCGGAAATACGCGCTGCGGATCCTTGGTCTCGCCAGCCGAGAACGTGACGTACTGCCAGCCTTCATACGCCCAGAGCACCCCGATCATCGCGGTCCCGGCTCCGGTAAGCACACTCGGCGTGAATGTCGCGGGCCACAGTGGCCCGGGGTTGCGCCACCCGTGTCCGATCGCAATGAGGGCGAGACTCAAGAGGAACAACGCGCCTACCTTGGCCGATGTCGTCCAGTTCTCGATGTTCGCGCTGCCGCGAGTGCCACGCACGTTGACGGCCGTGATCACGATGATCACGGCGACCGAAATCAGCTTCGCGACCAGGGGTGTGACGGGAAGGATCTGTCCGAGATATGTCGAGAACGCGACGGCAAGCGTAGCGACCGAGCCGCTCGCGATGACGAAGAAGCTCGCCCATCCATACAAGAAGGCCAGCAACGGACCGAACGCATCGCGAATGTACGAGTATAACCCGCCTGCGTCCGGATGCATCGCCCCCAGCTCGGCATATGTCAACGCGCCGAGAAACGACAGCACTCCGCCGACCACCCACACGGACAACGCGACGCCGACCGATGATCCGGTCTGCCGGAGCACGACGCCCGGCACGAGGAATATCCCCGAGCCGATGACGGTGCCCAGCGTCAGCATTACGAGATCTGTAAAGCCGAGCGTGCGGCGTAGCGTCGTGGGGGCGCTCACGGTCGCGCCCCGGGTGCGCGGTTGAGGACGGATATCACACCGCCACCTGGGTGCTGGTGCCACGCAGCGTCTCGACACGCGTCGTGAGCGATTCGATAAACTCTGCGTCGACCGTCACACCGAGGCCCGGCTTGTCCTGCGGGACGTGCACCATGCCTTCGGCATCCATCGTCCATTCGGGCGACACGACGTCCTGCCGCCAGTAGCGGGCGCTCGGACTCAGATCTCCCGGCAGCGAGAAATTCGGCAGCGACGCGAGCGCCACGTTGTATGCGCGGCCGACTCCGGTCTCCAGCATCCCGCCGCACCAGACGGGGATGCCAGCCTTCTCACACAGATCGTGAATGGCTTTCGACGCGGTGAAGCCGCCGACGCGACCTGGCTTGATGTTGATGATGCGTCCGCTGCCGAGCTCGATCATCGATCGTGCACGATTGAGATCCGTGATCGATTCATCGAGGCAGAGCGGTGTCTTCATGCGCCGCTGCAGCTCGGCGAGCTGCAACAGATCGTCTGCGCCGAGCGGTTGCTCGAGCATGATGAGGTGGAACTCGTCGAGCTGGGCAAGATGCTCGGCGTCGGCGATCGTGTAGGCGGCGTTCGCGTCGGCCATGATCTCGACGTCGTCACCGAGGGCGCGGCGTACGGCGCGGACGTAGTCGACGTCCTGCGTCGGTTGAATCTTGAGCTTGATCTTGCGGTAGCCTGCGTCGACCGCGGCGCGTGCGCGTTCGACGAGGCGCTCGGGAGCGGATTGAATGCCGAGCGAGATGCCCGTGGGAACGCGGTCTCTCGTTCCACCGAGCAGCTTGCTGAGCGGGACGCGTTGCATTTCCGAGGCGAGTCCCCACGCGCCCATTTCGAGCGCGGCCTTCGCCATGTTGTGGCCCCGAATGTTCTCGGCCAGAAGGTCATGGACGATGTCGGGCCCATCGAGTGAGCGACCGAGCAGCCGGGGTGCCAGCCATTCACGAATGGCCAGCCACGCGGTGTCGATCGTTTCCGGCGTGTAGTTGGGCAGCGCTTGCGCGACGCATTCGGCCCAAACGCTGGCGCCGCCGCGGTCGGCGATTTCGAGGAGGAGGATGCGCCGCGTGGACTCGATGCCCGAGGAGATGCGGAACGGCTCCTTGAGGGCGAGATGGATCTCACGCAGTGCGATGCGGTCGATGCACAGCATTCAAGTGCGGGCGTGGGGAGGGAAGACGGATGCGCCGGGCGAAGCGCGTTGCGGGCGGTTCCAGCGGGACCGGAGCCAACGTAATACGCCGGTCACCGGTTCGATAGACCATTTTGGTATACCAACTGAGGCTGTCAGTCGTTCGATGTCAAGTCCGGAAATTGAAACCTCGCGTGCCTCCGTCCGCGTCACGTGCGGCGTTCCGCTTGCTATGGTTTTGTCCGCGGAATAGGTTGCCACCCGTGCCCGCATCGACTTCGAGACAATCCAAGACGCAATCATCCACCCGCCGCGCGCCGTCGGGCTCCCGGCGCGCCGCGGCCCATGCCCCGGTGGACAACGTCTCGCGCGTCTACCATGAGCTCCGCGAGCTGATCGTCGCCGGCCAGTTGCCGCCCGGAGCGCGGGTCGCCGAGCGAGCCGTGGTGGCGCGGATGGGCTTGAGCCGTACGCCCGTTCGAAGCGCGCTGCATCGGCTGCAGCAGGAAGGATTCATTGGATCGGTGGGACGAGCCGGCGATCAGCGGTTGATCGTCACTCCGCTCACGCGGGGCGACGGTCGCGAGTTGTTTCTAATCGTCGGCCATCTCGAAGGGCTCGCCGCTCGCGAGGCGGCATCGCTTCCGGCCGATGCTCGCAAGGAGCTCGTCAAGCGCCTGCGTGCGGTCAATCGTGAGCTGGCGGTCGCATCACGGACCAAGGCGTCGCCAGCGCGTCTGTTCGATCTCGATCTCGAGTTTCACGAGACGTACGTCGAGGGCGTGGCCGGGCCGCGGGTCGTCGCGCTGCATCGTGCCATCAAGCCGCAGAGCGAACGCTACGCGCGGCTGTATGTGAACGTGCTGCTCGACGAGCTCCCGACGTCGGTGAAGGAGCACGAGATGATTACCTCGGCGATCGCGAAGGGAAATCCGGTCGCGGCGCAGCACGCGGCGGAGACGAACTGGCACAACGCCGCGGCGCGGCTGGCGGCGGTGATCGCCGAGCATGGCGAGCGTGGGATTTGGCATGTATTGGGTGAGGGGCGCGAGGGCCGCGAGCGCCGCTCGCTGTGAGGCTGGTCGCTGTTGCGGCAGCGGGCACACAGCGCCCGCGGTGAGGCCGCTTCGACTCAAAGCCCTCGCGTCGGCGCGCCAGCGCCGGTTGCTTCAGAGCAAGCGTCAGCGCAGCGGGCTCACCCCCGCAATCGATTCTTCCCCACGGCGGTATACCGACATAGTATACCAACTCCTCCCTCCCCTCCGCGGAGTCGTACTGATGCAACGTCGACCGATTGCCCTCGCCCTTGGACTCCTGTGCGCCGCGAGCGCCAACGCCCAAGGGACCCGCCTGCTGCGCCATCCAACAGTGAGCCGCGACGCCGTCGCGTTCGAGTATGGCGGCGATCTCTGGGTCGTCGGACGAAATGGCGGACAGGCACGACGGCTGACGTCGACGCCGGAGGTCGAGAACGAACCGCACTTCTCGCCCGATGGGTCGCTCATCGCCTTCACCCGAATGTCCGGCAGCAACGCCGACGTCTATGTCGTGCGGACGGCCGGCGGGGATCCCAAACGGTTGACATACCATCCCGGACAGGATCGCGCCCGCGGGTGGTCGCCCGACGGCAAGCGCGTCGTCTTCGCCTCCGATCGCACGAGCGCGCCGCAAGTCTCGTATCTCCGACTGTGGTCCGTACCGGCCGATGGTGGCTTCGAAGAACCGCTGCCGATGCCGCGTGCGTTCAGCGGGACGTACTCGCCCGACGGTCGCCGCATGGCGTACGAAGAGATCTCGACGGCGTTCACTCCCGACTGGTATGAGACGAGCATGTGGCGTCACTACCGCGGCGGTCGCACGCATCCCATTCGTCTCATCTCGCTCTCCGACTATTCCGTCGAGAAGCTGCCGTGGCAGAACAGCAACGACCACGACCCGATGTGGATCGGCAACACCGTCTACTTCCTCTCCGATCGCAACTTCACGACGAATCTGTACGCGTATTCGCTCGACACGAAGCAGCTCAAGCAACTCACGCACCACGACGACTTCGACATCATGACGGCGTCGGCCGGGCCCGACGCGATCGTCTATGAGCAGGCGGGCTACATCCACCTCGTCGACGCGAAGACGGGAGAGTCGCACCAGCTCAACATCGACGTCGTCGGCGATTTCCCCTGGGCACGCCCGCAATTCAAGCGCGCCGGCAACATGGTTCGCGATGCGGTGCTCTCGCCGACCGGTGTTCGCGCCGCGTTCGAGGTGCGCGGTGACATTGTCACCGTCCCGACGGAAAAGGGCGACTACCGCAATCTCACCCACAGCTCAGCGGCGCACGACCGGAGTCCTGGCTGGTCGCCGGACGGGACGCAGCTCGCGTGGCTCTCCGACGCGACCGGCGAATATCAGCTCATGATCGGCGATCAGTCGGGGCTCACCAAGCCGCGCGCCATCGCGCTGCCGACATCCGCGTTCTATTCGAATCTCGAGTGGTCGCCGAACGGCAAGCTGATCGCGCTCGAAGACAATCATCTGAACCTGTGGGCGGTCGACGTCGCCACCGGTCATGCGATGAAGATCGATACCGATACGTACGCGACGCCTGGCCGCGAGCTCGAGCCGACATGGTCGCCCGACTCGCGGTGGATCGCGTATTCAAAAAGCCTCGATAGCCATCTGCGCGCGATCTTCATCTATTCACCCGGCGCACCCGACTCGAGGCCGCACCAGGCGACCGACGGTCTCGCCGACGCAGTTTCTCCGGCGTTCGACGCGAGCGGTAAGTATCTCTACGTCCTCGCGAGCACCGACTACGGATCGCGCACCGGCTGGGTCGAGATGAGCGCGCTCGATCGTCCCGTGCGCCGCTCTGTCTACCTCACGATCCTGAGCGCGAACGAGCCGTCGCCGCTGCTACCAGAGTCGGGCGACGAACCTGCCGGCCCCGCTGCACCGCGCGCGCGACCGGACTCCGTCATACGTGTCGACATCGCGGGACTCAGCCAGAGAACACTCAGCCTCGACATCCCGGCCGCCGACTATGCCAGTCTCGCCGCGGGGCCCGCAGGCACGGTCTTCTACGCAGAGCCAATCACGGAAGGACCGGGACGCGGCGGGATGCGGTTGCAGCGCTACCAACTCAAAGAACGTGCGGCAACGCTTTTCCTCGACGGCATTCGCTCCTTCACCCTCTCCGCCGATCGCAAGAAGCTTCTCTACTCGGCAGCTGGTGGACGTTGGGGCGTCGTTGGGACGGACAAGCCCGGACGCGTCGGTGATGGACCGGTGAACGTCGCGCAAGTCGAGACGTGGGTCGATCCGCACGTCGAGTGGGCGGAGATCTTCCACGAAGCATGGCGAACGCAGCGAGACTTCTTCTACGACGCCAAGATGCACGGCGCGGATTGGCCAGGCGTGCTCGCCAAGTACAGCGCGTTCCTCCCGTACGTCAATCATCGCGCCGATCTCGGCTACATCATCGCGCAGACGGGTGGTGAGCTCGTGGTCGGACACTCGTATCTCACCGGCGGCGGCGACCTTCCCGGCGATCCGCCGGTACCTGTCGGTCTGCTCGGCGCAGATTACACGGTAGAGAACGGACATTATCGAATTCATCACATCCTCACCGGTGAGAATTGGAACCCGGATCTGCGCGCGCCGCTCAGCGCACCCGGTATCCATGTCGCCGAGGGCGATTATCTGCTCGAGGTGAATGGGCGTCCGGTTGCGCCACCGACGAATGTCTATCAGGTCTTCGAGGGTACGGCCGGGCATCAGACCGTCCTTCGGCTCAACAGCACTCCGTCGCTCGAAGGGTCGCGATTGGTGACGGTCGTTCCGGTCGCGAGCGAAGAAGGTTTGCGAACGCGTGCATGGATCGAGGACAATCGTCGCAAGGTCAACGAGCTGTCGGGTGGCCGGCTGGCGTACGTCTGGTTGCCTAACACGTCGGTGCCCGGCTACGCGGCATTCACGCGCTACTTCTATGCGCAGCAGGACAAGGAGGGCGCGATCATCGACGAGCGGTACAATCATGGCGGGCTCGTCGCCGATTACATCGTGAACGAGCTCGATCGCAAACCGATGGGCTACTTCGCCCTGCGCGACGGAAAGACGTGGACATCGCCGGGCGCGGGCATCTATGGTCCCAAAGTAATGATCGTCAACGAGTCGGCGGGATCGGGTGGCGATGCGCTGCCGTATTATTTCCAATTGCGGCACATCGGCACGATGGTGGGAACGCGCACGTGGGGCGCGCTCGTCGGCACGACCGGTTCGCCGAGCACGATTGACGGCGGCAGTATCACCGCGCCGAGTTTAGCGTTCTATGATTTGCAGGGCAAATGGGCGGTGGAGAACCAGGGCGTGACACCCGAGGTCGAAGTCGAGTACACGCCAGCCGACGTGATCGCGGGCCATGATCCGCAGCTCGAGCGCGCGGTGCAGGAGGGCCTCAAGTTGCTGAAGCAAAATGCGTTCGCTCATGCCCCGCGACCGGCCCCGATCGATCGCGCGTCGAAGAAAGCGCCGTGAACTAGAAACTTGGACGGACGCACCATGAGCTCGTGGCGACGCGCGGCGCGCGTGTTCGCGCTGCTGGGCATCTCGCCAGTGTTGGCGTCGACGGCGTTTGGCCAACGCGGCGGGCGGACGCCTGTGCCGGATCACCATCCAGCCCGGCTGCTCAACGCGTCACAGTTGCAGCAAATCGACGCCTACGTGGCGAAAGCCATGGAGGCGTGGGGAATTCCCGGCGTGGCGGTGGCCATCGTCCAGGGAGACTCTGTGATGATGGCAAGAGGGTACGGCGTGAAGGAGCTGGGCAAGCCAGGTCGCGTCGACGGGCACACGCTGTTCGCCATTGGATCGAACACCAAGACGACCACGGCCTCGCTCATCGCGATGCTCGTGGACGAAGGGAAGATGCGTTGGGATGATCCGGTGTGGAAATATCTTCCCAACTTTCGAGTGGCCGATGCCTACGTGAGTCGCGAAGCGACCATTCGAGATCTGTTATCGCATCGCACTGACCTCGCCAACGACAACGCCGTCTGGTACGGCTCGACCCTGACGCGGAGCCAGGTCGTCGAGAAGTTGCGCTATCTCAAACCGGAGTTCGGGTTTCGCAGTCGTTACTCGTATAACAACTTGATGGTGGCGGTGGCCGGCGAGGCCGCGGCGGCGGCGGCCGGCACGACGTGGGAGACTCTGAGTCAGCAGCGACTCTTTTCGCCGCTAAGGATGACGTCGAGCCTTACGAGCAGTCGCATGCTGACGCCGGAGA
>JAICYT010000292.1 GCA_025934075.1 Gemmatimonadaceae bacterium
CTTTTCGGCGTTATCCATGACGTGCGTGCTGAAGATGACGGTCTTGCCGCGGCGTTTGAGATCGACGACGGCATCCTTGAGCGCTTGCGCATTGATCGGATCGAGTCCGCTGAACGGCTCGTCGAGAATCACGAGGTCGGGATCGTGCAGCAGTGTCGCGATGAACTGCACCTTCTGCTGCATGCCGCGTGAGAGCTCGTCGACCTTTGCGTCGCCCCAATTTTTGTCGGCGCTCGTAAGGCTAAATCGCTCGAGCCACTCGTCGATGCGCTGCGACGCGTCACGCACGCCGACGCCTTTCAACTCGGCGAGGAACAGCAGCACGCGGCGCACTTGCATTTTCTTGTAGAGCCCGCGTTCCTCGGGGAGATAGCCGACCTTGTCGAGGACGCCGGCTGAGTCATGCGGGACGCCAAAGATGCTGATCGTTCCAGCGTCTGGCGCAATGACGTCGAGAATCATGCGGATGGTCGTGGTCTTCCCGGCGCCGTTTGGACCAAGGAGCCCGTAAACCGAGCCGCGCGGCACTTGCAGCGACAGGTCGCGAACCGCGACGTGTTCCTCGAACCGCTTTTCGACATGGCGAATGTCGATGGCGAGATCGGACATATGGTTGGCTAAGAAGGGGAGGGCAGGAGGGGAGCGAGCAAGATAGCCCGCTTGATCCTATAGGACGTAACCAGTTGGCGGAAGTTTCGCTCGCGAGGTCTAGCCACCGTGGCGGCTGCGCTCGCCGGACGCTTTCTTTTCAGCATGCCTACCAGCATGCTTGGCATCGTTGCCGATACGCTCATCATCTACGTCGCCGCGAGTTTGACGCGGCCCATTCAACCCGTTCTCGACGCCTTTTCGGCGAAGACCGGGATCGTCGTCGAGCGCGAGAGCGGAGCGTCGCTCGAGCATGTTCGGAAGATCACGGAACTGCATCGCGTCCCCGATCTGCTGCTCCTGGCCGACGTCGAAGTGTTCCCGCAACTTCTCGTTCCACGGTACGCGACGTGGTACGCGGAGTTTGCGCGAAATCGCATGGTCATCGCGTACACCAAGCGATCGAAGCACGCCGCCGAGATCAATCGGGACAACTGGATGGAGATCCTGCGTCGCAACGACGTCGAGGTCGGACGCGCCGATCCGGATCTCGCACCGGTCGGCTATCGAACGTTGATCATGTTCCAGCTTGCGCAGCGCTTCTATAGGATACCCGGCCTCGCGAAGTCGCTTGTGGACTGCGCGCCGAAGCGAAACATCCGTTCGAACGCCGGCGCGCTCGCAGTGCTGCTGGCAGCCGGCGAGCTCGACTACATCTACGACTATCAATCAGTCGCCGAGTCGAACGGGTTTTCCTATATCGTCCTTCCGGACGCCATCAACCTGGGCGTTCCGTCTCGCGCGAACGAGTATGCAGAGGCGGCGGTCCAGGTCCGAGGGCCGACACCCGGAACGAAAACGGAACTCAAAGGCCAGCCGATCCTGTACGGATTGAGCGAGCCGCTGCACGCTCCGCATCCGAGCGCGGCCGCGAAATTCCTGGCGTATCTCAGATTGCCCGAAGTCGTGAAGCAGCTTCGCGCCGCGCACGTCGACATGTTGGATCGTCCGATCGTCGTTGGCACGGGAGCGCCCGCCGGATTGCGCACACCGAAATGACCGACGGAAACCGGTCAGGTTTCAGCGCAGTCTCTCGGTCGATCATCACCATCATTGTCGCGCTCTTGGCGTCGTTGTTCCTGCTGTTCATTGTCGCGCCGGTGGTGGGTCTCGTGTCGTCGGGCGGCGCGCGCGGCTTGGCGAGTCTGGCAACGGATGATGAGCTCCGCGCATCGCTTTGGCTCACCGCCGCCACCGCGACGATCGCCACGATACTTGGCATGGTCGGCGGAACTCCGCTCGCGTATCTGCTGGCACGTCGGGCGTTTCGCGGGCGAGCCGTCGTCGCGGCTTTGATGGATCTCC
>JAICYT010000280.1 GCA_025934075.1 Gemmatimonadaceae bacterium
CAGGACACCGTGTTGTTCAACGACACCGTGCGCAACAACATCGCCTACGGTGCGGCAGAGAAGTACACGCAGGAGCAAATCGAGCACGCCGCCCGCGCCGCCAATGCGCACGACTTCATCGTCGCGCTTCCGCACGGCTATGACACGGTACTCGGCGAGCGCGGAACACGATTGTCGGGTGGTCAGCGGCAGCGTCTCGCGATTGCGCGCGCGCTGCTCATCGACCCGCCGATCCTGATTCTCGACGAGGCCACGTCGGCGCTCGATACCGAATCTGAGCGCCTCGTGCAAGAAGCAGTGGACCGGCTCCTGGCGGGCCGCACGGTGTTCGTCATCGCGCATCGTCTCTCGACGATCACCCACGCCGACCTCATACTCGTGCTCGATCGCGGACGAATCGTGGAGCGGGGAACGCACGCCGAGCTCCTCGCCGAACGCGGCGCGTACTACAGACTGCACTCGCTGCAATTCCACGACGAACGCGTTCCGGCAAACGTCTGACATGCGCGTCCTGCTCTATCTGGGCGACAAGCAATGGTCAGGGTGCGCCCGCGCCATGCTGGCGTCGGCGCGAGGGTTGGAGGCGCGCGGACATCAGATCACGATCGCATGCTGCGCCGAAAGTCGACTGAACGCGCTCGCCCAAAATGCCGGGCTCGACATCGTCGCCATCAATAGCGCCTCGACGGCCGCCGGCGGCGTTTGGGATCTACGCAGAGTCCTTCACGAGCGATTCGTCGAAGTCGTCGTCGTCACGACCGAGCGCGACCAACTCATCGTCAGCTCGGCCATGCGTCTCGCCGAGCGCGGCGTGGTGCTGCGACGCGTGCCATCGTTCGATCAATTCGAGTTGCAACGCGGCGGAAAGCTCGCGCTCAAGATCGCGACTGCCGGTCTCATCGTGACGACGGACCGCGAGCTCAAGACAATCAATCACGCCGGTTGGTCGATCCCAGCATCGGTGGTTCCGATCGGCGTCGACGTGAACAGCTATGATGCCGTGCAAGCGGCGACGCGGAGCGCCATTGGCGCACCGCCGCACGGGCTCCTCATCGGTTGCAGTTACAACATCGCGGGCCGCAATCGAATCGCGACGGTATTTCGTACGCTATCATTGCTCGCGCCGCGCCATCCGAATATGCATGTCGTCGTGGTTGGTCCCGGGTCACTCGACGAAGAGCTGCGCATGCACGCAGCGGCGCTCGGCGTCGGTCCGGTCTTTACGTTCCTCGGAGAGCGGGAAGACGAGTTGAGCGTGCTGCGCGCGGCGGATGTCGGCTGGGTCGCTGCCGAGAGCGATAGCGCGGCATATGCATGTCTCGACTTCATGGGGCTTCACATGGCGGTGATCGCCGAGCGATCGCTGCTGACGCAGCATTATGTCGCCGACGGGATCTCGGGCTTGCTGTTGTCCCCCGGCGACCCGGCGTACACGGCGTCGGAAGTCGCTGAGTTTCTGGCGACGGCGGAGAAATACACAACGATGGGCAACGCCGGTCGAACGCGTGTGCAGCGCGACTTCCCAGAGGCGGCGATGATCGACGCATTCGAGCGAGCCGTCGAAGCCGCCGGCGATCGAACGAAGTGGACCACGAGCGCATGACCGCGGTGAGCACGATCCAGCCGACGTTCACGCATCGCGCCGAGTACGCGGCGCTGCGCGGAGCCGTCGCGGCGATGGAACGGCTCAGCTTCAGAAGTGCTGGTGCGCTCGGTGAGCGAATTGGTCGGCTGGGCTATTGGCCGTTGGGAATTCGGCGTGCCGTCGTCGAGCGTCAACTGAGCGCAGCGTTGCCGGAGCGCAGTCCGGAAGACATCGAGCGCATCGCGCGTGAGACGTATGCGCAGCTCGGACGGACGAGCGTCGAGACGGCGATCTTGCCCGCGTACAACGCCGCGGAAATCGTCAGCCTGTTCGAGGACGTGCAGGGCTGGAGCATCGTCGAGGAGCGGCTCGCGCGTGGCAAAGGATTGATTCTCGTCACCGGACATCTCGGCAATTGGGAGCTCGGTGGTGCGTATCTGGCAGCGCGCGGTGTTCCCATCGATGTGGTCGCGCGACATATGGCAAATCCGCTGTTCGATCGATATCTGACGCGAACGCGACAACAGATTGGAATGGAGGTCGTGCACGACGAAGAAGCGGTCCGGCGCGTACCGCGCTCGCTGCGCTCCGGGCGTGCCGTGGCGTTTCTCGTCGATCAAGGAGCGGTTGGCCTAGCGTCGACGTGGGTGCCGTTCTTTGGCCGATACGCAAAGACTCCGCGCGGGCCCGCGGTGTTCGCGCTCCGGCTCGACGCGCCGATCGTATTCGGCGCCGCCGTACGTCGGCCGTCGGGACGATATCAACTCACCTTCGAGCCCATCGATGTCGCGCCCAGTGGCCATCGCGAGGCCGACGTCGATCGCATCGTCGCCGACTACACGACGACGCTCGAGCGTTGGGTTCGACGAACACCGGAGCAGTATTTCTGGCATCACCGTCGCTGGAAGCATCAGCGACCAGGAACGCCACCCGAGCTTGGAGATCCGCTTCGGTGAGTCGCGCTACGGATCGCCTCAAGACCGACAAGCGTGCGTGGTTCGGCGGCGGAGTGATCATGCTGCTCGTGCTCCTGGCGATCGCCGCGCCGGTTTTCGCGCGGCACGATCCATTCGGAGTCGAGCTGATCAACTCGCTGCAACCACCGAACGTCGAACATTGGTTCGGCACGGACATCCAAGGCCGAGACGTTTGGGCGCGCCTCGTCTATGGCGCGCGCGTGTCACTGTCGGTCGGCATTCTTTCGCAGGGGATCGCACTCACGCTGGGCGTGATACTCGGACTGCTCGCGGGTTATTACGGCAGGTGGATCGACGAGCTCGTGATGCGTCTCGCCGACGTCACGCTTGCGTTTCCGACGCTGTTGTTGCTCATCGCGCTCGTCGCGGCATTGCAGCCTTCGTTGACCGTGGTGTTCATCACGATCGGCGTCGTCGGGTGGGCGGGCATGGCGCGACTGGTGCGCGGTCAGGTGCTCGTCGTCCGCGAGCTGGAATTCGTCCAAGCGGAACGCGCCTTGGGCGCGCGCGACATCAGGATTCTCACA
>JAICYT010000136.1 GCA_025934075.1 Gemmatimonadaceae bacterium
GACGGTGATGGTGGCGCCGCCGTCGTTCGAATCGATCATGCGCCGCGGATCGATCGGATCGATCCACAGGCCGTGGTGATCGCCGTGCGGCGCCGGCAGCAGATCGAAGGTCTTGCCGCCGTCGATCGACCTCCACGTCACGACGCTCGCCGTATACACCACATCTGGATTCTTCGGATCGACCTTGACCTCGGCGAAGTCCGACGCGCGACTCACGACGCGATCGTCGGTCGTCGCGAGATGCCAGTTCTCGCCGGCGTCGTCGGAGCGATAGAGGCCGCCGTTGCGACGCGAATCGATCGTCGCGAACATGCGCGACGGCATGCTCGCCGCGATGGTAATACCGATGCGGCCGAGCCCATCCTGCTCGAACGTCGGCAGCCCTTTGCCGATCTGGCGCCACGTCGTGCCGCCGTCCGTGGACTTGTACAAGGCGCTGCCCGGCCCGGAGAACTGCCCGTTTTCCCACGGACCCTGCCGCGCTTCCCACATTGCCGCGTAGATCGTGTTGGCGTCGACCGGATCCATCACGACGTCGATCGCGCCTGTGTTCTCGTCCTGATATAAGACTTTTTGAAACGTCCGGCCCCCGTCGGCCGAGCGAAACAACCCTCGCTCGGCATTTGGTCCATACGGGTGCCCGAGCACGGCGACGAACAACCGGTTCGGATCATGCGGATCGATGGCAATCTGCGGAATTTGCTGTCCGTCGCGCAGGCCCAAGTGGGTCCAGGTCTTCCCGGCGTCGGTGGACTTGTAGATGCCGTCGCCGGTCGAGAGATCCGGCCGTTGCAGCCCTTCTCCGCTGCCGACGTAGATGACGTTCGGGTTCGACGGCGCGATCGCGATGGCGCCGATCGATCCGGACGGCTGCTCATCGAAGATCGGCGTCCATGTGCGTCCGTAGTCGGTGGTCTTCCATACACCGCCGTCGACCGCGCCGATATAAAACACATTTGGTTGATCGGGAATCCCGACTGCGGCCTTGGTTCGACTAGCGCGAAATGGCCCGATCATTCGCCAACGCATCTCCGAGTACATGCGCGAATCGATCTGCTGCGCGTGAAGCGTGACGACGCTGGAAACGCCAACTGCGGTCAGTAGAAGTGAGCGGCGGAACGAACGCACGAGTGCTCCGGTGGGAAGAGTCGAGTCGAGCAACCTCCTGATATCCATTTCAAGTTGAGGTTGCTGACGATTGCTCGGATTGTCGCACGCGCGCGCTGACGCGGCAAGCCGGCCGCGCGCGAATCGTGCAGATGTGGCGACAAATTTCAGTGAGCCGACCCATGACCGCACCAGCCCCCGATCCACATCCCGACCCGGAACCGTTTCCGCACCCCGAGCCCGGGCCCGCGAATCCAGACGAAACGCCGGTGAAGATCATCGACCTGCCGCCCAATCAACCGTCGCCGGGAATTCCAGTGGACAATCCGTTGCCGAGTTGAATGACGGTGGAGCGGTGCATGAACAACGTCGACTACTCGGATTTGTCTCCGGCCGAGCATTGAGCGCGGTGCACAACCCGGTGGCTCAGAATGCGAACGTCAGCGTCCTCGAAGCGGGCAATCAACTCACCGCATCGCATGCAGCGCGGGAACATCGTGTAGATCGAGCGCGCCAACTCGTCGATCGCGGGGTCGTCAGGGCGGGCGGCAATGTCCATGGCTCGTTATCTATACGCGTAGAAGTTTTTCGCCAGAGCCGACATCCTCACTGACGTCCGCGATGAACGATCTTCTCCTGCGCCTCATGCAGCACATGCGCTGGGCCGACAGCCAGTTCGCCGACGCCCTCGAGGTTCATCCGCCGGCTGACGCAGCTCGTCTCTTCGCGCACATCGCGTCGGTCGAGCACCTCTGGCACTCGCGCATACTCGGCGTGGTGCCGGAGCACGCGGTCTGGCCGTCGCTCGACGTTTCGCAATCGCGCGCACTCGCGGCGCGACATGCCGACCTATTCGAGCAGATCGTCACGGACAGCGACGACGACGCGTTGGCGCGGGTCGTCGCCTATCGTAACAGCGAGGGACGCGACTACCACAGCTCCGTCGGTGAGATCGTCACCCACGTCGCCATGCATGACAGTCACCACCGTGGTCAAATCGCGCGGCTTCTTCGACTGGCGGGGCGCGAACCGCCGTACACGGACTACATCCAATTCTCGCGTCGCGATCAGTAGCTCGCAGGCAAGAGGGAGCGCTAGCCGATCGGCCAGCGTTCCTCGCGCTCGCGTCGCGTCAGCGCCGGATGCTCATTCGAGCGCTCCCTACGGCGAGCCAGATCATCCCGCTGATCAGTCTCGTCCGCATGAGTTGCCTCTCGGTTCCGGCCGTCCTGTCCTTCGTCGCGACGAGGTTTCTCATCCATCGGCATTCCTCCGTCAACAGCGTGGACGAGTTTAATGCCGCAGATGACGTGCCCCTGTGTTCGGCTCTCGTCGAATATCTCCATCCCAAAACGCGTCAACATAGGATACGTGATCCCCGTCACGCTCGGTCAGCCATTTTCGCTCGACCAGAGGCGAACACCGCCCAAGATGCCGGCCTTGTTGTCGACGACTGAAATGTCTGACGGCAGATCGAGCTTGACGTTCCGCGAGTTACCGCCGCCGATGTACAGATGATCGAACCACGTGAGTGCGCGCAGCGTTTCGAGCGCGAGTGCGAGACGACGGTTCCATGTGCGCTTGCCCACTTTCTTCAGCGCCGCATCGCCAAGCTCGTCCTCATACGTGTGATCGTGATGAAATGGATGATGCGCCAGCTCGATGTGCGGACCCAAGCGTCCATCCTCGAAGATCGACGTCCCGAAACCGGTCCCCAACGTGATGACCATCTCGACGCCTTTCCCGCGAATCGCGCCGAACCCCTGCACGTCGGCGTCGTTGCACACGCGGACCGGCGCGCCAAGCTTTCTTTCCAGCGCTCGAGCGAGATTGAATCGCGCGAAGCGGTCATCGCCGAGGTTGGGCGCCGTGCGAATAACGCCGTCGCGGACGACGCCGGGAAATCCTACCGAGACCCGATCATAACTTGGCAGCTGCGCGGCCAGCTCCGCGATGATGGCGACGAGCCGACTCGGCGTGACATCGGCTGGCGTATCGGCGCGCACACGCTCGTGTAGCATCTTTCCGCTCGCGCTCAGCACGGACGCTTTGACGTGACTGCCACCGACGTCCACCGATAGTGTTCGCATGTGCCTCTTCCAAATGATGTTTATGCCGAACATTCGCCGATGACCCGCCACCGACCATGAAATCATACGACCGCGCGTACTTCGAGCGTTGGTACCGCGATCCAACCGATCGCGTCTCCACCCGCGACAGCCTCGAGCGCAAAGCGCGCATGGCGATCGCCGTCACGGAATTCCTGATCGGCCGACGTGTGGAAACTATCGTCGATATCGGCTGCGGCGAGGCGCCATGGTTTTCCGTCATTCGTCGCTTGCGGCCCGACGCGAGCTACATCGGAATCGATTCGAGCGAGTACGTCCTCCAGCGATACGGTGCCACGCGCAACATCCGTCGCGGCAGCCTCGGCGATCTCGCGAAGATGAAGATACGTCGCGACGTCGACCTCATCGTGTGCGCGGATGTCCTGCAATACGTCGACACGCGAGAGCTCGAGCGCGGGCTACGCGCCATTCGACGCCTATTGGGCGGCGTCGCGTACATCGAGGCGTTCACGACGGAAGACCAAATGGAAGGTGACCGCGCTGGCTGGCACGAGCGGACCGCGGCGCAGTACCGGCGCTTGTTTCGCACAGCTGGCCTCGTGCAATGCGGGCCGTACTGCTACGCGAACGTCGGCGAGCTCGACATGCTGAACACGTTCGAGCACATGTGACGGCGAAGTCCGAGGCGGCATCGAACATGCCCATCTAGGACAGTGTCAAGCTTGGCGCACCGCCGAGGTGAAGTGGGGCTGGGTGGACGAGGACGGGAGGGATGTATGCTGAAACTATCTATGCTGAAAGCGCGCGCATTCGTGATTCTGATCGCCACGGCGACAATGGGCGTCGGTTGCAACCGTTACATGCAAGGCTCGGAGGCCGGTGGCGCCATCGACCCAGCCGACGCGGCTAAGACCGTCGTGCTTCAGGTCAGAAATCAGAACACGTCGCCGATGGAGCTACGCACGATTCTGAACGGACGATCGCAGTTCGTCGGCTCGGTCGGCGGAAACGACTCGACGAGCATCCTGCTCGATCCGGGCATGTTCCCGACTGGCCTGCTCTATGTGACCGCCATTCCGACTGGCGGTCACGGTCGCGCAATCGCAGGACCATTGAGCGCGGGTAAAGGGGACAAGATCCAGTTCACGATCGAGCCGGCGCTCGATCAGAGTCATGCAATCGTAGTTCCCTAATTCGACGCTCGAGAAAGCGGCGTTCGGGCTCTAGCAATACGAGTCCGAGCGCCGTTTCGTATGCCTTACCAGCTTCGTCGGTTCGGCCGAGACGGCGCAGCAACTCCGCCCGCGCCGAAGCGAGCAGGTGATAATCACGCAGCTCGCCGCGCGCCTCGATCGCGTCGAGCAGCAACAGTCCAGTCTCCGGGCCGTCCACCATCGCGACCGCGACGGCATGATTGAGCTCGACGACCGCATTCGGCGCGCGCTCCAGCAGGAGCGCGTACAGCGCGGCAATCTGCCGCCAGTCAGTGTCGGCCGGCGTGGGCGCCTTCGCGTGAAGCGCCGCGATCGCCGCTTGAATCGCGTACGGCCCAACTCGCGTGCTCCGCAACGATGCGTCGACCAAGCGCACGCCCTCGTCGATTTGTTGCTGATTCCAGCGCGCGCGATCCTGTTCCTCGAGCAACACGAGCTCGCCTGTCGCAGTGCTTCGCGCGTCGCGTCTCGCGTCATGCAACAGCATCAACGCGAGCAGTCCGCTCGTCTCGCTCACCGTCGGCATGAGCTCGACCAATAGCCGGCCGAGTCGGATGGCTTCACCACAGAGCTCGCGGCGAACGAGCTCGTCGCCGGACGTCGCGGCGTAGCCTTCGGTGAAGACCAGGTAGACGACCGCGAGAACCGCGTCGATGCGATCGGCCAGCTCACTCGCGGGCGGAATGCGATACGGGATGCGAGCGTCCCGGATCTTTCCGGTTGCACGCACCAGCCGCTGGGCCATGGTAGGCACGGGGACGAGGAAGGAGCGCGCGATCTCTTCCGTCGTCAAACCGCAGATCGTCCGCAGTGTGAGCGCGACCTGCGCTTCCGGCGCGAGTGCCGGGTGGCAACATGTGAAGATCAGGCGCAGCCGATCGTCCTCGACGCCGCTCTCGTTCTCAGGCAATTCGGCGGCGTCGACGGCCGGCGCGTCGCCCGGTTCGTCCAGCTGAGAAACGAACCGAGCGTCGCGGCGCATACGGTCGATCGCGCGATGGCGGCCGGTGCTCACGAGCCATGTTCGCGGATTGGCTGGGATGCCATCGCGCGCCCACTGTACCAGCGCCACGCTGAACGCGTCCTGCAGCGCCTCCTCGGCGGCATCAAAATCACCGAGGAGGCGGATCAGCGTCGCGAGGATTCGGCGAGACTCCACCTGGTAGAGCTTGCCGATTTCCTGCTCGAGCCCAACGGTCACGACATCGGGACGGTCAGGACCGGGCGCACTTCGATCGATCCGATTCGCGCGCCGGGAATCCGCTCAGCGATGCCAATTGCTTCGTCGAGATCCTTCGCGTCCACGAGATAGTAGCCGCCGAGCTGCTCGCGGGCTTCGGCGAACGGCCCGTCGGTCGCCTGTCGCTTGCCGTTGCGAACCCTCACGGTTGTGGCCGTGTTGGTGGGCTGAAGTGCATTGCCGCCTTTGTAGTGGCCCGATTTGGCGATGCTCTCGGTGAAGGTGCGATACTCGGCGCGCATGTCGCCGTTCGCGGCGGCGGCGCTGGCGGCGGTCTGCTGTTCGTTGTGATAGATGAGCAGAAGGTATTGCATGGTCGATCTCCTTGGTGTGTTGGTGGCCGTTGTTTGTTGCTGGGAATAGTCGAACGGCCGCCGTGCAAATCGACAATCGGGTTAAGATATTGTTGGGTCTGACGTTAGTCAGCGTACAACGAAATGGGGTCAGACTCTATTTCGCGCAAATGGAGTCTGACCCCATTTGCGCGAAATAGAGTCTGACCCCATTTGGGCGAAACCAATTCGACCCGCAACCCCAAACCGCGCAGGGGGTAGTACGAGCGCGGCTCCATTCATAACTTGCGGCAGTCCCTCTCCTCAACTCGCAGTTTGCCCATGAAGCACGCGACCTCTCTCTCCAATCGCGCCCCGCGCTGGGTCATTGCCGTCGCGGTAGTTGGCGTCTGCGTGGCAGCGCCGTTCGTGGCGGCTCACGCCCAGACGCCTGCTCCCGCTCCAGCGGCGACTGGCCTTTCAGCCGTGAAAGGTGTCGTCATGGACAGCGTCCATAATGGACCTCTGGCCAACGCCAATGTCATCGTCGAAGCCACCGGTCGCAGCGCGATGACGAATGCCGACGGCCAGTATCTGATCGATAGCATTCCGCCCGGCCAGCACAGAATCATGGTGTTGCACCCGCTGCTCGATACGCTCGGCATTCAGATGCGCACCCCGGCTTACCCGTTCGTCGCGGGCAGGACACACGACCTCGATCTCACGGTCCCCGGTGGCGAACGCCTCGCGAACGCGCTCTGCAACTCTGTATGGCGCTCGCGCGGTCCAGCGGTGCTCGTTGGTTTCGTGCGCGATCCGGACACGAATGGCCCAGCCATTGGCTCGAAGGTGTCATTGGTGTACCAGGAGACCGACATCATCGGCCGCAAGAGGCCGATCGTGCGCGAGGCGCCGGTCGATTCTGGCGGCTTCTACCGAATCTGCGGCCTGCCCGCCGACATGAGCGGCAAGGTTCAAGTCTTCCGCAACGGCGTGAGCTCCGGCGAAGTGCCAGCCGAAGTCACCAACGGATTCGTCGCACTGCGCGCGTTCAGCATCGTTGCGCAGCATCAGGCCATTGTCGAGGTGAAGTCCGACAGCGGTAAGACCAAACGCTACGCCAAAGGTTCGGCCCGCGTCGTCGGAAAAGTGCTCGACAAGCGTGGACAACCGCTCCGCGACGCGCGCGTGATGCTGCAGGGCGGCGGCACGGTTGCGCTCACGAAACCGAATGGCGAATTCGTGCTCGACAGTCTTCCATCGGGCACCCAGGCGCTCGACATCCGCAAGCTTGGCTACGCGGCGACCGAGGTCCCGGTCGAGCTGTCGAGCAATACTCCGGCGTCGACGACAATCACCATGAGCGACGCCGTTCCGGTGCTCGAGACGATGCGTGTCGAAGCGGCGCAGGACAAAGCGCTTTCCGACATTGGATACCTGCAACGCAAGCAGAGCGGCATGGGCCGGTTCTACGACGGTAAGCAGATCAACCACGAGTCGATATCGTTCAGCGACGTCATGCGGATGGATCCGGGCTTGAGGGTCCAGCCAACGGGCGACGGGCGAACGTACGTCATCACCGACACCCGCAGCGCTTCGAACGGGTGCGTCAACTTTTACGTCGATGGCACGCTCTGGCAGCCGATGACGCCAGGCGACATCGACAGCTACGTACAGCCCGCCGAGTTGGTGGCCGTCGAGGTGTATCACGGCTCGGAGACTCCGCCGCAGTACTCACCGCCAGGCCAGAGTGGTTGCGCGACCATTGTCGCCTGGACCGTCGCGAAGGTGCGCCCACAAACGCGCAGCAAGAAGCCCTGACCGTGAGCGTTCGCCGAGACGTCGCATGAGTCTGCGCGTTCGCGTGTTCAGGCAGACGGAGATGGCGACCGAGTGCGACGTTTGCGGGCGACGATTCGACATCATCTCGGGCGGTGCATGTGTGCGCTGCCGGAAGATTCTTTGCGTGCAGCATCTGCACGGCTCTTGGCTTCGCAGGCTGCTCGTCGATTTCGGCGCTGATCCGATTTGTGTCGCGTGCCGGCGAACGGCGTGAAAGCGCCGGCACCGCACATTCCGCAGGATCCCGAGTTCGAGTCGCGCGTTCGCGCGAGCTTCGATCGACAACGGTTCATGGCGACGATTGGTGCCCGTCTCGCACGCGTCGAGGCGGGCGAGGTCGACATCGAGTTGAACATGCGCGACGATCTCGTCCAGCAGCATGGGTTTCTGCATGCTGGTGTGCTCGCCACGGCGGCGGACAGCGCGTGCGGTTACGCGGCCTTGAGTCTGATGCCGGCGGGGACTGCGGTGCTGAGCGTGGAGTTCAAGATCAATCTGCTCGCCCCGGCCGCGGGCGATCGGATCATGGCGCGCGGCCGCGTGATCCGCGCGGGCAAGACAGTGACGGTGTGCTGGGGCGACGTGACGGCATACACGGGCGACACCGACCGACTCGTCGCGACGATGGTCGGGACGATGATGACGGTGCGCGATCGTGGTCTGACGGACTAGACCAGCCAGCCGCTACAGCGAGTCGCCGTCGTCGAGCTCGGTCTCGGTGATCTCGCCGACCTCGTCAGTGTGATCGCCGCGCGCCGCGCGCTCTCGATCTCGCGTCTGCTCCTCTTCGTCGCCGGCGATGTCCGCGCCCGCGAAGCTGCCCTCAGCAGCCACGTTACGGCCCTTTCGTTTCGCGTCGACATCCCGCGACTTCATGTCTTTTGCTCGATCGTCGGCCATCGGTGCTTCTCCCGTTTCGTCCGGCGTTTCTTCCGCTTGTGGTCGTGGCAGGCAACGTGCCTGAATAGCGGGCATGGCGGCAATCACGAGTGAGAACGTGCTGGCGACCGACGACGCCGCGCCCTGGTGGCGCCAGCGTTGGGGGACCATCGCCGTCTCATACGCGCTGGCGTTCGCCGTCGGGATCGTTTGCGCGCGAGTGACAGAATCAGCTGGCCCTGCTGCCTGGGCCAACGGGGTGCCATGGGAGCGCGCGCTGCTCATCCGAATGCACACGCCGCTACCGCACCCGATCGATCAGCTCATGCTCGTCTTCCCGTGGTTTGGAACGAACATCTCGCTGATTCCGGGCATCGGATTGATTTGCTGGTGGTTGTGGGCAAAACGAGGTCGTTCACACCTCGCGATGCGACTCGCCGTCGTCCAACTCGGGAGCTATCTGCTCAATCCGTCGCTCAAGGCGCTCTTCGATCGACCGCGTCCCGATCTCTTCGAGCGGCGCGGCTGGTATGGCTGGAGCTCGTATCCCAGTGGTCACGCGATCGCCAGCATCTCGGTGCTGATCACGCTCGCGATCATTCTGCATCGCGAAAAAGGTTGGAACTGGCCGTACTACGTGTTCATTCCCATCATGCTGGCGAGCTTATACTCGCGAGTGTATCTCGCGGTACACTGGCCGACCGACGTGATCGCGGGCATCCTCGTCGGCATCGTGTGGCTGGTGGCGACGATGTACGCATTCAGGAGGCATGCGGGCGGGGCAAATGGCTGAGGGCTTGGCCCACGTTGGAACTTGCGACGCCAGCGAGCCGCAGGAGACTCTGATCCTCGCGAGAGGATCACGCGAGGACGCTCGTCAGCTTCGGAATGTCGACATTCCCTCCGCTCACCACGGCCGCGACGCGCTCGCCGCCACGCAACGGAATCGCGCGCGTCATCACTGCCGCCGTCGCCGCTGCGCCAGCCGGCTCGGCGAGAAGCTTGGCGCTCATCAACAGCTCACGAACGCCGCCGGCAATCGCGTCGTCATCGATCAGAACGACGTCATCGACGTAGCGCCGAACGATCTCGTAGTTGAGCTCTCCGGCCATCGGCGCCGCCAAGCCGTCGGCAATCGTGTTGAGCGCATCGAGATGCACGGCGTGGCCCGCGTCTAAGCTCTGTCGCATCGACGATGCACCAGTCGGCTCTACGCCGTACACGCGGATCTTCGGGTTCGACTCTTTGATCGCCACGAGCATTCCGGAGATCAGTCCGCCGCCGCCGATCGGGATCACGACGACGTCCAGATCGCCGAGTTGCTCGACCAGCTCGAGACCCGCGGTTCCCGCGCCGGCGCAAACGACTTCGTCGTCGAAGGGATGAACGAAGGTCAAGCCTCGCTCGCGCTCGAGCTCGTGAGCATGGGCAAATGCTTCGATGCCCGATGCGCCGAACAGCACGACCTCCGCCCCGTAGCCGCGACTCGCCGCGACTTTCGCGGGCGACGCGACCTTGGGCATGACGACAGTTGCTCGGACGCCGACCGACCGCGCCGCCCACGCCACTGCTTGCGCGTGGTTGCCTGCCGAGACGGTGATGACTCCGCGCGCGCGCGCCGCCGCGTCGAGCTGACTCATTTTGTTCAGCGCACCGCGCGCCTTGAACGATCCGGTCTTCTGGAGATTTTCACACTTGAGAAAAAGATGAACGTCGACCGCGTCACCGATCCGCGTCGAAGACATCGTAGGTGTGATCTTCAAGCGTTCGGCAATGCGCTCGCGTGCAGCGCGGATCATCGAGAGATCGAGCATCGAGAAGTCGAAGAATGTCGAAGAATGAGATGAGGACTACGTCTACGGAACCTATGCGCCGCTAGAAGGCGCGTGCCCCTGTGTCGTGTTAGATTCGCGCGTCTCTTCCATTTCGACACCCGGCGTGATCAAGCGAAACGACATCCTCAGCTTCGTTGCCACGGCCATTATCGTCGTTGCGGCTGCCGCGCTCCACTTCGCGAATGCCAACGCCGTGCTCACGTTCGTGGTCAGCGCCGCCGCGCTCTCGCTGCTCGCGATGAATGTGTCGCAAGGGACCGAGCAAGTCGGTTCGCACGTTGGCCCGCGCGCGACCGGCTTGCTCCAATCGGCGCTCGGCAATTTACCCGAGCTGTTGGTCTGCGCATTCAGCCTCCGCGCCGGACTGCTGCAAGTCGTGCAAGCTGCGTTGATCGGTTCGATTCTCGCCAACTCGTTGCTCGTGCTCGGACTTGCCATTCTCGTCGGCGGTTTGAAGCACGGCCGCCTGCATTTCGACGCCGAGGCGCCGCGGATGATCGCGTCGCTGATGATGCTCGCCGTCGCTGCGCTCGCGATTCCAACGCTCGCACTCGAGCTACACACGCCGGCGGCGGCGCACGAGCATGCGCTCAGCGTCGCCTGCTCGATCCTTCTGCTGGGTGTATTCGTGTCCAGCCTTCCCTTCTCGCTCTCGTCCGACCCCCAGCGGTCGGTGCGCCACGCCGAGCAGCAAGACACGGCGTCCGATCGCTGGTCGCTGCCGGTTGCGGTCATGGTGTTGGCTGGAGCATCAGTCGGCGCCGCATTCGTCTCCGAGTGGTTCGTCGCTGCGCTCGAGCCAGCGATCAAGACGCTCCACATCTCACAAGCCTTCGCCGGTATCGTGATCGTGGCAATTGCCGGCAACGCTGTCGAGAACGTCGCAGGCGTTCGGCTCGCCGCCAAGAATCGACCGGATTACGC
>JAICYT010000044.1 GCA_025934075.1 Gemmatimonadaceae bacterium
CCGGCCGATCGCGCGTTCGATCGCGCGGAGCTCCCCTTCCTCATCCGGCGAAAAGAAGGTGTACGCTTCGCCGGTTGCTTCGGCGCGGCCGGTGCGACCGACGCGATGGATGTAGTCCTCGGGCGCGACCGGGACGTCGAAGTTCACGACGTGGCCAAGCTCCTCGACGTCGATGCCGCGCGCCGCGATGTCCGTGGCGACGAGAACGCGATAGCGGCCCTCCTTGAAGCCCGCGAGCGCATCGGTCCGCTGTGCCTGCGACCGGTTGCCGTGAATGCGCGCCGCGGCGACGCCATGCTTCGTCAGAAACTCCCAAACGCGGTTGGCGCGATGCTTCGTCCGCGTGAACACGAGGGCTTCGGCCATGATGTTCCGCTGAAGCAGCGCGAGGAGCAACGACGACTTGAGCTCCTGCGGGACCGGATACACCGCCTGGGTGATGCCGACGGCCGGTGCCGCCTTCCGCTCCAGGTTGATCGTGACCGGCTCGTGCAGCATCTCGCGCGTGAGCTCGAGAATCGGCTTCGGCATCGTGGCGCTGAAGAACAGCGTCTGGCGTTTCGCCGGCAGATGCTTCAGCACACGCCTGATGTCGGGAAGAAAGCCCATGTCGAGCATGCGATCGGCTTCGTCGAGCACGAGGAACTGGATCTGCTCGAGCGAGGCATAGGGGTGCTTGAGATGATCCAGCAAGCGTCCGGGCGTCGCGATGAGCACGTTCGCACCGCTCCGAAAAGCGTGCTCCTGCGGTCCCATGCTCATGCCGCCGTAGATTGCCGCGGCGGTGATCGGCGTGTGCATCGCAATTCCGTTGAGCTCTTCGAGAATCTGCGCGGCGAGCTCGCGGGTCGGCGTGAGAATGAGCGCGCGTGTGGTACCGCGCGGACGCGCGAGCAGATGGTGAAGAATCGGAAGCAGAAACGCCGCGGTTTTGCCGCTGCCGGTCATGGCGCACGCGAGCACGTCGCGCCCCGCGACAGCGGCCGGAATTGCGTCGGCCTGGATTGGTGTCGGCCGAGCGAAGCCGAGCTCCTTTACGCCCTTGATGAGGCTAGGATGTAGCTCGAGAGAACCGAAGGGCACGTGAGCTTGGATTGAAGAAGGGCGATGTTACGCGGTGGCCGAGGCAGTTGCGCCGACGGCCTGTGCCTGGCGCTGGCGAACGCGCTCTTCGCGTTGGCGCGTGAGATGGGGAACGATTCCCAACAGGCGTTCGATCAGCATGAGCTGTGCGCGGTGATGCATCTCGTGCTCCTTCGCGCCAAGAAGGCTCTCGAATCGCGTGCGCGGATTCTGACCCATCGGATCGGTGAAGGTCTCGTCGAGAAATTCTGGCGACAGCGACTGGAGCCACGAGGCGAATCGTTCGCCTTCCGCGTTCAGGAGCGCGATGATCTCTGCCTTGTTCCGCGGCTTCTGCTCTTCGGCCGCAGCGCGTCCGACGATCGCGCCGAAGTCGTAGCCCTGTAGCGTCGTGACGTGACGATCGCGATGCATATCGTAGAACATCATTGGTATGAAGGCGATGTGGCGGAGTTGGGCGCTGATCGACTTGACGCCGGGCGCGGCGACGTAGTCGTACTTGTCTTCCGGAATGTCTTCAGCGACTTGAATCGTGTTCTTGCGCACCGTGCGAAACGCGGCGGCCAACTCGGCCGCACCGTAGTTGCTCATCTGAGTGATCTCCGGGAGAGTGTTCGGGGTGTAATCTACCGCCGCGAGGAGCCCGCGTGTTAAGCTGCGATATGCGAGTATCGAGAAAAAATCGGTCGGCGGCAGAGGCGGCGCTGGATCCCACGCTGCGAGCGCGTCTTCACGCCCTCATCGATGAAGGCGCCGAGATCTACGATCGATTCGATCGTGAGGTGCGCGATCAGAACTTTCATCCGTTCGTGCCCGGCGACTACGGCGGCATCCTTCAGACGCTGCTGGAATTTCGCTCGCCGGGAAGGTCTCTCGAATTTCTCGAGTGGGGTTCGGCAACGGGCGTCGTCGTCATCATGGCCGACCTGCTTGGGTTCGACGCGTATGGCATCGAGCTCGATGGCAGCCTGGTCGCGACGGCGCGTGCGCTGGCGCAGCGGTACGAGTCGCGGGCGAGATTCGTCACGGGGAGCTTTCTGCCGTCGGGCTATCGGTGGCGTCCAAAGACCGGCGACGGTAGGCTTGGAACAATCGGACAAGGCGTGTCCGCATACGCCGAGCTTGGACACGGACTGGACGATTTCGATTTGGTGTATGCCTATCCGTGGAGTGGTGAAGAAGTCATGATGCTGGATCTCATGGAGAAGTATGGGAATCCTGACGCGCACTTATTGTTGCACGGAGATCATGGCGTGAACGTATACTCTCGAGGGAAGCTCATCACGGCGGCCACCGAGCCGGCGACGTGAAGCTCGCCTTCTCGCATGGGTCGGTGCTCGTCGCGTTGTTGTGCGTCGGCGCCTGCACGCGCTCGGCTCCGACGACGCGGCCGACACCCGCGGCGACCGCGGCGCGCGCGCTGCCGAATGAGATCCGATGGTTCCGATCGTCGGCCGAGTATAGAGCGTTGGCGCGACAGGCTTATGCGGTTGCCGGAGATCGCATGCCCGAGTTGGCGCGCGGACTGGCGCCGCAATCGTGGGCCGTCATTCTCGACGCCGACGAGACGGTGCTCGACAACTCCGAGTATCAACGTCGCCGGGCTGTGCTCGACAGCGCATATACCGAGGCGAGCTGGGCAAAGTGGGTCAATGAGCGCGCGGCGCCGCCCGTTCCCGGCGCACCCGAGTTGACGCACAAGGTCCACGCACTCGGCGGACGTGTGGCGATCGTGACGAATCGTGCCGATTCACTGTGTGCGGCGACGCGGGCGAATCTCCGGTCCGCCGGCATCGAGACGGATATCGTGCTGTGCCAGCCCGGCGGCGAGAGCGACAAGAATCCGCGCTTCCGCCGGATCCAAACTGGAACTGCGGTCGCGGGAGTCCCCGCGCTGAATGTCGTTGCATGGTTCGGGGACAACATCCTCGACTTTCCGAACATGAGCCAAGCCGCTCGCAACGATGCGCATGCTCTCGACGAGTTCGGTCGGCGGTATTTCATTCTTCCAAACCCGATGTATGGATCGTGGCAGCAGGTTCGAGAGCCGTGATGGCGGCTTTGCGAGCGGCAGTCCCAACAAAAATCTCGACTCGTTGCGTGATGCAGTCTCCTCGTCAGCGTTCCTCTGCGTGCTCGACGCCTCTGCGGTGAGGCAGTTCCCGTCGTGACCCTCCGCCCACTTCAAAGAGATTACTGTGAGAACCAACTGTCTTAGCTGCCGCGGGTTCCGCTCTTTCGGCGCCGCTCTGACGATAGCCGCGCTCTCGACAGCGTGTTCGAAAGCGCCGTCGGCCAGTGGCTCGACGTCGACCGCCGCGGCCGATAGCGCCGCGCAGGCGATCACCGCGGATAGCCTGCTCCAACACATTAGAGATCTCTCGGACGACTCGACGGAAGGCCGCGCTCCGGGGACGCCTGGCGAGCAGAAAACCATTGCCTACCTGCAAAAGCAGTTCAAGGCGATGGGACTCAAACCAGGCAACCCAGACGGCACGTATCTGCAGAACGTCGACCTCATGGGGTACAAGGCGCATCCGACGGCGTCGTTCACCGCGGGGGGGAAGACGATCGCCCTCAAATATCCAGACGACTACATCGCGAACTCACGCCACAAGCGTCCCGAAACGAAGGTCGAGAACTCCGACATCGTGTTCGTTGGTTACGGCGTGGTCGCGCCGGAATACGGATGGGACGACTACAAAGGCGTCGATCTGAAGGGGAAGACGATGCTCATGCTCGTGAATGATCCGCCGGTTCGCGTGCCGAACGACAGCGCGCTCGACACGACCATGTTCAAGGGTCGCGCGATGACGTATTACGGACGGTGGACGTACAAGTACGAGATCGCGACCGACAAGGGCGCGGCGGCGGCGATCATCATTCACGAGACGGGACCGGCCGGCTATCCCTACGACGTGGTGCGAAGCAGCAATTCGCAAGAGCAGTTCGACGTGCTCTCGCCCGACGCAGAGAAGCGAGTGCCAATCGAAGGCTGGATAACGCTCGACAAGGCAAAGGAGCTATTGACCGCGGCGGGCCAGAACTTCGATTCACTCAAGGCGGCCGCGGCGCGCAAAGACTTCAAGCCTGTCGCACTCAAGGCCAAAGCAAACTTCGACGTGAAGATCGACGCGCGGCAAATTCAGTCGCACAACGTCGTCGCGAAGATCGACGGCGGTGACAAGAAGGACGAGTATGTCGTGTACACCGCGCACTGGGATCACCTCGGTCGAGACAGCACGCTCAAAGGCGACCAGATCTACAACGGCGCCATCGACAACGCGAGCGGAACCTCGGCGATTCTCGAGATCGCGAATGCGTTCAGCAAGCTTCCGACGCCGCCGCGCCGCTCCATCCTGTTTCTCTCCGTCACCGCGGAAGAGAAGGGGCTCCTCGGCGCGAAATACTATGCGACGCACCCGCTGTATCCCCTGAACAAAACCGCCGCGAACATCAACATCGACGGAGTCAATCAGTGGGGAAAGACGAGCGACTTTACGGTGATCGGACTCGGCAACTCGACGTTAGACGATGTGCTCACCGACATTCTCAAGACGGAGAATCGTACCGTGCGTCCCGACCCGGAGCCGGAGAAAGGCTTCTACTATCGCTCGGATCACTTCGAGTTCGCGAAAGAGGGCGTGCCCGCGCTCGACATTGATGCCGGTATCGAGTACATCGGGAAGCCGGCCGGGTATGGAATCGAGAAGCGCGACGAGTACACGAAGAACAACTATCACCAACCGTCGGATGAAGTGAAACCCGACTGGGATTTGTCCGGCGCCGTCGAGGACGCGCGCGTGCTGTTCCGCGTGGGCTATGCGGTCGCGCAGGCCGATGCGCTGCCACAATGGAAGGCCGGGACCGAGTTCAAGGCGAAACGCGATTCGATGATGAAGGGAGCACCGTAGGCGAGGCTATGCCAGGGACGATTCGTCGATCAGCGATTTGCGTCGCCAGCCTGCTGACGTTGGCCGCCTGCGGGAGTTCGGACGCCGCGTCGCGAGCATCTGATACGAAGCCGGCCGCAACGAAGGCGACGACTCCACCCAGCACCGAGCTCGTGGTTCGCGTGCTCGACGTCGGTCAAGGAGATGCGACGCTGATCGAGAATGGCGGCAGTCGCGTGCTGATCGACGGCGGTCCGGAGATGTCGCGCTTTGGATTTCTGCTCGACTCGCTGGGACTCAACGACAGCACCTTCGACGTCGTGATTCTCACGCATCCGCACGCCGACCATCTGATCGGCCTTCGCGAATTGTTCATGAGCCATCGGCACATCACGGTCCGGTTCTTCTTCGAGAACAAGGATCCGTTCGCGACGGCGAATCTCAAGCACCTGCGGGACTCGATCATCGCGCGCGTCGGTCGTGGCCAACTGATTTATCGCGATACGGACGATCCGTGCGCGAACGGCACGCCGATTTGCACCATCACGATGAAGGGCGGCGCCAAGCTTCACATCATGCGGCCACTCCCGACGTCCGATCCGGCATCAACGAATCCGAACAACCGATCCGCCGTGGTCAAGCTCGTTGGCCCGGACTCCGCGTCGTTCACCATGTGGCTCGCCGGTGACGCGGAGCAGGAAGCGATCAACTGGTTCCTGGGTCCGGCACACTATGACGTGAATCCCGGGATGCGGGTCGACGTGCTGAAAGCGGACCACCATGGAAGCTGCAACGGCGTGACGAACGCCTACGTCAATGCGATCGATCCGCAGCTATTGGTCGCGTCGGTCGGTGCGATCAACAGCTATGGGCACATGCACACACAAGCGAAGGCATTGTACCGCGCGCATCACGTGCCGTGGTATCGCACCGATCAAAACGGAACCATTGAAATTCGGAGCAGCGGAACGCCGGCCGCGAAGTTCAGCATCGCGGTGAAGCGCGGAACGCGGAACATGAAGGGCCCGTCCGACAAGCACTCGACGCAAGCCGAGTGCAATCCCATCCCGTAGCTTTCCCCGACCTCTTTCAACTTCGCTCATGTCCGATTCCGCGCATCGCTGGGTCATCGATTCGATCGAGGAATCCATGGCGTCCGTCGAGGTCGACGGGAAATCGATGATCACAGTTCCGCAATCGCTGCTCCCCAGCGGCGCGAAGCAAGGCCACGTGCTGAGTGTCAAACGCGACGTCTCGGCCGACGGGAAGCGATCGGCCCTCACGATCGAAGTCGACGAAGCGGCGACCAAGCGCGCGCTCGCCGAATCGGCCGCGCAGGTGAAGAAAGGGGTCAGGGGAAAGAACGACCCCGGCGGCGACATTACCCTTTGACTTCGGCCGCCGGTCGCAGGGCCGGCAGCGCGGACTCGATCGCGTCGCGCTGGGGCTCGAGCCACGGCGGCAGTACGAGCTGCTCGCCGAGATGTTCGGGCTCTTCATCGGCGGTGAAGCCAGGCCCTTCGGTCGCGAGCTCGAACAGCACGCCACCCGGCTCGAGGAAGTACACCGACTTGAACCAGAATCGATCGATGACTTCCGTCGGTCGGCGGTGCGCCTTGGCGACGCGCTCGCGCATTTTGAGCTCGACGCCTTCGTCGGCAACGCGCCACGCGACGTGATGCATCGTCCCGACGCCCCATGCGCCGCGCGGCGTATCGGGCAGCTCGCGGATCTCGATGTGTTTTCCCGAGCCACCGCCACCAACGCCGTAGCGATGCCAGCCGTTCTCTTCGCCGTAGCTGCTGAATTCCAGCACGTCGATGAGGAACGACGCGGTCAATGCGAGATCGCGCTCCCACACGCGTACCGCGTGCAATCCACGCACTTGCTTCTCGGCCGGAACGGGACTGCGAGGCCACGGCGTGAATTGACGCTCGTCGGCGGTCTCGACCAACGCGAGGTGCTGGCCGTGCGGATCTGACAACGTGAGCACGCGCTCGCCGCGACGCACTTCTTCCTCGCCGAGCTTTGCGCCGTGCTCGGACAGCCGCTGTCGCCAGTAGTCGATGCTTCCGTCCGGAATCGCCAGCGAGATCTCGATGCCGAGTCCGACGCCGAGCTTGCCGGGCGCGGAGAATCGGAACGGGAAGAACGTGAGGTCGGTACCGGGATGACCGTCGGCGTCGGCGTAGAAGAGGTGATAGGTGCCCGGGTCGTCCTGATTGACGCTTTTCTTGACGAGACGCATGCCGAGCACGCCGGCGTAGAAATCAAGATTCTCCTGCGCGTCGCCGGAGATCGCCGTGATGTGATGAATGCCGGTGATGTCGGACATTGTCGTCTCGGTTTTGATTCGTCTCAGTCGTCGAGTGCCACAGCGCGTACCACGGCACTGCCGTCGTTTCGATAATGTACGGAGACGCGCCAGGGCTGACAGCAGACCTGGCAGTCCTCGACGTAATCCTGCGCGTCTCCGCTGCCCGGGTCGAGTGCGATGACGTTGGCTTCGCCGCAATACGGGCAGACCACCGTGCCGTCCGTATCGGCGGTGCCGTCGCCGAGTGGAAAGTCGCGATCGAGATCGGACTCCTCGTCTGGCTGATTGCTGTCGTTCCCCAGGTCGTCCCATGCGAAGCGCATACGTCCAATCTACAGCGCGGCGACAAGGGTTGTCTTACAATTCGTCCATGTCCGATCTCCTCGCCGCCCGCACGCAGATGGCGCTGTCGCTCGGCTTCCATATCGTATTCGCCGAGATCGGGATCGCGATGCCGTTGCTGATGGTGCTCGCGGAATGGCGGTGGCGGCGCACGGGCGACGAAGTGTTTTTGCGGCTGGCAAAGCGATGGGCGAAGGGAAGCGCGATTTTGTTCGCGGTCGGAGCGGTGTCTGGGACGGTGCTGTCGTTCGAGCTGGGATTGCTGTGGCCGCACTTCATGCAGTTTGCCGGGCCGATCATTGGTCTGCCATTCTCCCTCGAGGGATTCGCGTTCTTCACCGAGGCAATCTTCCTCGGTGTGTATCTCTACGGCTGGAACCGCATCTCACCGCGCGCGCATTTGACCGCCGGGCTGCTCGTCGCAATGAGCGGTGCGGCGTCAGCGATCTTCGTCGTGATGGTGAATGCGTGGATGAACACCCCGACCGGTGTGACGATGTCGGGTGGACAGATCGCGAGCATCGATCCGATAGCCGGGATGCTCAATCCGTCGTCGTTCCAGCAGAGTTTGCACATGCTCCTCGCGGCGTATGCGGCCACGGGACTTGCCGTCGCCGGAATCCATGCGGCGATTCTCTTGCGCAAGCCGGACTCGCGATTTCATCGACGGGCACTGACGCTCGCGCTCATGATGGGAACACCGGCGGCGATTCTTCAGCCGATCTCGGGCGACGTGAGCGCGCGGACGGTGGCGATTTGGCAACCGACGAAGTTGGCGGCGCTCGAAGGGCAGTTCGCGACCGAGCGCGGTGCGCCGCTTCGCATCGGTGGATGGCCCGACGTCGATGCGCAACGAACGCGCTTCGCGCTCGAGGTTCCGCGTGGGCTGTCGCTGCTCGCGTTTCATGACATCGATGCCGAGGTGAAAGGACTCGCGGCGTTTCCACGGGAGAACTGGCCGCCGCTACCGCCGGTGCACGTTGGTTTTCAACTCATGGTGGGATTGGGAACGGCAATGGCGTTAGTCAGTTTGTGGGCTGCGGTCGTGATGGCTCGGACCGGCGACGTAATGCGACACCGTTGGCTGCTGCGGGCGCTCGCGATCGTCACGCCATTCGGATTCATCGCGACCGAGGCTGGTTGGACGGTGACCGAAGTCGGACGGCAGCCCTGGGTGGTGCAGGGCATTTTGCGAACGGCCGACGCGGTGACTCCGATGCCGGGACTCATCGTGCCCATGCTGGCATTCGCCGCACTCTATATCGGATTGAGCGCCATTGTCGTTCGTCTGATCATGACGATGGTGCGGGAGACGATGTGAGCTCGGCATCGGCGTTCTTCTCGTCGATTGGCCTTCCGGAGATCATTGCGGGCATCATGGTGCTCGCGTTGAACGCGTACGTGCTCATGGGCGGCGCGGACTACGGTGGCGGACTGTGGGATCTGTTGGCGAGCGGTCCCCGTCGCGATGCGCAGCGTGACTTGATCGCGAAGTCGATCGCGCCGATTTGGGAAGCCAATCATGTGTGGCTGATCGTCGTCGTCGTGCTGATGTTCACGGCGTTTCCACTCGCTTTCTCGACGCTCGCCATCGTGCTGCACATCCCGATCACGCTGATGCTCATCGGTATCGTGCTGCGTGGATCGGCATTCGTCTTTCGCAGCTATGGCAGCTCCGAGCGACGCACGCGTCGGCGATGGGGCGTCGCATTCGCCAGCGCGAGCACCGTGACACCCATTGTGCTCGGCGTGATCATCGGGTCGGTCGCGAGTGGCGACGTTGCGACTGCCTCGGGTCGCATTGGGGCTGCGCGCTTCACGGAGATCTTTGTTTCGCCATGGCTCGCGCCGTTTCCGATTGCGGTTGGTCTGTTCGCGTTGGCGCTGTTCGCGTTTTTGGCCGCGGTCTACCTGACGGTCGAGGCGGGTGACGATGCCGCGCTGCGCGACGACTTCCGTGCGCGAGCGTTGGCTGCCGCACTTGCGGTCGCGTTCTTCGCCGCGGTCGCGCTTTTCCTCTCTCGTCGGGCTGCGCCGCGTGTCATCGAAGGTGTTGTCGGCGGGTCGTGGGCGTGGCTGCTGCATCTTTGCACGGCGATATCCGCCGTGACGGCGATCCTCGCGCTGTGGGGACGCAACTTCCGTCTCGCGCGCCTGGCCGCGGCTGCTCAGATCACGCTCATCCTTTGGGGTTGGGCGGTTTCACAGTACCCGTTCATCGTCCCGATGACAGTCTCGATTCGCCAGGCGTCGGCGCCCAGCGTGACGCTCACGCTCTTGCTGATCGGGCTTGGCGGGGGCGCGCTCGTGCTCATTCCATCGTTGCGGTATCTGCTGCGGACGTTTGCCGGGCGCGCGGCGGAGGCGAAAGAAAGCTCGAGCTGAACTCCGTCACACTCCACACAGCTTTCGAATTCGCTCAATGCGTTTGGTCAGCGGGCCGGGCTCCGCCGCGATTGGACACGACCGCTTGATCGGTGGCGCAGTCGGGGCTGACGTTGGTCGACGAACGTGAATGGCTCACGACGGCGCGATGGCCAGCACGCGCAACGGGCTTCCGCTTCCGCCGACGATCTTGAGAGGCGCCGCAATCACGATCGCGCCTGTCGGCGGCAGCTGATCCAGATTCCGCAGACTTGCCAGTCCGAATTTCCCGGCACCATGCATCGTCGAGTGATTGGGGAATGGTGGGTCGAACATGCCGGCTTGGCCGGCGTCGGTCCCGACGGTCTCGACGCCAACGCCCAGGATGTCGCGATCGCGCGCGAGCAGCTCCGAGGTCGTCTTGTGAAATCCGGGACTGTGTGGGCCGTCATCTCGCACGTTGAGGAATGACGTCTCGTCGGTGCGCGCGCTCCAACCGCTCCGCAACAGCACCCATGAATCTCTCGGGATGCGCCCGTGCTGCTTTTCCCACGCGAGCACGTCGTCCGGCATCAACAGGAAATCCTCATTGGCCGCGACCTGCCGCGTCACGTCGATGACACACGCCGGGCCGACCAGTCGCTTCACCGGAATCCGATCACACGTGTTGTCGGGAAGGTTCTTCCCGGTAATCCAGTGCACCGGCGCGTCGAAGTGCGTCCCGGTGTGCTCTCCGAGATGCAAGACGTTCCAGTACCAAGCCGGCCCTTTGTCGTCGAAGCATGAGACGACCTCCATCGTAAGGCCCGGCGACTGGCCGAACTGCGGTGGCAGTCCGATCACCGGCGTGTCGGGTCCGAGCGGTTGGGTGAGATCGACAATCTTGAGCGAGCCGGCGTTCAGCTCGTCGACGAGTTGTGTGAGAATGGTCATTGGTGTCTCAGTGTGGTCGTGCAAGTAGCGTTGAAACTGATATGGATTCTCCCGCAGCGACAGATCGAGCGTGCCTGTCGAGATGCCAATGCCCTCATTGAAGGTTTCCTGGATCAGCTTCGAGATCGAGGCCGAGCCACTCGGCCGACCGCTGACCGAACCGGATGCCTGAGCAACGTCATCACACCGCGCTCACCTTCCCAAACACGCTCGACACCAACCACCAAACTCCGACGCCGCCGATGATGGCTGGAATGCCGAACTTGATCCAGTAGTAGAGCCACATCGGCGCCGAACGTTCTCCGCGCGCGCCAAGCTCGCGCAGCGCGGCTGATCGAGTGATGCACCAGCCGATGGTGAGCACTGCGACCAGCGAGCCCAAGGTCTGCATGCCTGAGCCAAAGGTCAAATCCCACGGCACAAAGATGCGATTGTTGATCGTCGGCGGAATGGCGATGACAAAGATCGCCGCCGAAACGAGCCACACGGCCCGCGATCGAGCGATCCTCGTGTTGTCGGTGATCCCCGCGACCAACACCTCGAACGCGCCGATGTCCGACAGATATCCCGCGCCGAACAGACCAATGAAGAACAGACAACCGAAAAATCCGCCCGCCGGAATCGCGGCGAACACCTTTGGCAGCGTGGCGAAAATGAGTCCGGGGCCCGAGGTCGGCTGAAGACCGAGCGCGAATACGGCAGGAATCACGGCGAATCCGGCAAGCAACGCGGACCCCGTGTCGCCAATCACCGTCCAGATCGCCGGGCGCGCCAAGCTCTCGTTTGGGTCGAGATACGATCCGTACACGACCATGAATGTTCCGCCCAGCGACAGCGAAAAGATCGCGTGTCCAATGGCGGCGACCATGACGGCCGGTGTGAGATCGACGAACCGGAACTTCAAGATGTACCAGCGCACGCCGGCCATGGCGCCGGGGAGCGTCAACGAGCGCACCATCAGCAGGAGAATGACGGCGAGCAAAATCGGCAATACGACTTTACTCGCGCGCTCGATGCCGCCGCGCAAACCTTTCGTCACGACGAGGGCGCACGTCACGATGACCGCGCCGGTGCAAACGAGTTGCAGAATGAACGACTTGAGCACGAAGCCGGAATCCGGCGGCAGCACGGCGGACGCATCGAACGATACGTGCAGCGCGGTCGCCAGCTGGCCGATCGCGTAATACAACACCCAGCCGATGACGGCGGTGTAGTATCCGGTCGCCGCCGTCACGACGATGAAGAAGAACCACCCAACCGCACGGCCGAACGGCAAGCCGGCCGCCGCGAACGCGCCGACCGGTCCACGGCGCGAAAATCGTCCAAGCGCGAACTCCGCCATCAGGGCGGGGACGCCGATGACGACGGAGACGAGAATGTAGAACAGGACAAAGGCCGCGCCGCCGAATTTCCCAACCATGTACGGAAATCGCCAGACGTTCCCGAGCCCGATCGCGACACCGACGATCGTCATCAACGTGCCGAAGCGCGACGCGAATGTCTCGCGGCGTTCGGTCATCGAGCTCCAACGACGGACGCCAGCACATCGAGCGCAGTGTCCACGTCGGCAATGGTACTGTAGAAGTGAGGCGCGAGACGAATGACCGGGCCGCGCGCCGACGGCACGATCCCTCGCCGGCGCATCAGAAGCTCGACCGCATGTGAATCGTCGACGACGAACGCGGTGCTCGCGGTTTTGTGCGACACGTCCGGCGTTCCGTGCAGCGTGAGCCCACGCTCGCGTCCACCATCGATCAACCGCTGCCCCAGTACCTCGAGCCAGCGGCGAATGTCACCGACGCCGATCTCGTTGATGATCGCCATTCCGGCGCGCGCGACGTACGCGTTGATGACCGGTGGAGTGCCGGAATCGAATCGGCTCGCCGTGGCCGACCAGTCGAGCTGCTTGACTTGAAACGCGAATGGATTCGATCGACCGAACCAGCCGGTCATGAGCGGATGCAATTGCTCGATGAGCTCCCGTCGCACGTACAGAAACGCGATGCCCGGAATGCCCATGAGATATTTCAGGTTCCCGGCGGCGAGAAAATCAGCGCCGGTCGCGCGAACGTCGACCGGAACTGAGCCGAGCGTTTGATAGGCGTCGACGTAGAGCAGGGCGCCGGCGGCATGCGCGCGTTCGGCAATCCGCGCCAGATCCTGCGTGAACCCGTTGAGGTAGTAGCCGTGACACGCCGACACGATTGCCGTGCGTTCGTCGACGACTGCATGGTACGAATCCGGCGCGATCATCCCGTCGCGCACTGGAATCCAATTGACGCGGGCGCCTCGACGCTCCTGCGCCAGCCACACATGTCCAATCGTTGGGAATTCGGCTTCCGTCACGACAACCTTGTTTCGGTTGCCGGCAAAGTCGATTGTGCTCGCGACGGCGCTCGTCGCCTCCGACACGGAGCTGAACACCGCGATCTCGTCGGCGGACGCATTGATGATGCGCGCGAACTCGCCCTTCGCGAGCTGCACTTCTTCGACCCACGCATCCCAATCCATTCCCGACTGATTCCATGAATCCAGATACCGCTCGGCGGCTGCGCGCGTGACGTCTGTCTGCGGCGCCTGCGAGCAGTTGTTCATCGGGATGAGCGACGTCAGCAACGGAATGCGCGCGCGGTAGGCAGCGAGGTCGTACGTCGGGGCAGCGCTACTCGGGCGCTCCGTTTCGGTGGGCATGCCCTATTCTAGGGCGCTCGGGCCGCTATCGCGATGTCTGAATGACGTCGTAGTACGAGGCGAGCCGCCCTTCATTGAACAGGCGAACCTGCGTCAGCATGGAGGCGAGCATCTGTTGTGCGCGCATGCCGGGACCGGCGCGACTGAATCCCATGCCGTTGAACACGGAGCGAATGAAGGTGCTCGACGAGTCGAGCGGCAGAGCACTGACGTTGCCGAAGAATTTTCGCCAGTCGTCTTCCTGATTGAACAAGTATTGCTCGACGTTCGACAGATAGAACGCCGTCACCGTCGCGTTGTGATCCTTGAGGTATGTGCCGACCGAGCGAATCGCCTTGGGGCCGGCGAAATCCCCAACGACCGGGACAACCAGATTATTCACCTCCAGCTCTTTCAGCGCCCGAAAGTTTGCCTCGGTCGCCATGTAGCTCCGGCGCACCCCGGCGCTGTCGGCCTCGATCTGCAATTGCGCATAGCTCGGCATGCCGCGGCCATAGCCCAGTCGGCCTTGAGCAAAGTTGTACGTCAGATCGGGGCCTGCGTCGACGAAGGCCTGATAAACGTAGGCGATCGTGCTCAAGTCGTCGTCGCTGAGGGTGAAACCGTGTTGCTTGGTCAAGCGCTCGCGCATGGCCGCGAGATCCTTCCGAGCCAGGATCGTGTCGCGAGCCACCGACTGATACGCGCCGAACAGCGCCTCGGCTGTCGACGCGGTGTCGAGACCCGTTGGGCGTGGCCGAGCAAACAGTCGCGACAGAAAATCGGCGCGGTCGGACGACTGCTCGATGATCGCCTTGTACATCAAGTGCGTCAGCATGTTTTGCCGACGGATGTCGAAGATGAACGCGATCTTCGGTCGGAGCGCGACGAGATACGTGAAGTTTTGATCTGGTCCAACGCCCAAATAGACGCCGCCGGGCTTCGTCGTACGCAGAAGATCAGGGATGACCCACTGATACGTCGTCTCGTTCGAGACGAAGTTGTCCGACCGAAAGTAGCCGTTCGCCTCGGAGAAATCGGTTACGAGCTTCCAGAACTCGCCGTCGCTGAGCTTCGACGGGAACCTCTGGGCACCGAGAGTTGGCGTCGCGAGACAAACCGTCGTCGCGGCCACGAACGCGATCCGCGCGGCGACCCGCGGGGCAAGCTGTGCAGAGGCGAAACGAAAATGTCGAATCGACGGCATGATCGAGCGTGGAAGGTTCCTAGAACAATGCAAGGCGGACGTCGCGTTTGACAGGGTCGAACACTGAATACGACGGACGGAATACGACGAGCGGTGGGAGGCGCAAGCCTCCCACCGCTCCAAGGACCAACGTCTCTGACTTCAGACTACTGCCAAATCAAATTGAAGTCGTAGAAGCCGTATCCGCCCTGCGGGTCTTTGACTCGGATCACGGTCGTGTAGCCATTCCATGAAGCTGGCTGCTGAATCACCGAGACCGAACCGCGACCTTGGTTCTGGACCACCGTCATCGTCGCATTCGTTCGTGGCATGTTGGCCGAACCGCGATCGGCGCGAATGCTCGTCGGCTGTGCGCCATGGATCGTGCGATAGTCGATTTGACCGTTCTGAATGCGGATCTCGAGCTCGTCGTCGACGTTACCGCTCCAGTGCAGCGCGGTTTGGTTGCCGTACTGCCCGTACTGTCCGTTCCGGCCATTGTTGTAGCCGCCATTGTTGTAGCCACCGTTGTCCCGGCGGCCGCGGTCGACGTCGTCACGATCGCGCCCGCGCCCACGTCCGTTGTTCCGGCCGATGTACTCGCCGTTCGAATAATTCTGGTAGTACGCCACGAGGCGATAGTTGTCGGCACCGCTGCGAGGGTCCTGAATTCGAATCGTCGTCGTGTAGCCATTCTGCGCACTCGGCTGTTGAATGACCTCGACGTCGCCCCGCCCGTTCAATACCTGTACGGTGACCTGGCCGTCCTCTCGTGGCAACGCGCTCACGGCGCGGCTGCGCGCACGGCCTGGCTCGGTCTGCCCGATCGGCATCGTCCGGAGGCTATTTCCACGCATCGTGATCTGCACCTCGCGGTCGACGCGACCATTCCACTCGAACAATTCCTGTCCCTGCGCGAACGCCATTGGCGCTGCGCCAACGAGCGCAACCGCGGCGAAGGGAACCGAACGCTGAATCCAACGTTGCATTGACATTTCTGGCTCCTTGAAAGACCGATCGCGTCCATCGCAACCGCATCTGCCACCCCATGAAAAGCACTGGCCGTGCCGTTTCGGGCGCCGAACGCCGAGACTGGGCCATCCCCGACGCAACTCACTGAGGAGTGATGAGTTGCGGCCATGCTCCGCCGCTTGCCGGATCGGCAGTGTGACGGGCGACACGTTTCTGAACGCTGCATTCGTCCGTGGGATCGGACAATTCGCCGTCCGATGTGTGGGACAGCCGCGCTCGCCTCTAGCTAGGGCTGAACACCCGGCCCAGGTTTGTCGCCCATGCTCTCCCGATCGATCACCCCGCTGCACGCAACGGCGCTCGTCGTCGGGATCATCATCGGTGCATCGATCTTCGTGCAGCCATCGGTCATCACGGGCGCCGTCCCGACGGTCGAAGGTGTCTACAGCGTGTGGATCGTCTCCGGAATCCTCACCCTGTTTGGCGCGCTGATCGCGGCGGAATTGGCGTCCGCATATCCGCACGCGGGCGGCGTTTACGTGTTCCTCCGCGAGGCATTTTCGCCGGCGGTCGCGTTCCTGTGGGGCTGGGCGATGTTCTGGACCATGCACACGGGCATCATCGCGGTGATCGCCATGGTGTTCGCCCGTTACATGTCTTTCTTCATCCCAGTCGGAGACATTGGTCTACGCGTTCTGGCGACGATCGCGGTCGTGGCGTTGACGGCCGTGAACTATGTCGGTGTCCGCCAGGGCAGTCTGGTTCAGACGACGCTGACGATTCTCAAGGTCGGCGCCGTGGTGGCGATCATCGCAGTGGCGTTCGTCCTCGGCCCACGGAATGGCCTGTCCGCTCCGCAGCTCGCACAGTCTGCCGCGCCGTCTGCCACGAACACTCCGTTCACATTCTCTCAATTCCCGCTCGCCGTCGTGGCTGGCCTGTTCGCCTTTGGCGGCTGGCACATGGTGACGTATGCCGCCGAGGAAACACGAGAGCCTGAGAGGACCATACCGCGCGCGTTGGTCGTCGGTGTGATGATCGTGACCGTGTGCTACATCGCGCTCAACGCCGCGTACTTTCACGTACTCCTGCCCTCGAAGATCGCCAGCTCGAGTCGCGTTGCCGCCGACGCCGCCGACGCCGTGCTCGGTACCGGCGGCGCGGCGTTCATGTCGGCCGTCGTCGCCGTGTCGACCTTCGGCGCGTTGAACGGCGTGATCTTGTCCGGACCGCGCGCCTATCTCGCCATGGCGCGCGACGGACTGCTCGTCTCGTGGGCCGCCGCAATTCATCCGCGCTTCCATACGCCGCATCGCGCGATTCTACTGCAGGGCGTGTGGGCCGTGATCCTCGTCTCGACCGGAACGTATCGAGCGCTGTTCACGCGTGTCGTCTACACGGAGTGGGTTTTCTTCGCGCTCATGGCGTGGGGACTCATCCGATTGCGCAGGCGCGCCGAGTACAAACCCGCGTATCGAGTCTGGGGTTATCCCGTCGTCCCGATCATCTTCATCCTCTGCTCGGCGTACATTGTGATCAATCAGATCATTGCCGACGCTACGAACGCCACGACTGGTTTAGCATTTGTCGCTGTCGGATTGCCGGTCTACTATTGGTTGTCGCGTAAGCCCTCACTTCCAGCCGCCCAACATGCTGATTGACGTTCACAACCACTTCTATCCGCCCGAATATCTCGACGCGCTCAAGGCAGGCGACAGCGCCGTCAAGCTGACGATCGACGCCGAGGGCAACCCCTGCCTTCATTATCCGGGCGACTACAACGTTGCGGTGCGTGGTCATCGCGACATCGAGTATCGCCAAGGCGTGCTGGAGCAAGAAGGCGTCGACACCCAGATCATCACGTTCACGACGCCTGGCACACACGTCGAACCGACGGATCGCGCAGTTCGGTTCGCGCGATTGGTGAATGACGCGTTCGCGACCGTTGTTCGTGAACGCTCGCCGCGCTTCTCGTCGTTGGCGACGCTGCCACTCTGTGATCCCGCCGCATCAGTCGCTGAGTTGACTCGTGCGGTCACACAACTTGGAATGCCGGGCGCCATGTTGTTCAGCAATGTGAACGGCGTCGCGCTGGCCGATCCGCGCTTCGAGCCGCTATACGCCGAAGCCAACCGACTCGGCGCAATCCTACACATTCATCCCACGGATCCGGTCGGCGTCGAAGCGATGACCGACTATTGGCTCATGCCGCTCGTTGGTTTCCTCATGGACACGACCCTGGCCGCGGCGAAGCTCGTGTTCGCGGGCGTACCGGAACGGTACCCAAACATCAAATGGGTGTTGAGTCATTTGGGCGGCGCCATCCCGTATCTCGCGGAGCGTCTCGATCGTGGTTGGGAAGCATTCCCGGACTGCCGTGCCGACATTCAGCGTCGACCGAGCGAGTATTTGCGCCAGTTCTATTACGATACTGTGAACTTCGATCCGAAGGCCGTCCGGTTGGCGGTCGACTTCGCCGGCGCCGATCGCGTCTTGGCGGCGAGCGACTATCCGCATCAGATCGGGAGCATTCCGAAGATGAAGTCGAGTCTTGCGGCGCTCGGTGTGTCGGACGCGGAGCGGACGAAGATCTTGGGCGAGAACGCGCGGCAACTCTATAAACTGTAGAACACCCCAACGCGGATCGACAATGCGACGCATTTTCTGTCTTCTCGCTGCCGCTTTTTCGCTCAGCGCGTGCGCGCACACGCGAAACGGCCTCGAGGTGGAATACCTGACGCCCTACGGTCCGCCGAAGAACCCATTCTCGCCGGCGGTGCGCGTCGGCAACTTGCTGTTCTTAGCCGGACAGATTGGCACCGACACCTCAGGGAAAGTCGTGGCGGGTGGCATTCAAGCCGAAGCACGCCAGGCACTGAACAACATCAGCGACGTGCTCCACAAGACCGGGTCGTCGATGGACAACGTCGTCAAATGCACGGTGTTCATGGCCGACATGAAGGAATGGCCCGCGATGAACGAGATCTACGCGACGTACTTCCGCCGGCATCTCCCCGCTCGCAGCGCCTTCGGCGCGACGGGACTCGCGCTCAACGCACGCGTCGAGATCGAGTGCATCGCCGCTGTCGGATGATCGAGCGCGATCAGCTCGAGTAGTACGCCGCGTTCTCGTCGATGTAGCCGCCGGTCAAGTCGCAACCGAACGCCGTCGCCGATGCGTCGCCGAGCCCGAGGGAGACCTCGAGATCGACGACTTCGGCGGTGAGCGTGGCGCGAACTGCGGCTTCGTCGAAGTCGAGACGCTGGCCGCCACGCACGACAGCGGTGCCGTTGATCCATGCATCGGTCGATGCCGCGACGATGCGGCAGTCGAAGCACTTGCCGATCGCCATCAACAGCCGGCCGACGTTCGGATCCGCGCCATGCACCATCGTCTTCACGAGCGGAGAGTTGACGAGCGATTTGGCGACGCGTCGAGCGTCCTGCTCATTTGTCACGTCGCGCACGATCGCGCGGATGAGGTGCTTCGCACCTTCGCCGTCGCGAGCAAGAATCTCCGACATGCGAATGCATCCAGCGGTCAACGCGGCCAGGAACTCGGGCTCGCTGACGGGGCCAGCGAGTCCGTTCGCCAGCAGCGCGCACGTGTCCGAGGTGCTCGTATCCGTGTCGACGGACAGCATGTTGAACGACACATGTACCGCGGCACGAAGCATCCGGTCGAGCGTCGCGCTGTCGAAGTCGGCGTCGGTGAAGATGTAGGCGAGCATCGTCGCCATGTTCGGCTCGATCATTCCTGAGCCTTTGGCGACCCACGTGATCGTTGCGTCGCCCACGCTGACGGACAATGCCTTGGGATGCGTGTCGGTGGTCATGATTCCTTCGGCGCCGACGAGCGGGTTGGTCTGCAAGTCGCGCGACATCCCGGCGAGTCCGCGCTCGATCAGCTCGATGGGCAGCTGCACGCCGATGACGCCGGTCGAGCTCACGAGCACGCGGTCGGCCGTCGTCCCGACTTCAGCGGCAGTTGCCGCCGCCATACGTCGCGCGCTTTCTACTCCTTGCGCGCCGGTCGCGACGTTGCTGCACTTGCTGTTGGCGACGATCGCTCGCAGTCGTCCGCCGACGATGGTCTCGCGACCAAGGATCACCGGTGCGCCAGGAAACTGATTGCGCGTGAAGACGGCCGCGGCGCTCGCGTCGACCTCGCTCACGAAGAGCGCGAGATCTTTCGCCTTGGGCTTGAGACCCACATTGCGGCTGGCACAACGAAAACCGCGCGGGAATTTCGGGGACTCGTGGAACTGCATGGACGGTGATCGGGATTGACGAAAGTCGACAAGTCCGGCTACGGTTGGCCTGACAGAGCCGATAAGATAGAGGGATACGTTCTTCGCTCGCTACCAACCAACGTTCAGCGCCCAGGCGCAAGGCACGCTCATGCTCAGCAAAGACTTCTTGGATGAATACCATCGCTACCGCGCGCTCGGCGAGAAGGCGATGGCTCAGGTTTCCGACGACTCCCTCAACCGCGTCCCCGCGCCGGAAGCAAACTCGATCGCGATGATCGTGCGCCACATCGGCGGAAATCTCGCCTCGCGTTTCACGGACTTCCTCTCGAGCGACGGCGAAAAGCCATGGCGCAACCGCGACGACGAGTTCGCCGACGGCCCGTTCACTCGCGCTCACGTCGACGAGTCATGGAAGAAAGGATGGGACGTCGTCGAGCGCGAAGTCGCCGGGCTCACCGATGCCGATCTCGAGAAGAAGGTCAAGATTCGCGGCACCGAGCTCACCGTGCACGAAGCCCTCTGCCGATCGATCGCTCATACTGCGATGCACGTCGGTCAGATCATTCTCTTGGCGAGAATGTACGCGACGAGTGATTGGCAGACGCTCAGCATTCCGAAGGGGAGGTCGAAGGAGTACAACCAGAATCCGGTGCTCGAGAAGGGACACGTGCGGTGACGGTTCTCGTCGAAGCCGCCGTCGACTCGCTCGAGGACGCGCTGGCGGCGGTCGATGGTGGCGCAGATCGTTTGGAGCTGTGCGCGAATTTGCTGGTCGGAGGCACGACGCCGGATCGAACACTGATCGAAGCGGTGCTCGGTCGCGTCGAGATTCCCGTGTACGCGATGATCCGCCCGCGCGGCGGCTCGTTCGTGTACTCGGGCGACGAGCTCGATGGAATGCGTCGCGATCTTGGGAACGCCCTCACTCTAGGCTGCGCCGGTATCGTACTGGGCGTGCTCGATCACGCGAATAGGGTCGACGTCGTGCGGACCCGATCGCTCGCCGACATCGCCGGCGGCGAACGCGTGACATTCCATCGGGCGCTCGATCGAACGCCGGACATCATCGCCGCGGCCGACGCGATCATGTCGATTGGTATCTCTCGCGTGCTGACCTCTGGCGGGGCGCCAAACGCGCAGGAGGGCGTCGAGGTGCTAGCCGCGTTGATCGATCACTGCGCCGGGCGGCTCGAGATTCTCGCGGGCGGCGGCGTCCGTGCGCACAACGTCTGCGACATTGTCCGGCGTGGCAAGGTCCGCGAGGTGCATGCGCGGTGCGAACGTACTGCTGGGCGAATTCGAGCGATCAAGGACTCTGTTTCGACGTGCTGAGTTTGGCCGGAGTTCGGCTATGCATTTGCCGGTCTCTGCGTCCTGTGCGCCTCGGCGGTCCTGAATTGGTGTCTGACCCCAATTCTGTTGCCCTCAAATCCGGTCTCATCCCGTTCCAAAAAAGTAGTCTCAGCCCATTCGCCACGACCGAGATCGCGCAGGTCTAGCGCGGCCACCGGTTGTTCGCTCGATCGATATCGGGCAGCGCGCGCCTTGGATCGATCTCGACTGCGCGCACCGGCTTTGTTCCCATCACGCGATATGTGAATCGATCGCCCAAATTCCACATCTCGACCGGAAGCTCGACCGTCGACGTCGTGCCGTCTTCGAACGTGAGCAAGAGCTCGGCCGGCATCACCATCGTGCCGCCGTTGTGCAGGTAGACGCTCGTTATGCCATCGGTCCCGCGTGACGTGGAATCGACCGCCTGATCGAGGCGCGCCGTGGTGAAGACCCAATCGCGCCAGAACCAGTCGAGCTCCATGCCTGACTGATCGCGCATGAGGCGAAAAAAGTCCGATGGCGTCGGATGCTTGAATGCCCACGCGCGAATGTACTCCCGAAAAGCCGCGTCGAAGCGCTCTTTGCCGAGTACTTCGTAGCGAAGCATCTGCATCATGAGAGCGGGCTTCTGGTAGCCGCCCCAAAAGAGATCGCGCACCTCGACCGGCTTCTCGATCAGCGGCTGCTCGTTGCCCGGTTTGGCGTGCTCCGCGTACAGATGCAGCGGGTGGACTTCGATCGTATCGCCATACGACGTCCCGGCGAAGTACTTCGCGGCATTGGCGAGGTCGATGAACGTGTTGAATCCTTCGTCCATCCATGGATACAGTCGCTCGTTCGAGCCCACCACCATCGGAAACCACTCGTGGCCGAACTCGTGCGCGATCACCCATTGCTGATCCTCGCGCGTCGGACTATTCGGCGTGAAGGTCAGCATCGGGTACTCCATGCCTTCGACCGGACCCTCGACGGTCGTGGCGTGCGAGTACGGATACGGGAACCACTGCTCCGAGTAGTACTTGATCGCCTCGCGCCCCATGCGATTGACTTCGGTCCATTTCTCGGCGGTGGGCCGATAGAGATCCTCGATGAGAATACCATTATACCCGCTCGCGTCCCAACGCATACCGGGTCCGGCCGCGAACGCAAAATCGCGAACATTGTGCGCGGTGAAATGCCATGAGGTCGCGCCGGCCGGGCGCGTGTTCGACACATTGCCCGCCTCTTCGGCGCGAATAATCGCGATCGCCGTGTCCGAGCGTCGCGCAATCGCCAACCTCTGACGCTGCGTCGCCGTCAATACCTGCTGGGCGTTCTGCAGCTCGCCCGTCGCAGCGACAATGTCTTCGCGAGGAACCGTCAGCGTCACGTCATAGTCGCCGTATTCCAGATAGAACTCGCCGGCGCCGATGTACGGTTCGTGATTCCATCCTTTCACGTCGTCGTAGACGGCGACGCGCGGATACCACTGCGCCATCTCATACAACGGGCCGTCGTGTCCCATGCGCCCGCCGCCTTGCGGCGGGACATTGAAATGCCAGACTGCATCGATATCCACCGACGCGCCGCTCGCGAGCGGTCGAGCGAGGTCGACGCGCAACGTCGTACCAAATCGCGTTCGCTTCACCTCGCGCCCCGCGATCGTCATCGACTCCAGCCGTGGCGCACTGTTGAATCCCTGACAGGAGAAATCGAAGCTGGTGCCGAGGAAGACGAGCGGCGGCTGATTGAGCTGATTGGTGATGCTGTTCGGCTCGCAAAGATTCTGCTCCACGAAGAGCCACAGGTATGGCAGCGCGTCGGGCGAATGGTTGACGTAGTGAATCGTCTCACGCCCGCGCAGCTCGTTTTTCGCGGGGTCGAGTGTCGCGGCAATGCGATAATCGGCGCGCTGCTGCCAGTACTTGGGACCAGGTCGTCCTGACCCCGTGCGATACTCGTTCGGCGTCGGAAGATCGAGCGCGCGAAAGTGCGAGCTGTCCGCGACGGACGCGGCTGATTGTCCGGCAAGGGTCCGCGCGGCGATGAGCAGGGTAACAAGACTGCGAGCCATTTTCATGGGCGGTTATCCTGAATGGTTGCTATGCTGCAAGGTAGAGTACGTCACTCCGTCGCCATGCCCAACCCCCGCCTGCGGCTCGTTCGGATCTATGGAACGACGATGCGCGTTCTGTCCAGCTACCTCTGGCTCCGCGCGCGCCGCCCGCTCATCGCGCCCGAACGATACGCGACGATGCTCACCGAGCGACATCGCACGAATGCACGACGGATTCACGACGCAATCCTCGTCGCCGGCGGGCTGTTCATCAAGGTCGGGCAGCTCATCAGCATTCTCACGAACTTTCTTCCGGCCGAATTCCGGCAGGAGCTCGAGGGTCTCCAAGACCAGCTTCCGCCGCGGCCGTTCAGCGAGATCGGCGCGCGCATCCGCGCCGAACTGGGCGCGTCGCCCGACGAGCTCTTTCAAGATTTCGATCACGCGCCGATCGCCACTGC
>JAICYT010000058.1 GCA_025934075.1 Gemmatimonadaceae bacterium
ATTTGAGCACCGAAGACGCGGCCGATGAGGCGCTGTTCAATCGGATCCTGTGGCGGACGATCAAAGGGCCGGACGTTCCGTATCCTCAAGTCCACCGTGCATCCGCGCGCGAATTGAAGATCGGCGGCTAGCCGGACAGTGCGCTGCTACGCGGCGCCGCTCAGGTCTTGTGGCGGAAAATGATGCGTCCACGCGTCAGATCGTACGGAGATACCTCGATCGTGACACGGTCGCCTTGGAGTACGCGAATGCGAAAACGACGCATATTGCCGCCCAGCGTCGCGAGCACGTTGTGTCCATTCGTCAACTGTACGCGAAACGTCGCATTCGGCAAAACTTCCGTAACTTGTCCTTCCAGCTGAATCGGTTCTTCCTTCGCCATGAAACCTCGGGTCGAGTGGGTCGAATAAGGCGTGTGAAGTATAGACGTATCCGGGCACGGCGGTAAGCGGAACAAGAACGGGAGCCCTTCGCGGGGCTCCCGTTGTCTCGTGCGGCGCTTTCCTTACGGGACTTTCTTTTTATCGACGTTGTTGCCGATCACGCCACCCAGAATGCCGCCGACGGCGGCACCAATCACTCCGCCCTTGACCTTGTTGCGGCTCGTTGTCGCGCCGATGATGGCTCCCGCCGCCGCACCGATCGCCGCATCGCGCTGCGTGTGCTTCACGACATGGCCGCTGCCCGTGGTGACGGTCCCGCCACTCGAGTACACATGACCGCTGCTGCTTCGGTGCGCGGTCGAACGCGTCGAGTGCGTGGCCGGATGCGTCGCCGCGGGGGCGACAAGCGCCGCGTTGTTGCCCGCCAATGCGTTCGGCGCCGGTGAGCGCTCCGCCGCCGACAGACTGTCGAGCGAGCGGCTTTGTTGCGCCGCTAATGAGAGATCCGTGTTGAGCGCCGAATCGGCCGCCCGGTTGTTATTTCGACCGCACGCGCCGGCCGCGACCACCAAAGCGAGCGCAAGCGCTGACGTTTTCATCCTCATTTCTGCCTCCTGCCGCTAGGGACCATCTCCCTGGTAAGGGGCACTAGCTATGCCAGGAAAGGCGGTCACGGCAGGGCTCCTACCGCAGCGCACGCGTCAGCGAACGGCAGCTCAGTTCGATCCCTTGATCGATGAGTCGAGTGATGATGGTCAGGCCTTCTTCGATCGTCGCCTCCTCGACGCCTTGCGTACGGCGACGGATGGCCCGCTCGATCTCTTCCTCGAGGATGCGCCATTCACGGCGGAGCGCATCGGCGGTCCAGCCGAGTCGCGCACGTTGTGAACCGTGCCGCTCGGCGACGAGACGTTGAATCTCGGACCCATCGGCCACGAGGACCGACGGCTGGCCGCGTGCTTCCTCGACGGCGACGAGCACGCCGCCGATGTTCGCGACGTACGTCCCAATGTGATCGGCGAGCTGCGAGAATCGCAGCGAATGCGCCGCCGGCATGAGTGGTTCCGTACGCAACCGCGCGACGAACGCGTTGAGCATCGGCTCGATCTCGTGCAACAGCGCCTCGCCCGCCTCAGCGAGTCCCTGGAGACGCGGCGCGGAATCGGGAGACTCGGCGCGACGACGCGCCGCCTCGCGTGCGGCACCGCTGACGGCAGGCAGCCACAATGTGAACACCGATCCCTTTCCGACCTCGCTTCGCACGGTCAGGTCGCCGCGCATGAGTCGAGCGAGACGCCGGCTGATCGTGAGGCCGAGTCCCGACCCTTCGCTCTGTCGCGTGTGCCCGCGCTCGACTTGGACGAATGGATCGAAGATCGCCGCGATTTGCGCCGGGGCGATCCCGATGCCGGTGTCGGCGACGCGCCAAAAGACCCACGGACCGCCCATGAGCCGCGCCTCGGGATCCGGCTTCTTCGTGAGCCCGCATTCTACGCGCACCGATCCACCGGGCTCGGTGAACTTCACCGCGTTGTTGAGCAGGTTGACGAGGATTTGTCGCACGCGGTCTTCATCGCCGTCGTACGTCGTCTCGACTTCTTCGGCGTGCTGCACGGTCACGAGAATTCCGCGTGCCTCTGCAACCGGCTGTACGAGCGCCAGCGCGCCGTCGGCGGTCTGTGACGCCTGCGCGAGACCGGTGTGAAGTGACAGGCGTCCCGCTTCGACCTTCGCGAGATCGAGCACCTCGTTGACCAGACCAAGCAAATGTCGGCCGCTGGCGAGGATGCGAGAAACCTGATGGCGCTGATCGATGTTCAACGCCCCCGCGATCCCCAAGTCGAGCAGCTCGGCATAACCGATGACGGCGTTGAGCGGCGTGCGCAGCTCGTGACTCATCATCGCAAGGAACTCCGACTTCGCATGGCTCGCCGCCTCGGCTTCGGCGCGAGCGATTCGCTCGCCATCGAGCTGCGCGGCGCGCTCCTCCGCTCGCTTGCGATCGGTCACGTCGCGTAGTGAGACGAGGCGAGCCGCCTCGCCTTCCCAATTCATATCGACGACGCGCAACTCCGCGGCGACCGACGCGCCGCCCGGGCGCACGACCTGAATCTCGGCGGTCTCGCCGGCGACGGCCGGAAAGCCAAACGACGTACGTTCGAGCTCCGCCGCCGATCGGCCGAACAGTGCTTCGGCGGCGGGATTCGCGAAGCGAATGATCCCGTCCAGGCCAATGATCACGACGCCATCGGCCATCTGCTCGACGATCGCGCGCAGGCGGCTCTGCTCCGCCTGCCGGCCGCGTCGACGATCAGAGCCCGCGCGTCGTTCCACTACTCGCTCGGCAAAACGGTCCGTCTCCACGTCGGCCTCGGCCAAAGTTCACCGCCTGTTTACCTCGACGTGCATCGTAGCGCGGAGTTTTCGAGTCGTGCCACTCATCGTTGCGTGACGTCCTGCGTGACTCGTCTCACGGTACAAGTTCAAAGACTATGCCCTAGAATTTCCGTCGGGTTGCGAGTTTTTCGCGCGCACGATACGGTATGGAACTCGCGACGTCGCGACGCGAATGCTCAATGCACAGAAGTCTGAGCGGGCTCAACTAAGGAGGCTGCCTGTCTCGCTATCTACTCAAACTGTACGTCACAGGATCGAACCCTCGGGCGGAACTTGCCGTAGCAAACCTGCGGAGGATTTGCGAGCGGGAGCTTGCCGGGCAGTACGCGCTCGAGGTCATTGACGTGCTCGAGAATCCGCAGCTCGCCGAGGATGAGAAGATTCTCGCGACGCCGACGCTGATCAAACAGTTGCCGCCGCCGCTCCGTCGTGTGATCGGCGATCTCTCCGATACGGAGAAGGTCCTGCTCGGTCTCGAGGTTCGACCGCAGGCTTCCGCGCAAACTCCTCCACGTGATTCACAGTGATTTCATGACGACTGACGACACGAGTCTCTCGCCCGTGCGCAAGCTGCCGACCGGAATCGGCAGCTTCGACGTGATCGCGAAGGGCGGACTACCGGTGAATCGAACAACGCTGCTGTCGGGCACCGCCGGCAGCGGGAAAACGGTGTTCGCCGTGCAGTTCCTCGCCGCCGGTATTCAGCAGTTCGACGAACACGCGGTGTTCGTGACGTTCGAGGAATCGGCGTCCGACATTCGGACGAACATGCGAAGCTTCGGCTGGGATCTCGCCCAATGGGAGCGCGACGGGAAGCTCGCATTCGTCGACGCGTCGCCGGATCCGCACATTGAGGTCATCGAGAGTGGCGCGTTCGATCTCGGCGCGCTGCTCGCGCGCGTGCAGAACGCGGTCAAGAAGGTCAACGCCAAACGCGTCTCAGTCGATTCACTCGGCGCCGTGTTCTCGCAGTTCTCCGATCAGTCGGTCGTGCGCCGCGAATTGTTCCGCATTGCATGGGCGTTGAAATCGATGGGCGTCACCGCGCTGCTCACGGCCGAGCGGACGCTGGACTACGGTCCGGTCGCGCGCTTCGGCATCGAGGAGTTCATCGCCGACAACGTCATGGTGCTGCGCAACGTGCTCGAGGACGAGACGCGGCGGCGCACAATCGAGATCCTCAAGTTCCGCGGTACCGATCATCAGAAGGGCGAAGTTCCGTTCACGATTCTGCCGGGCGACGGGATGGTCGTCATTCCGCTGTCGGCGATTCAGCTCAAGCAGAAGTCTTCGAACGTGCGGACGTCGTCGGGGAACGAGGAGCTCGACAAGATGTGCGGCGGGGGATTTTTCCGTGATTCCGTGATTCTCGTCTCGGGCGCGACGGGCACCGGCAAGACACTCACGGTGACGCAGTTCCTGAACGGCGGCGCCGCGGTCGGTGAGAAGTGCTTGCTGCTCGCGTTCGAGGAGAGCCGCGAGCAACTGTTCCGCAACGCAATCGGCTGGGGCGTCGACTTCGAGAAACTCGAACGCGACGGCATGCTGCGCGTCATTTGTGACTATCCGGAAGTCGCCACGCTCGAGGATTGGCTTCTGTCGATTCAGAAGATCGTCGAGGAATTCAAGCCCAGCCGCGTTGCGCTGGACAGTCTGTCGGCGCTCGAGCGCGTCGGCACGATCAAAGCGTTTCGCGAATTCGTGATCGGCTTTACGTCGTTCATCAAGCACAAGGAGATCACCGGCCTCTTCACGTCGACGACATCGTCGCTGATGGGTGGAACATCCATTACCGAAGGCCACATCTCGACGCTGACGGACTCGATCATTTTGTTGCGCTACGTCGAAATGTTCGGTGACATGAAGCGCGGCATCACGGTGCTCAAGATGCGCGGATCGGCGCACGACAAAGGGATTCGTGAGTTCAATATCGACAAGGACGGCATGCATCTCGGCCGGCCGTTCCGCAACGTGACGGGAATCTTGTCGGGCGCACCGGTGCATGTGTCGCCGGCGGATCTCGAGCGCGTCTGGAGTCAGTACGACGCCGAGGTGAGTGATCGTCGCCGCGGCTCGCGCGAATCGGAGAGTGGCGAGCGTAGGCGCGGCAACGAGCGCCGCGGTTCGGCGCAGTCTTGACCGCCGATCGCGCACGCACGGAGCGGACACGCCCACGCGCTGCCTGTCACACGCGCCGCACGAAGGCCTATTAGATTTTATCGGTGACCGGGGTGCCTGCCCACGTCGGGTGCAGGCTGAGAGAGTCCCGTAGAACCTGATCCGGTTTGTACCGGCGTAGGGAGTCACACATGATTCGCATTGCCTCGTCGGCGCTTCGCCGCCGCTCGTGGGCGTTCGCCGTCGCGACGCCCGTCCTCCTCACATTCTCCACGTCGCTCAACGCGCAAACCGCCAAAGACACGGCGCGCGCGGACACAGCACACACCACACGCGCACAGCGACTCGAGCGCATCATGATCTCGGCGGTTCGCGGATCCGGCTCGGCGCCGATCTCCGAAAAAACGCTCACCCAAGCCGACATCGAGCCACGATACTTTGGACAAGACGTACCCTTATTGCTCCAAGGCGCAGCTCCGTCGCTGACGTCGTACGCGGAGACCTCGAACTACTGGGGCTACAGCTACATCCGGTTGCGCGGCATCGACCAATCGCGCATCAACCTCACGCTCGATGGAATTCCGCTGAACGATCCGGAAGATCAAGTGCTGTACTTCGCCGACTTCCCCGACCTCGCGAATAGTCTCCGCTCCGTGCAAGTGCAACGCGGTGTGGGGACGAGCAGCAACGGAACCGCGGCGTACGCCGGATCGATCAACATGGAGACGATTTCCCTCGCATCCGCACCACGCTCGGCCGAGTTGCAGCTCGAAGGCGGGTCGTTCGGCTCGAAGCGCATAAGTGGAGAGTATCAGAGCGGGCTGCTTCCAGGCCGCTTCGCGATGTATGCACGACTCTCGGCGCTGCGCACCGACGGTTATCGCTACCACTCGGGCGTCGACGGACGTTCGGCATTCTTCAGCGCCGGATACTTCGGCGACCGTGACATCTTGAAGGCGACGGTGACCACTGGTACGATGCGCGACACGATGGCGTATCTAGCCGTGGCGGAATCGGACCTCGATACCAATCGCCGCATCAATCCGCTCACGCCGCGTGAGCGCGATGGCTTCAGCGAACGACTCGCCGCGTTGGCGTATACGCGGCTGCTCAGTCCATCGTCATCGCTGTCGACGACCGTCTATCGCCTCTCGACGAGCGGCGACTACGACGTGCTGATCGACTCCCTCGACAATTTCAATCTCAAGTATGCGTGGTGGGGTGTCATGAGCGATTGGGCGTATCGTCGCGAGTCTCTTCAGCTCGACCTGGGCGTCAACGCCAGCACGTATGCACGCGATCACTCCGCCTATCAAAGACCCGATTTGACCGACCCGCTCTACTTCAACACCGGGCACAAGCAAGATGCGAGCGGTTTCGCCAAGCTCGCGTACACCACGGGCGCGGCGACGCTGTTCGGCGACGTCCAGGCGCGACACGCGAGCTTCCGTTATACGCCTGATGTACACGCGGCCATCGCAGAACAATCAATCGACTGGTCGTTCATCAATCCGAAAGCAGGCGTCACCTACGCCCTGACTGGACCGCTCTCGCTCTACGCATCGTACGGTCAAAACACGCGCGAGCCCGCACGCAGCGACATGTTCGCCGGCTTCGATAACCTCGACACGTCGAACGTTGCGTTCGTCGGCAGCCTCGATCGTGTGAAGCCGGAGCGCGTGCACGATCTCGAAGCCGGCATCACGTATCGAGGCACGTCGTTCGACGCGCAGGCCAATCTCTACTCGATGGATTTCCGCAACGAGATCGCGCCCATCGGCGCCCTGAGCTATCTCGGCACGCCGCTGCGCAAGAACGTCGGCGCGAGCTATCGGCGCGGCATCGAGGCGGACGTGGCCTACCGGGGAATTCCACGGCTGTTGGTCAACGCGAATGTCGCCGCCAGCACGAATCGCATTCGCGAGTATACCGATTCAACCGGCGACGAGCCGGTCACCTACCACAACGTCGAGCCGTTGCTCACGCCGCGCCTCGTCACGTTCGAGCGCGCGCAGTTCGCGGCGACGCGTACCTTCGCGGTCGCACTGGAGACCCGATACCAAAGCCGCGCGTTTCTCGAGAACACCGGCGACGCCCGATTCGTGCTCCCGGCAGCATTCAATCTCGACGGATCCGTGTCGTGGCGCATCCGGCAGTACGAGCTCCTGGTGCGCGGCAACAATCTGACGAACAGCAAGAAGTACGGAAGTGGCTACGCGAGCGGTGGAGTGTCGTACTACTACGTGGTCCCCCCGCGGAACCTCTTCGTGACGGCGAAGCTCTTGTTCTAGTGACTTCCGGCACGCGCGGTACGCATCATGCCGCTTGAAGAACTCTCACCTCTACGGCGGAGCACCAATGGCGAACAGCGAGCGGCGTGATGGCGTCGATTTCGACACCGACCAGGCTGACGAACACACTCACGACGCGATGCAGGAATGCATCGAAGAGTGCTTGAACTGCCACGCGGTCTGCACGATGACGCTGCAGCACTGTATTGCGACTGGCGGCGACCACACAGAGGTCAACCTGATCGGCATTTTGTTGGATTGCGCGGAGATCTGTCAAACGAGCGCGAACTTCATGCTGCGTGGCTCGCCGTATCATGTCGTTACATGCGCAGCGTGCGCCGAGCTGTGCCGAGCCTGCGAGGAAGCGTGCCGAGGCATAACAGCCGATGAACAGCTCGCTCATTGCGGCGACGTCTGCGCGACGTGCGCCGAGTCGTGCGACCGAATGGCGCAAATGGGAAGCGAAGAATGAGTCGCGGGGTATAACCACTCGCGATGAAACATTTCAATCGAGCTCTACTATCACTCTTGGTATTGGCGTGTGCCGCGATCTTCGTCGCGCCGCGCGTGGCACTCGCACAGCAATCGTCCTCCCAGCGAGGTCAGCCTAAGACGCCGTTCGGGACGGCCGACCTCGCGAAACTCCGCTGGCTCGAAGGCTCGTGGGCCGCGACGGCGCCGGGTGAAACGCCGTTTTACGCGCGATATCACGTCGCCAATGACTCGACGATCGAAATCACGTACTATCACGATTCATCGTTCACGCAGCCGACGGGTTCTGGCCGCATCTATCTCACGGTCGGGCGCATCTATCACACGTTCGGCTCGGGCCGTTGGGGCGCGACGAATGTCGACAGCACCGGCGCGTATTTCATTCCGCAGGTGAACGCACACAACACCTTCGCATGGGCGTACGTGTCCCCCGACGCGTGGACACTCACACAGCGCACCGGCGTGAGCGGGCACGAGCGAATGACGGTGTATCACCTCAAGCGCGTCAAGGGCTGATCGCCACGATCGGTGAGGATCGAGCGCCTCACCGGCGGTGCATCGTTTGCACTATTCGTTGCCGATGCCGGACCTCGTCACGACTCCCGCGCCCGAGCCCGAAGTCGCCGAGCGCCGCCACGCCGCTGATCGACGTGCTGAGCCCGACAACGGGCGACGCACGCGCGGGCCCCTGGACTGGACCCGCTGGCTCGGCGTCGCGGGACGAGATCTCGCCATCATCATCGTCGCGGTCAGCGCCATCGTGTTCGCCGTGCGGCACGAGCGCCCGATCTTCGCCAATCAGCCGAGCATCGCCGAGCGATTGACGACGAGAGTTCCGGCGACGCGAGCCATGCTGACGCCGAAGCCCGGCGCTTCCGACACGAGCAAGGTGGCACAGGTGACGTCGAGCCCGGAATTCGAGCGCGATCGCCAGGCCTTCGCCGCGGATCTCGTCAAGACCGGACGCATGGATCAAGCGCGCGCCGATTCCATCGCCTATTACGCCGTGCGCGAATCATACTTGAACGGCATTCCACCCGCCGTCGTCTTTGGCGTCATGCTCACTGAGAACGCGTTGTTCGTCAGCGGCGCGATGTCGAACGTCGGCGCCGTCGGCCTCATGCAGGTCTATCCGAAGATCTGGCTCAAGGAGCTGAGCTCGAAATTCGGCAAGGACCTCGCGAGCGATTCAACGAACTTGAAATACGGGATCTACATCCTCGGCCAATACATCAAGTCGGATTCGGGAAGCGTGTCGAAGAAAGCTGTCAGCACCGGCTTGCTGCATTACAACGGCTGCGTACGCGGCACCAACACGCCGAACTGCAAGACCTATCCGGCGAAGGTGAAGACGTACGTCGAGAAAGAGGCCAACTCGATTTGCGGCGACAAGTCGTTCTACGAGTGCATCGCCAAACCCTTCATCGCCGGCCTGTTCGGGAAGCGGGAAGACTCGACCGCGACGTCGCCGAAGTAGCGAAGGAGCCGTCGGTGGATCAGCCGTGGTCGATCACCACCTTTCCGAATGTCTCGTTGCTGGCGAGACGCTCGTGCGCCGCGGCAATCTCGACGAGCGGAAACACACGATCGACCGTCGGGCCGAGCACGCCCGACTCGAACAGCGGAACGACGTCGCGCGCGAACGCGGCCGTCACCTCGCGCTTTTCGTCGATGGATCGCGCGCGGAGGACGGTTCCGCGCAGCGTGAGTCGCTTGCCAAGTATCATCCCAATGGGAACCGTCGCGGTGCGGCCGGCAACCGTCCCGATGAACATGATGCGTCCACGCTTCGCCGCCGCCTGAATCTCGGCCGGCACGTACGCGCCCGCAACGAGATCGAGCGTCACGTCGATTCCCTTCCCGGTGGTCCAACGCTCGACGGCGGGAACGATTACCATCGTGTCGTCGCCGACGACGATGCCATCAGCCAGGCCAAACTCGCGCGCTTTTTCAATCTTGCTCGCCGTGCGTGCCGTCCCGTACGGCGTCGCCCTCCATGCACGCGCCAACTGCACCGACGCTAGGCCGACGCCGCTTCCGACCGCGTGAATCAACACGCTCTCTCCGGCGCGGACCCCCGCCTGCGTCACGAGCGCGTCGTGCGCGGTGATGAATGCTTCGGGGATCGCGGCGGCATCGGTCCACGATAGCGCGCTCGGAACTCGCGCCACCGTCTGCGCATCGGCAACGAGATACTCGGCGTTGCCACCACCGCCGACGACGCCGAACACGCGGTCCCCTTCGCGCCAACTCGTGACAGCCTTGCCAAGTGCAGCAACTTCACCCGCGAATTCCAACCCGGGAATGTCGGCGGGCGCGCCAGGCGGCGCGGGATAGTGTCCTTCGCGCTGCAAAAGATCCGCGCGATTCAGCGCGGAGGCGTGAACGCGAATGAGAAGTTCGTTATCGGAAGGCACCGGCGTGGGACGCTCTTGCACCTCGAGCACGTCGGGGCCGCCGGGGCGAGTGATGATGGCGGCGCGCATTCGTGCGGGCGGTGTCATGGCACGATGGGCGCGGCTTTCACCATCACCGCCGGCACGTTGAGCTCCTTCATCAAGTTATTGAACGTCGTGATGTCGGTCGCCTCGATGTTCCGAAGCCTCGACAAATGCGTATCCACTTTCGGCGCGATGTCGCGATAGATCGCGCCCTCCTGTGCCGTTGGTCCGGCATCGGCGCTCTGCACCATTCCGGCCAGAGACAACAACATGTTGTAGTACCGGATCGGATAGTGCAGCGTGATCTCGTCGGCATGCGAATGAATCTCGACGAGCGAATCGCGCACGGTCTCGAGGCGGTCGTGAATCGGCTTCGCGGCGTCGGCCACGCGCTTCGCATATGGCTGACCCTTCGTATCGGTCACCCGCGCATCGAGCTCGTGTTCCAGATCGAGAATGTGCGCGACGGCGTCGGATAGATCATTCGTCTTCGTCTGCACTTGGAGCGACAACGCGAGCTGCGCGTCGTAATCCGCTTGCGTCGTCGTCAACCTCGGGTCGCCTCGGACGACGAACGGCTTCGACGAGCTCTGACCGTGCGCGGTGAGACGCACCGTGTACGTTCCCGGCGACACGAACGGACCACGCGTCGACCCCTCATCGTTGATGACGTCCTTCACTTGCTTCGTATCCGGATAGCGGAGATCCCACACGAAGCGATTGAGTCCCGCCCTCACCGTCACGATCGAATCACTCGGCACGAACGCCAGCGTGTCATCCTCGACTTCGCGCGTGCCGCGCGGCTTGTTGGCCATCGTGTCGCCAGGCGTTTTTCCTGTACTCTTGGCCGGCATTGCAACACCGGACGAATCAGCCAGCGGACGCGTCAGCGCCGCTGACTTCGTCGAATCCGGCGGCGCGCTCGAAAAATGGCGAATCACTTTGCCGGTCGCGTCCAAGAACTCGAGCTTCACGCTGTCGTGCGGCGACAGCGCACTCTTGAGCCAATAGTCGACGATCACGCCAGCCGGCGGGTTCTCCCCCGCGCTTTGCGTGCGCGCGGAGCCGCCGGCGAAGCGAACGGCCGTATCCGGCGCAAACAGGTAAATGCTCGCATTTCGTTCAGCGTCGCCGAGTTGGCGGAGCGGCGCGATGTCGTCGAGGACCCACATTGCGCGACCGTGCGTCGCGGCAATGAGATCGCTCCCATGAATCGTGAGATCACGCACGGACGCACGCGGCAGATTGAGCTGCAGCGACGACCAGTGCGCACCGTCGTCGGTCGAGAAATAGATGCCGGTTTCGGTGCCCGCGTACAGCAATCCGCGGCGCACGGGATCTTCGCGAATGGTGCGCGTGTAGGCGCCGCCGGGAATTCCAGTGGTGATGCGCGTCCAGGTCTTTCCGTAGTCGCTCGTCTTGTAGAGATACGGCGCGAAATCGTCGACCTGGTAGCGGTTGGCGGCGACGTACGCCGCTCCTGCATCGAAGTGCGACGCGTCGATGATCGAGACGCGCGTGTACTTCCCCATCGATGGTGGCGTGACGTTCGTCCAGGTCTTGCCGCGATCGCGCGTCACGTGAATCAACCCATCGTCCGACCCCGCCCACAACACGTCAGCATTCAGCGGTGATTCGGCGAGCGTGAAGATCGTCGCGTACCACTCGGTGCCGGTCATGTCATAGGTGATCGGGCCGCCGGCCGGTCCGAGCGTCTTGGCGTCGTGCAGTGTGAGATCAGGGCTGATCGCCTCCCAGCTGTCGCCGTCGTTCGTCGAGCGGAAGACTTTGTTCGCTGTCGTGTACAACACGCGCGGATCGTGCTTGGAGTACACGATTGGATACGTCCACTGAAAACGATTCGGAACGTCGCGCGCGGCCCACCCGTCGTAGTTGTTGAGCCAGACGGAAATGTCTTTCGATTGCTTCGTGCGCACGTCGTAGCGCGTCATCGTGCCCGTGTATGTGCCGGCAATGACGATGTTCGGATCGCCAGGCTTCGGCGCGATGTAGCCCGATTCGCCGCCGCCGACCGGATACCAATCGTCCTCCGTGATCACACCGTCGTCCGAGCGACTGCGAATCGAGACGGTCGTGTTGTCCTGTTGCGCGCCGTAGATGCGATATGGCCACTGGTCGTCGGTGACGGCGTGATAGAATTGCGCGGTCGGCTGATTCATGATGCTCGACCATACGCTGCCGCCGTCGAAGCTGATCGTCGCGCCGCCGTCGTTTCCGCTGATCATGCGACGCGAATCCTTGGGATCGATCCACAGCTCGTGCGTGTCACCATGCGGAACGCGGAGACGCGTGAACGTACGGCCGCCGTCGGTCGACTTCCACGTGGCGAGGTTCATCACGTACACCGTATTCGTATCGGCGGGATCGGCCGTCACGACGTTGTAATACCACGGGCGCACCATCCATCGTTGATCGCCATTCGTGCGCTGCCACGTCGCGCCGGCGTCGTCGGAGCGGAAGATGCCGCCAGTCGAATCCTCGGGCGGGCATTCGATGTTCGCATAGATGCGCTGCGGATTCGCCGGCGAGACCGACACGCCGATGCGACCGAGTGGATTCTTCGGAATGCCAGGATTGAAGCTCAAGTTTTTCCATGTATCGCCGCCGTCGCTGCTCTTCCACAAACTTCCATTGCCGGCGGTGAATCCCCACGGCGTGCGCTGCATGTGCCACAGCGACGAGTACAAGATGCGCGGATTGCTCGGATCCATCGCGACGTCGATCGCGCCGGTCGAGTCATCGCCGAAAAGCACACGCTCCCAATTCTTGCCGCCGTTGGTCGAACGATAGACGCCCCGCATGGTGTTTTTGCCGCTGGCATGTCCCATCGCGGCCACGATCACGCGATCGGGATCGCGCGGATCGACGACGATGCGCGCGATGTGCTGCGCGTCGTCGAGACCGAGATGCGCCCACGTCTGACCGGCGTCGGTCGAGCGATACATGCCGTCGCCGTAGGTCCAATCTTCGCGGAGATCTGACTCGCCGCCGCCGACGTAAATCACGTTCGGATCCGACGGCGCAATCGCGATCGCACCGACCGAGGAGATCGTCGATTTACCGTCGGTGAGATTCGACCAACTCGAGCCGCCGTTGGCGGTCTTCCACACGCCGCCATTCACGGACCCGAAGTAGAACACGTTGCGCTTGGCCGGATCGCCGACGACCGCGACCGCGCGGCCGCCGCGAAACGGTCCGACGAGGCGCCATCGCAACCCGCGCAGCTCGCGCGGCGCGCTCGCGTAACGGGTCAAGTCAAACGTCGTTGCAGAGTTGCCGTCGCGATTTCCCGCAGCCGCCGTCCGTCGTTGCGCAACGAGCGTCGCCGGGATTGTCAGTCCGAGGGCGAGGCAAGCACGTAGTGTTCTCATATCCACCATTGGTACGCGATGAACGACAACCGCAATCGACAGTTTAGCCCAGGGAAGATGGCGCATCGCGGACGATACGGAATCCTTCCGTGCTGTTTCGGCGAAATCCGCGGCTGACGGTGCCGGCGATTGTGGTCTACGGCGCGACGATGGTCGGTGTGCTCGCGACGCCCGTCGTCCCGATCGCCGTCACCGCCACTTCGTCCGGGTCAACCGCCCCGAACGATTCTGTCATCGCCTGACCTTCCGTCGCCGACCGCAACGTCGACGTCCACTTCCCGTCACGACCGCGCGCCTGAATGAGCCACCAGCGCACCGCAATGCTGTCTCCCGCCGAAATGACAACCGACGCCGGCCCTTCACTGTTTACGACTGAGACTTCGGGCGACGCGGGCGGAGTGGCGCCGAGCCACGGGAACGCCGGCACCAACGCACGCTCGGAATATTCCGTCGAGAGGCGCTTGGCGAGCTGACCATTCTCGGCGAGCAAAGCCGCCAATCTGAAGTGGACATGACCGGGAACGTCCGACGTGCCGACGCGCGACTCGCGAATGACGTCGATCTGCTGCGCGATCTCGCCCAGCGGCCATGCGTCGCTGCCGCCGTACACATGCGACGTATAGAGCGCCGGCCACACATAGCGGCCCTGTGGATTCTCCGATCGCCACCACGCGTCCAGCGCGCGAAAACGATCCTCCGTTCCACTCAGCTGCCAATAAAGCTGCGGCGCGATGTAGTCGAGCCAGCCTTCGCCGAGCCACCGTTTGGCGTCCGCATAGATCTCCGTGAACGCGTCGAGGCCGGTCACGCCCGGCGGCGTTCCCGAGCGCCAAATGCCGAAGGGACTAATCCCGACGAGGGCACTCGGACGAATGGCTTTGACGCCCTTGTACAGCGCTTGTACAAAGTCGTCGATGTTGGCACGCCGCCAGGCATCGCGGTCGGTCCAGCCTTTTGCTTTTCCGTATTTGCGCCACGTCTTGTCGTCTGGAAACTGAATGTCGACGTGCTCGCGGACGCGTTTGCGGCGCACGCGACGGACAATCGTTCGCGACTCGCGATACGGGTAGAAATAGTCGTCGATGTGAATACCGTCGACGTCATACCGACGAACGACGTCGAGGATCGACTCCAGCACGAACTTGCGCGCGTCAGGGTCACCGGGATCGATCCACGTCTGCGTGCCGTATTTGCGAATCCATTCCGGATGCTGCTTGGTAACGTGGGTCGACGCCAGCTTGCCGGGGACGCCGGGCAGCACCGCGCGGAACGGATTGAACCAGGCATGAAGCTGGAGTCCGCGCGCGTGCGCCTCCGCGACGGCAAATGCGAGCGGATCGTATGTCGGTTGCGGCCCGACACCGGATTGTCCGGAGAGCATCGTCGACCAGGGGGCATAGCGCGTCGGATACAACGCGTCACCGGCGAGTCGAACGTGAAGAATGATCGCGTTCAGTCCGGCCGCCGCCGCGCGATCGAGCTCGGACCGCAACTCGGCCCGCTGCTCCTCGGGCGTCATACCCAGCGTGGAAGGCCAATCCTTGAAACCGCGATCCCAGACCGGTGTCATCCACGCCGCGCGAAACTCGCGCGGCACGGCCGGCGGATCGGTCAACAGTTGTGGCACCTGCGCCCATGCGCGCGTGCCAGCCACCACCACGAGCGAGGCGAGAAGCGAAAACGTTCGACGAAGCATGTCCACTACAGAATAGCGAGATGCACCGGTGAACGGAGAGTCCCCGTGAAGAGTCGCCAAGTGCCCGCGTGCGTTCTACTCGCTCGCTTCTTCCGCGTCGTCTCCGTGCTCGACGATGTTGCCCGCCTTGAACAGGATTCCCTGGAGTGTCGTGCGCCACTCCGGCTTCTGCCGCAGCAGAAACTCGAGATCCATTCCGAAATGCTTCATCTCTTCGTGCTGCGCATTTCTCATGATCGCCGAAGCCTGACGATCCTTCTCGAGCGCGAGCCGCTGCTCGTACCAACCAATCGCTTCGGCCTCTTCGGTCAGCGACGCGATCATTCGCGCGAACGTGCGCGCCTTCTGCGACAGTTCTTCCGGTGGTTCATGGTACTGGTCGAAACCCATACGCTTGTGCCTGGATGGTGTGGGTCCCTCAGCCATTCAGGAATCGTGCGCGGGCTGGGAACCGGACCCATGGGCGACCGCTGGCACGAACACTGCTCTAATGCACGGTGGCGATACTGCGAAAGGGAGGGCCGCTCGCGCGGCTGAAGGTGGGGCGCAGATCGCTAGGTGGGGGGGAGAGAAACGCGTACGGGGAGCGGGCAACACGCCGCTCCCCGTACCGTTTTGCTCCAATGCCACAGTCATTTCACTGGCGGAGTCGTCGCAGGCTCCTTTCGCCACTTCGTCGCCTGCTCATACCCGTACGCGAGCTTGATCAGCCGCGGCTCATCGAATGCCCGCCCGAGCATCTGCAGGCCCGCCGGTAGCGTGTTGTTTCGCGTGTAGCCCATCGGCACCGTGATCGCCGGCATCCCCGTCGTCGGCGAAAATACCTGGCTGTTGTCGCCGGCTGGTGTGTTGAGATCGCCAATCAACCTCGGTGGATTGCTCCACGTTGGATAAATCACCGCATCGAGCTGCAATCGATCCATCGTCTGCGTGACGACCGAGCGTAGACCGTCGCGAACACGCTGACGCGACTGACATCCGGGGATCGAATCCGGCACCTGCTCTACGCGCGCCGCTGCCTCGAGCCGCGCCTGGATCGACGGATGGTATCGCCCCGAGCGCACGATCGAATCCAAACTCTTGACCGGCACGCGGTCGCCCTGCTGCGCCAGCCACGCGTTGAACTCGTACTTGAATGGATTGCATCCGCCGCGACCCGATCGGCGAATCGAATCCAGCTGGGTGATCATGACGGTGTCGAGCACTGTGGCGCCGGCTTTCCTGAGATCGTCGATCGCGCGGTTGAACACGGCTCGAACTTCAGGATCGACGGTCGGACTCTCGAACGCTTGACGCAGCACGCCGATGCGCGCGCCCTTCAACCCGCCAGCGACGAGTGACGCGGAGTAGTCGGGCGTCGCCTTTCCCTTTACCGCCTCTGTGACGGGATCGTCGGGGTCGTATCCAGCGACGACCTGCAGCACCGTTGCCGCATCGGCAACGGTGCGCGCCATGGGTCCGGCGATGTCGGCGAAGAGGCTGAGCGGCGCGATCCCGGCGCGACTCGTAAGTCCCATCGTCGACCGAATTCCAACGAGCGCCTGATGAGAGCTCGGCCCGCGAATCGAGTTGCCCGTGTCGGTCCCCAATCCCACTTCGCCCAAGTCGGCCGCGACGGCGGCAGCGGTTCCGCCGGACGAGCCTGCGGTCACACGATCAAGCGCGTATGGATTCTTGGTGTAGCCGGGCAGCACCGAGTTCACGGTCTCATAGGGACTGAACGCGAACTCGGCCATATTCGACTTTGCTAACACAATCGCGCCAGCTTCCTTGATGCGCCCGACTTGAAACGCATCCTTCGCAGGCGTGTAGCCTTTGAGCGCGAGATTTCCCGCCGCCGTCTGCAACCCGATCGTTTGGAAGTTGTCTTTGACGATCATCGGTACGCAGTGCAGCGGACCAACGAAGGCTCGCGTCGCCGCGTATCGGCGATCGAGGGAATCGGCGGTCGCCAGTGCGTCGGGATTGACGACCGTGATGGCATTGATCGCTGGGCCCTGTTTGTCGTACGCGTCGATTCGGCGCAGGTACGCCTGCACGAGCGCGTGACAGGTCAGTGTTCCGGCGCGGATCGCCGCATGAACGTTCGCGATCGTAGTCTCATCGAGCTGGAAGGAGGTCTGCGCGCGCACGCTCGGCGCGAGCGAAACGAGAAGTGCGGCGACCGCAAGAAGACGTCGAGTCATGGAATGGGAGCAGAAGGTGGAGATCAGATTGTATCTGAAAACACACCGCAGGAGAACCGCCGGCCTGACGGCGTGCGCGATCGACCTCGAATTCGCCGTCGTTGTGTCGAACGGATAATTTGGACGGATGAGAACATATCCCCGCCGAGAGGTGCTCCTGGCGATTGCCGCCGCGCTCACTCTCGCACGGCCCGCCCTTGCGCAGGATCGCGATCTCGTCCTCCTCGGCGGCTGGCTCTTCTCGTCGACCGCCGCGACGCGCGTTCACAACCCCGGCATCCTCGTTCGCGCGGGCAAGTTCCTGCGCGTAGGCGGCGATCTCTCGATCGCCGCGCCGGGAGCGGACACGATCCGCGTCGCCGACAGCGAGACGATCATCCCGGGTCTGTTCGATCTGCATGCCCACTACGCCGTGGATCTCTTCGGCAAGGGCCGCATCGACGAGACGAAAGCGTATCCGTCACTCTTTCTCGCCAACGGTGTCACGAGCACGTTCCCAGCCGGTGAGATGAACGCCGACTCGATGCGCGCGTTACGCATCCGCATCGACCGCGGGCTCGAGCCGGGGCCGCGACTGCTCAATTCCGGACCATACTTCGGCACCGCGCGTCCGGGCTGGCCGCGCAACATCTCCGCCGACTCGATCGACGCCGAGGTGGACCACTGGGCCGAGCTTGGCGTGCGCGGGTTCAAGGCGAAGGGGATCACACCCGATCAATTGCGCGAGCTCGTTCGCCGGGCGCATCTGCATGGTCTCACCGTGACCGGGCATCTCGATTCCGGAATCCGGAGTTCAGTGAATCCTCGTGACGCGATCCTCATGGGCATCGATCGCATCGAGCACTTCATGGGTGGCGACGCGTTTCCGGCTGACAAGACTGCGTATGCGTCGCTCGAGGTGATGACGCGATTCGACACGCCGGAGTACAAGCGGACGTTCCAGCTCTATATCAAACAGCACGTCTACTACGACGCGACGCTCAGTGCGTATGGCTATTACGGCAAGCGCGATCCCGAGGTGTTCACCTATTTCACCGACGAAAAGCGCTTCCTCACGCCGTACATGCGAGGCGTGATCGACGCGCGCCCACCGCGGCAGGTATTGCAGCAATTCGAGAACATCTATTGGGTGAAGCGAAAGGAAATCAAGGCGTTCTACGACGCCGGCGGCGCGGACCTGATCACGCTCGGCACGGACCACCCGAGCTGGGGTGAATATTTCACGCCGTTCTCGGTCCATCGCGAGCTACAGTCCTTCGTGCTGTCAGGCATTCCCGCGTCGGCCGCGCTGCGCTTCGCGACGATCAATGCCGCGCGCGCCATGGGACTCGGCGATCGGCTTGGATCGATCGGAGCCGGAAAGTGGGCCGACGCCGTCATCGTGGCCGGCGATCCGACCAAGGACATTCGCGTCGCACGGAATCCACGCGTCGTCATCAAAGCGGGACGCGTCTATGACCCGGCCGCGCTCGCGAAAGCCGTGGAAGGCACGATCGGGCCGATGACATCGGCGGACACGGTACGCTGGCTGGGCGGAACGCGCGGCGACTTTCCGTGATGGGCAAGACTCATCGCGCCGGAACCAGTCCTGCCAGCGCGAGGAGTCGCAGCGCGTTCCGCGACGTCGCCGGTCCATCGTACAAGCGGTAGTCGAAGTCCATCGTTTCATGTCCCGGAGCGCCCGTCACCCGCTCACGGAAGTGCGCGTGCACGAGACGCGACTGAATCGGATCGACGCAGAACGCCGGCAGATCGTGTGTCGTGATGACGCCAATCGCTCGGCTCTCGAGCAAACGCTCCACGATGAGACGAATCGCGACGGCCCGCTCCTCCGAGTTGGTGCCGCTCAGCATCTCGTCGACGAGGTAGAGAACCGGCCCGTCTACGGTGTCGCGCGTATTGTCCTCCGCCGCCGTGACGATCTCACGCAGCCGCGCCACTTCGGCCATGAAATACGAGAGCCCGCGTTCGAGCGAGTCGCGCACTTGGATCGAGGTCCGGAGCCGCACCGGCGGACAGGTCAACGCCGCGGCGCACACGGGCGCGCCGGCGCGCGCGAGCACCACGTTGAGCCCGACGGCGCGGAGCATCGTGCTCTTCCCCGCCATGTTCGAGCCGGAGATGAGCTGCGCGGAGCCAGCGGGCCCGATAGTGACGTCGTTCGCCACGCGCGAATCCGCGGAGAGCAACGGATGACCCAGTGCGCGCGCCACGAACCGCGGCGAGTCGGTCGCTTCAACATGAGGAAACGTGAAATCAGGATTCTCCGCCGCGAGCCCGGCGAACGCCGACAAGCATTCGATCTCGGTGAGCGCAGCGAACCATGCGCCGACGGAGCTGCCCGACTCGCGACGCCAGATAGCGAGAGCGCGCGCCACGTGGCAGTCCCAGAGAAGTACGACTTGCAGCGCGCCATGCAACATCGGTGAAGCGCGCACCGCTGCCCATTCGCCGATGCGCGCCAGCCTTCGCATTGCCTGCTCGGCGCTAGGGACCGGCGCGATCAATCCGCGCTGAAGAGCGGCGAGTCGCTCGCTCGTCCAGTCTTGCCGCCCCAACATCGCGAAGACCGACGTGTAGCTCCCCGCGACCTCCGCGACGTCCTCCGCCGCGTTCAGCATGGGTCGCGTGTACGGTCGCGCGAGAGTGGCGACCACGAGATTGACGAGCGCCGGAATGAGCCAGTACGGCCGTTCCACCACCCGCGCCAGCTCGAGACCGAAGAGCGCGATCAAAGCCGCAGGCAGACCGAAGCTCGCTGCTTTCATCCACCAGGGGATCGCGACCCCGGGAGCGGCGCTCCACGCAGCGAATCGCTCCGCCGAGTCGGCACTGACTCTCGAGCTGAGGGCGTAGACCGCGAGCGATTCACAAAGCTCGCGCTGCGCAATCAGCTCGCGAACCGATTGTTGCCGCGCCACGATCGCGTCGGACGACGCCGGCATCGTGAGCCACTCGCGCATGAGCGGAGTGCCGTGCGCCTGCGACAGCGGCGGCAGGAGGTGCGCGAGCGAGCGCGGGCCGAAAATGGCGAGGTCGCCTTGGAGCGGATCGTCACAGCCTTCGTGTGCACCGTGTACGGGAGCGGCTTGCTGG
>JAICYT010000221.1 GCA_025934075.1 Gemmatimonadaceae bacterium
CGAACAGTTGGCACAATCGCTTCCGCGCCCTGCTGATCCGCTGGGAGGTGAAAGCGCGCAACTATCTCGCGCTTGTATACCTTGCGTCCGCGCTCATCGCGCACCAACAATCATCCTGAATTTTGAGACCGGTTCTAAGCTCTAACGAACGTTGCGTTGCCAAACGGACGATTGACGGTGGTCACTGTGAGCACTCTTACGTATCCGCTTTGCAGCTGCACTCGGGCGCTAGGCGGATGCTCATGTTGAGCTGATAGGACGCGACCGACTTATGAATCGATTCAGGATGCTCGCTGCCGCGTTCGCGTTGTTGACCGCCTGCCTCGCCTACGAAGCAGCGCGCGCTGCGCTCAACGCGATGACGGCGCTGTCCGGTGGCCCCGGTCATCGCCTCATCATACCCGGCCTGATGAACCTTTGCGTCGCCGTAGTGACTCTCATCGTCGCCGGGCTCACGTTCCGCCTGGCGCGCATGCAACTGATCATCGGCCGCATCCGGGCCAGCGCTCGCGACCGCAACGCTTAACGAGCGTTGCGGCTGAACTCGCGCGTTGACAGCGACACGCACTTCGAATCAGGACGGATGGTGGGCTACTACATGCGGTTCGTGAGCACTGACGCTGCGCCGATCGCAGGGCAGCAGCTCGGTGACGCCGTCGCGGCGACATCTCGTCAGTACAAGGTCCAAGCCGACGACTCGGCGGTGCTCAATCGAGCAGACGCGGAGCGCGCGGCGGCTGCGATCAGCAACGGGTGCCGTCGCTAGACGCCGGCGGTCCCACCCAGCATTGTAGACTCTGACGCGGAACCCACCAACAAGCGTTGCGGATGCGAGCGGCGCGATTGGCCCTGCTCGCTGCATGAGTATTTTTATATATCCTTTTGCAGCACGCATTCGAATCACGCCGACCCGGAGTCTCGATGCGCACGACCTGGATCTTCGTGCTCGCAGTCGCAGGGCTGGAATCAGGATTGGCGGCACCCTGCACCGCTCAGACATCGACGACCGCGGCGCGATACTCGGCGATCGCGATCTACGCGCCGCCGACGTGGTTCGAATCGTACGCGTCGCCTGCGCTCATCTCGCCCACGGGCACCCGCGCGCTCAACTACGCCGGCGGCACCAGACTGGTCGATCTAACGACCGGCCGAGAGTCACCCGATCCCGCATGGACGGGGCTCGATGTCGTTTCATCTGTCACGTTCGGACCAGACGGCGCGATTCTCCTCTGGGGGCGGATTGGCTCCGTGTCGGGATTGTTCCGTCGTGATAGCACCGGGCGTCCAGCACTCATCGCGCTCCCACCTGGCGCCGGCGATCCGCAGTGGTCACCCGACGGCCGCAAGATCGCAGTGATGCAACTCCGGTCGCGCGATAGTGCGTTGGCGGCGGGCGAGCCCGGACGGCTGCGGTCGTACGCCATTACCAAGCCCGCTGCGTTCGCATGGCTGCCCACCAACGAATCGCTCCTCGTTCTCACTACTGACGATGCGGCACGCTCCACTCTCGTACGCCTCGATCTGGAGTCGGGACGCACGACGGTGGTGGCCACAGATCTGGACGCGGGACCCTGGCCGCGCAGGCTCGGCGTTTCTTCTGACGGCCGTCGCGCGTACGTCGCGCTCGCCAGTGCTCACGTGCCGGCGGCTGCGGTGCGCAATCGCCCATCGCGCCACGGGCATTTGGCATTTATGAAATCAATCTCAGTACCGGAGCACGCCGCGTTTTCGTTCCGCCCCCTGAGCGCGGTGATTATATGGCTCCAACCGTCGCCGATGGGCAGCTCTTCTGGACGCACAGCGAGGCGAACGTGTCGACGGTCATTGTGCCGATTCACGGCGGCGATGCGCGCGTCGTGATTCGCGACGCGGAGGCCCCGTCCTGGCGCCCCGACGGACGCCAGATCGGCGTGTTCTACGGAGATTGGCGGCAAGCCGACTGGGCAATCAATTGGGATGCCGGTGTCGTGGACGTTGACTCCGCCGGTCGCGCAACGAGCTCACTGATCCCGCTCATCACCGGCTACGGCGAGGACTTTCCGCCAATCTGGTCACCTAACGGCAAGTGGATCGCGTTCCATTCGCACCGGTCGGCGAAACCTGTTGCCGTGTACGGCGCGCCTGAGAGCCCGGACGACATCTGGCTCAGACGCGCACGCGCAATCCACGGAGTCGCGACTGAGATCCGGCTCACTGATTTTGGTTGGGAAGCGGGCTCGCCCGACTGGTCGCGCGACGGCACGCAGCTCCTCTTCACCTCATGGGTACGGGGCGGCCGGCCGTCCGTGTCTGTTCCATGGACCGTGACGATCGACACCCTTACCGGCCAACCATTGAGCCACGCGCGTTTGCCGCTTCCCGTCGGCATTAAGCGGGCAGAATGGGCCGCGTGGTCGCCGGTCAGTGACTCGATTGCGCTGGAGGTGAAGGTAGACGAGCAGCGGCACGCTGTTTGGATTGTCGCGGCCGACGGTTCCGGCGGGCGCAAGCTCATGGAGTATCCGATGAACACCTATGGCGGACTCTGTTGGACGCCCGACGGCAGGTCCATCGTCTATGCGGCGCGGGTCGGCGAGCGGATGCAACTGATCTCGATTCCGACGGCGGGCGGCGAGCCGCGTCAGCTCACGCACGATGCCGCGAACGTGTTTCAGCCGCGTGTATCACCGGACGGACGATTGATTGCGGCAACGCGCATCGAGCATCGACGGGAGATTCTACGCCGGACTCTTCGCTAGCTCACGAGCGGGAGTGGTTTCACATTGCGCGCACCTATGTTGTGAAGCGGCTCATTCAACAAGTCCTCGCGATCCTTCTCATCGGCGGAACACTGCGGGCGCAAGTCCGCTCCTCGACCGCGCTCGGCGAGACCGGGTTGGCGCGCGCAGTCGCGACCCGCGCGATCTCCAACCAACTCGACCTCGCGCATCTGCGTCGCGTGCGGCGCGCCTCCCCAGACTCCGTCAGTTGTGCGGCCGGCGTCGCGGTGGTGCAGAGTTTCTCGCTTCTCCCTGGCGTCGCATCGGGCGATACGCTGCTGATACCAGTACGGTTTGAGGTGCTCGGTGCGGTCGCCTCGAGCGAGGCGAGCTTCATGTTCTTGCCAAGTCCAGACTATTTGCGCGCCGATAGCGCGGCCGTCGTTCTCGTTCGGCGCCGAGGCGCCTGGGTCGTCGAATCGATTCGGAACGCGTCAGCGCGTCGGCACGCCTCGGTCGCCGCCGCGCGGGCTTTCTTCCGATTGCCGGCGGACGAGCGACAGCGACTCGATTCGGCGAGTCGTGCGGCAGGCTCCTCGCGGCCGCCGGCCTGACGAACGTTGAAGCGGACGGACGGTTGCGGTAGCTGGCCGCGTTCGCATTTTATGCGATCGCGCGCGGCGTACCTTGCCGGTGCGAGTATGCACGTCGTCATCCGCCGCCGGATCCACCCCGTGAACAGACCATCGTACCGCGCGCTTTGTCTCGCACTCACCGCGATCGCCACCACCGCATGCGCCAAAGCGCGGCCCAAGGTCGTCAGCGAATCGGCGCTTCGGCCAGCCCGATATCTCTTCGCGTGGGCCGGTGGCGATGACCGCAAGGACAGCGAGGAGGAGCAGCGTGGCTGTGCGACACCGCTCGTGATCGGCAAGTACTGGATCCAGTCGGACGCCGCGGGACACCGCGTCTTCGCGCTCGACGTTCGCGACCTGTCGCGCGTCCGCATGATCTCGCCGGTCACGCTCGGCGCGCGGTTCGCCATGGCACGGTGTTCGGTTGGTAGAATGGCATGATCGAGATCCGGGCGAGCCAACACGCTGTTCAAGTATCGTAAGAGATCCTGTCAGACATCGATCCAGAGGTGCGGCGCCATGGGCAAGCTCGTCTTCGGCATGATGCAATCCCTCGACGGCTACGTCGACGGCACATCGGACACGCTGGAATTTCCTCCGCCTGGCGCGGCACTCGGCCGTCATTTCACGGATCACATTCGCGGCGTGACCGGATGCCTGTATGGCCGGCGGATCTACGAGATCATGCGCTACTGGGACGACGACCGACCGGAGTGGGATGCCGCCGACCACGACTTCGCCGCGGCGTGGCGGGCGAAGCCGAAATGGGTTGTCTCGCGTACACTGAGCTCGGTCGGCCCGAACGCCACGCTCGTCGCGCAGAGCGTCGATGCATTCGCGCGCAGAATAAAGAAGGACGTCGAGGGTGAGATCGATGTCGCCGGCCCTGCGCTTGCAGCGAGCCTGACCGAGCTCGGACTGATCGACGAGTATCGCCTCTATTTCCGACCGTTCGTGCTTGGCGGCGGCAAGCCATACTTCGCCGGCGCCAGGCCGCCGCTCGAGATCGTCGCCGTCGATCGTGTTGGTGAGGACGCGGTTCGGCTGACGTGTGTGCCGAGCTGAGCATGCTGTGTCGCGCGACTGGCGCAGGGCGGCGACTACATTCGCGCACTGACCGCGATCCGGTGGAGTCGACTCGGCCATTGGATCCGCTGACGAAGCCACGCATCAATGATCATGCATAAGCTATTGCTCATAACTGAATGCTCACATGACCAGCGTCGAGGCCCGCTCGTGCTGGGCCGATGCGTCCTGCTTCTCACGGCGGTAGTGACGCTTGCCGCGTGTTCAGACAGCACGGGTCCGCGGAAGGCGAGCTGCGCGGGCACTGCCGGACCGCCATGGCCGGCGACAGTGTCGGGTTGCTGGGTTCAGATCGGAGTCGACACGTACACTGAGCTCGACCTCGTCCAGGAAGGCACCACGATCACCGGCACCGTGAGTTACTGCGGCGCGATCGGCGGCTGCGCGGTCTCCTACGAGGTAACCGGAACGGTGATGGCGCCACACGTCACGCTCCAGTGGGCGGGCGGAAGAACCGACGCGACGCTGGCATCGACCGGCGACACGTTGAGCAACGATACAACCAGTACCGCGGGCAGTCCGGGCATACACACGATGTCATTCGTCCGCAGAACGTGGCGGTAGCGGGCGTGCGCGACTCTCAAATGGTCGAATCAATTCGCAACGAGGCCGCCAAGCCCAATCCCGCGCTTGCACCGCTGGGCGTCATCGTGGGCACGTGGAGCACGGTCGGCACGCATCCGATGGTGCCCGGAAAGACATTTCACGGTCGCACGACGTTTTCGTGGCTCGATGGCGGCGCATTCTTGATCATGCACTCGCGGATCGACGAACCCGAGATCCCAAGCGGCATCAGCATCTTCGGCACCGACGACGCGACCGGCGAATGTTCGATGCTGTACTTCGACGAGCGCGGGATCTCGAGGCGATACGAGGTCAGCTTCCAGGACAACGTGTGGACCTGGTCGCGAATCGCGCCGGGCTTCTCGCAGCGAATGACGGCAACGATCTCGCCGGATGGCCGGACCATGGTCAGCCGCGGAGAACTGTCACGCGACGGCGCGACGTGGGAGGGAGATCTGGAGCTGACCTACACACGAATCGACGTCGTAGGACCATGACCCGTAGCGCCAACCCGCAATGGAGGGATGTACTCGCATGGAAATGGCGTATCGAGATCGGTGGAAGGCGGAAATCACGGCGATGCGGCGCGTGCTCGCCGGCCTGGGCATGACGGAAGAGTGCAAGTGGGGCAAGCCGACCTACACGGCCGGCGGCAAGAACATCGTGATCATGCAGGGATTCAAGGAGTATTTCGCATTAGGATTCTTTCAAGGCGCGTTGCTGAAGGATCCGAAGCATGTGCTGGTGCAGCTCGGCCAGGTGCAGGCGGCGCGCGTGATGAAGTTCACCAGCGCGAAGGAGATCACCGCGCGGGCCGCCGTCATCAAAGCGTACGTGCGAGAAGCGATGGCGGTCGAGAAGGCGGGGCTTCGGATCACGCCGAGGCGGACCTCGGACTTCCCGGTTCCCGAAGAGCTCACCGAGCGCTTCCGAAAAGATCCACGCTTTAAGCGCGCGTTCGACGCACTGACGCCGGGGCGGCAGCGGGGCTACCTGTACCACTTTGCGACCGCCAGGCAGTCGGCGACGCGAGCGGCGCGGATCGAGAAGGCGATGTCCGCGATATATGAAGGCAAAGGATTTTTGGAGAGACGCTAGGTCACTGACCGCCTGAAAAGATTCGTAAGGAATATTGCGGACGTGGTGCGGCCAGATCTATACTTCGGCCATGCCACGATCTCCATTGCCGTTCCGACTGAAGTCGCAGGACGCGAAGGAGTTACAGGTCTTGTTGC
>JAICYT010000127.1 GCA_025934075.1 Gemmatimonadaceae bacterium
AGAAAGGGTCCCAGATGTGCGCATGCGATTCCGTCGGAATCCCTGGACCATTGTCTTCGACGTCGAGAACGATTTCCTGCTTTTCACGCCGCGTCCGGATCGTGATGTGAGCCGCGCTCGGTCGCTGGTCACCATCGACACGCGGCCGCAGCGCTTGCTCGGCGTTGTTGACGAGGTTGAGCACGACCTGCTCGAGCTGTGTGCGATCACCGAAAACCATCGGCAACGTAGACTCGAGCTCGAGCCGACATCCAATGCCTATCGTCTCCAAGGCATAGCGACGCGTCCGTGCGATGTACCCGACAACGTCATTGATGCTGGTCGGCACTTTTCGTGCGCCGTCGCGCCCTCGTGTCAGTGCAAGCAGATCTCGGACGATCGTCGCGGAACGGATGGCCTCGTGATTGATCGCTTCGAGCGCGGCGCGGTCATCAGCCGTCCAGGATTTCCTGAGAAGGAGCTGTGAGAATCCTATAATCGCCGCGAGTGGGTTGTTCAACTCGTGAGCAACGCCGGCGAGCGTACTTCCGAGTGTCGCCATGCGCTCGTTGCGCCGCCGCAGCTCGTCGTGTCGTTGGCGTTCCGTGACATCCTCGACGAGACCATCGTAGAAGTCGAGGCGGCCCGCATCGCCGACGATCGGAAGCACAGACAACCGAACGGTGATGTGGCTGCCGTCGCGTCGCTTCCATCGGGTCTCGACCCAATCGTGTGGTCGCCTCTCAGTGAGCGGCTGCAGTAATCGGTCGCGCTCTTCCGGATCGACGCAGACGTCGCGCGCGAGCTCCAAGCCGAGGAGCTCGGCCGGGTCGTCGTAGCCAAGCATTGTAGCGAGGGCGCAGTTCGCGTCGACGACCTTTCCGTCCGGGGACGATCGATAAACGCCATAACCGGCGCGCTGTATCAGGGCCTCGAACCGCGCGTCACTGCGGACGAGTGCCTGGCGGAGCTCGGCGAGAGTCGAAAGCGATTCCTGATTCAGCACGATGGAACAACCAGCAAATGTTTGATATTTCTAGGTTTGCGCCGTGACTGAGGGACGCTACTGATCGGATCGGCACTGTCAGCATCCTGCTGGACTGCCGAAAGGATGACCAAACCGGGCATTGGTGTAGTTAATTAGCGAGATCCAAAGAAACCAGGGATTGCCACTCCCGCTTCGCACCGCATTGATATATACTTTACGCGTCAACTATTAACTAACGTGCCATACACACATAGTGCATTGAGACAGCGTGACGTCGCATTTGAACGGGAAGCTCTTCCCTGGATCGACGATGTCTATCGCTTCGCCCTGTCCCTGACCCGCGACGAATCCGATGCGGATGACGTCGTCCAGGACACCTTCCTGCGGGCATTTCGGTCCTGGCATACGTACATGCCCGGGAGCGATTGCCGGCGCTGGCTATTCACCATTTGCCGAAACGTGTTCCTACGTTCTCGCGAACGCGTCCGTCCCACAGTCGAGCTGGACGCACCTGAGGTTGACGCGGCGACTGTTGGCTCGCTGTACTCGCTCACTGCCAAGGACGGACTCGACGAAATGTTTGCTCGCCTCGATCTCGGCCCGGCCATCAGCAAGGCTCTCGGTCAGGTCCCGGAACCATTTCGCTCCACTTTGATTATTGTGGATGTAGAAGACCAATCGTACGAATCGGCCGCCGAAATCCTCGGCGTTCCAATTGGTACGGTCCGGTCGCGGCTGTTCCGTGGTCGACGCCTGATGCAGGAGCAATTGCTCACCCACGCGGCGGATGCGGGCTTTGGCCCCCGCCCCGCGGCGGTGCAGCATTCATCAAATGCCAGAGACTCTCAACAGGGCAATTCCGCTCGAGTGCCTTCACGTGCAGCAGCACGTGTGGGACTATCTCGACGGCCGACTCCCATCACAGGAGACGGCGTCGCTGCAGCTGCACATGGCTGAGTGCAGCGAGTGTCATGACTATTCAAATTTCCAACAGCGCTTCCTACAAGCGCTCGCGTCGCTCCGTGCGCGCGGCCGTGCGCCGTGGCATCTGAAGGCGCGCGTCGCTGATCTGCTGGCGAGCGACGGCTACTCGCCGGGCTGACGCCGCCAGCCTGTCACACTTCTTTGGCGTCCGCCGTCCAAACCTTCTGGGTGACGGGCGGGAAGCTCTCGCCGTTCAACGTCAGCTTCGCCTCGGTCACGATGTCCGGCGCGAGCGACGCTGCCACCGAGCAGTAACGCTCAAACGAAAGCTGAATCGCTCGTTCGGCGTGAACTCGCTCGATCCCGGCACCATCGATTTGATACTCGAAGCTCAGATGCTGAACGCGACGCGGGAACTGCGGTCGGCGTTCGGCCGCGACCTTCACGACTAGTCGTTCGACTGGCGTGTTGCGCTTGGCGATGATGTCGATGATGTCGGCGCTCGAGCAGGTTGCTATCGAGTTGAGCAATGTCTCGACCGGACCAGGCCCTTCCTTGGCATTCGCGTCAATGCGATGCTGGCGTCCAGCTGGACCCGCGTCGAAAGCGCGTTCACCGCGCCATGTCACTTCGGTTCGAGTAATTACCGGCGCTGTCGGTACCGCGTTGGGCTGGGCGGAGGATGACACGTTGATATTCCTAGTCGCGGGAATGGTCGTGTGGCATGGCCACGCGGAAAAGATATCGACGAACAACGCCGTACGATGGATCTACACCTGTTCGCGAATCCAACGGTCGGCTGCATCGGCGACTTCCTCCCATCCGGGCTCGATCACTATCATGTGGCCGCGCCCCTCGAATATCTGGAGCGGCGCGTCATAGCGTTTCGCGATCCGTTCGATGATCCCCTTCGGGATGAAGTGATCGTCACCGGCGGCGATGACCAGCATTGGACACTTCACGCGATCGACGTCGACGGGCACACCAACGATCGACATGTCACGCCCAGCCCGGCCACTGTCCGGAACGAATGCGTCGAGCACGATGTCCTGCAGGCCAGGTGGCACGCGATTGAGCACGAGCTCTCGCAAGTCCTCACGCGCTGGATTCACGACCCGCGATCGCAGAATGGAGGGCAAATACTTGAGCTGCTTGCGAGCCAGCTTGGCGGAAAGGACAGTTATTCCCCTGGGCGGAGCCGGCGTCACGAGCACGGCGGCGCGCACTTCGCCACGCTCGGCGAGTCGCTGGGCGATCAGACCGCCCATCGAGTGACCAATGACGGCGGGCTTGTCGAGGTCTCTCGCGACGCGCGCGGCGTCCTCGACGAAATCCTGAATCGATGCCCGGCCGAGATGCGTGCCGGTTCGGCTGTCAGCGCGGCCGCGTAGATGAACGGCGTAGGCAGGGACCCCGCGCGCGGCAAAGAACTGCAGCCACTCGCTGAAGACGGTGGCGTCGGCGAAATAGCCGTGGACGAAGAGTACGGGCGGTCGTGTCGCGTGCTCAGGTACGGCTCGCAGCACGGTGAGGTCGCTGACGCGAATTGTTTCGATCATGACCGGGAGTCGAATAGCTTCATGGCAAGGAGCTCTAGACAATCATATGACCACCGGCGCATTCCCGCCTTCGATGGAGGCCTATTCCCGGCACATTCTCGTCTGTGTCGGTGGATATTGTTCGCCTGATCACCGTGGCCGAGAGCTGTATCGGCTACTTCCGTCGTTGCTCCAGCGCGAAGGGCTGCTGTTCGGACCGGGTCGAGTCAAACGCGGCGAAACGCCTTGCCTCGGCGTGTGTACGCATGGACCGATCGTCGTCGTGTATCCGGAAGGAGTTTGGTATGGCGACGTCACTCCGTCGCTTCTCGAACGCATCGTCGTCGAGCATTTGCGCGATGGGAAGATCGTCGACGAGGCTGTGTTTTTTCGGATGAAGGCGCCGACGCCGTCGAGCCGGGAATAACTCACTGATTCAACGTGTCGTTCTGCTGTGCGTCGAGCTCGGCCAGCTCCTCTTCGACCGTGCGGAGAAGCCGCGGCCAGACGTATCGGGCGTAGCGAAAAAAGTTCTCGCGAAACGGCGGATTCTCATGGAGGAAGACGCTGAGCCGCCGGTGGCCCTTGATCGTGTTGCACGCCTTACACGCGGTCACTAAGTTGCCTTCCGAGCGATCTCCGCCGCGCACGCGTGGTTGGACGTGGTCGAGCGTCAGCTCCTCCGCGAGGAATTGTTCACCGCAATAGACGCATCGAAACTCGTCGCGCTCGAAGATTCCGTTCCGCTTCAATGGATAACCTCCCGCAGCCCCGTCGGATGCTCATGGACCGGGCACGTCGCTTCCTTCTCGATCAAATCGAGAGCGACGCCGACCCAAAGCTTCGTGCCGACGAAGAGCCTCCGCGTTTGACCTCCACGATCCTCGAGAAGACACGTATGTCACGTACCCGCGAGCGCATTCTGGCCAACTTGGATGAGATGTATCGCGAAGCCTTCGAGCGGGCCAAAGCGACGGGCGATGATTCTCAAATGGCGACGCTCGACTTCGCCTACCGGCGCGAGCAACTCTATTTCGAGATTCTGCTCGACGTCCGCGACGCGATCGAACGGCGCTGACGTCAGCTCGTCTGGCGCCTCGGCCAGATGAGCGAGGCGGCGATCGACAGAGCGAGCAGCCCGAGGATGATCGACAACGACAGCACGATGTCAATCTCAATGTATCGCTCGGTCAGCATTTTGAATCCGACGAAGCTCAGAATCAGCGCCAGTCCATACTTCAACAGGTGGAAGCGTTGGACGACGGCCGCGAGCAAGAAATAGAGCGATCGTAGTCCCAGCACGGCGAAGATGTTCGACGTGAATACGATGAATGGATCGGTCGTGACGCCGAAGATTGCCGGAATCGAATCGATCGCGAAGACCAGGTCGGTCAGCTCGACCAGGATCAACACGAGCAGCAATGGCGTCGCCAGCTTGCGACCGTTTTCGATGACGAAGAAGTGGTTGTTGTGGAAATCTTTGGAGAAGGGAAGCAGGCGCCGCGCCGCCCGAACGATGCGATTCTGGTCGCCGTCGAACTCTTCATCGCTCTTGATTCCCATCCGAATTCCGGTGACGATCAGCATCGCGCCGAAGACGTACAGAATCCAATGGAATCGTGCGATCAGTGCCGCGCCCAGGGCGATGAATAGCCCACGCATGAGCAGCGCGCCGAGGATGCCGTAGAAGAGCACACGGTGCTGAGACACCTTCGGCACGCGGAAATACTCAAAGATCAGCACCATGACGAAGATGTTGTCGGCGCTCAGCGCCTCCTCGACGACGTAGCCGGTCAGGAACGTCAAGGCGACGTGTCGACCGGACAACACGTACAGGCCGGCGGCGAAGATCAGCGCCAGCGCGACCCAAATCGCGGTCCAGATGCCCGCTTCCTTGGCTCGGACCTCGTGCGCTTGCCGATGAAACACGCCGAGGTCGAGTGCGAGCATCGCCAGCACGAAGGCGATGAAGCCGAGCCAGAACCAAATGTTGGTGGCGACCATGTGGCTGGAAACTATCGACGATCGCGCCCTTGTGCCGCAGGCGGGGCTCTCCTGGGCTCAGCGCCTGGACTGTCCGGAGCACGGCACCCGGGGCGACTCGGTTCGTCCCCATCACGGAACGACTCAAACCGAGACCATATGCCGCCAAGCAATCGCGAGGCATTCTACCGGTGCCATGATGCGCCTTTGGATGCTTTCCTATATGCGACAACCGCCGGTCGCCAGTGCCGGCGCACTCAGTGTCGCGGTGCACGGAGCGCTGATTTTATCCGCGCTCGTTGGCACCCGGCCGCCGACATCGATGGCTGAAAACAGTCTCGCCAATAGAATCTTCTATATTCCGCCGCCCAATCGTCCGCCGCCGCCGCCCGGGGGCCACGCGACCGTCCACTACATCACGCTCGCGCAGGGACTCGGCGCGGGTCCCGGGCCGTCGACGATGGATGCTCGGCGCCCGATAAGCATTCCCGAACAATCGGGCGAAGCGGGGAACGCGCGCGTCGATTCTGCGACGACGCCCGCGGCGACGGGCGACGCGAATGCCGATTCGGTCTTCACGATGCTCGAAGTCGATAGTGTCGTTGTGCGATCGGCCAGCAGCGCGGCGCCCGCCTATCCGCTCGACCTACTCGAGAAGCACATCGAGGGATTCGTGGTCGCACGATACACCGTCGATACGACCGGATTCGCCGACGTCGCATCTCTGCAAGTGCTGAAGGCGACAGATCCCGGATTCGAGCAGTCCGTGCGCGATGCGCTGCCATACATGCGCTTTTCGCCGGCCAAGATTGGCGCCCAGAAAGTGCGACAGCTCGTCGAGCAGACGTTCACGTTCCGAATCGCCCAGCCCACCGTGTCCGGAGTCGCGAAGCCTCGCTGATTCAGGGCGCGGCTGGCTCGCCGGCGTCGGGACGTGCGCCGAGTCGCGCGTGCAACCGTTCACGGTAGGTGCGTGACACGCGGAGTTTTGCGCCATTTCGAAGCACCGCCACCGCATCGCCAGCAAACCAGGGCTGCACCTCGACGATGCGATCGACGTTGACGATGTAGCGTCGGTGAATTCGGATGAACGCACGCGAGTCGAGCTGCGGCTCGATGCTCGCCGCGGTGCTTCGAATGAGATGACTGGCGCCGCCGACGTGGAGTCGCACGTAGTTGCCGTCCGTCTCCCACCAATCGACATCGGCGACGCGGATGATCTTGAGAACGCCGTCGACGCGAACTGCGACGCGATCGAGCGGCTCCCTCGCGGTTGGCTGGAGTCCGGCGGCGTAGTCGATGAGCAAGGCGCGTATGCGATCCTCGTCTGCTCCTCGCGAGTGCGTAGACAGTCGATCTTTCGCGCGAGCGAACGCTTCGCGAAATCGCGCTGTATCGAAGGGTTTGAGCAGATAGTCGACCGCGTGGACGTCGAAGGCGCGAACGGCATATTGGTCGAACGCCGTAACGAACACCGTTGCCGGCGACGCTTTGCCGGCGACGTCGCGGAGCACAGCGAACCCGTCGAGGTCAGGCATCTGCACGTCGAGAAAAAGCAGGTTGGGCTGACGCGCGATTGTCTGCTCCACGGCATCGCGGCCTCCGGTGCAGGCGGCGACGACTTCGGCTTCGCCGGTCTCCTCGACAAGACGCACGAGACGGCGGCGCGCCAGCTTTTCGTCGTCGGCGACGATGACGGTCAGCATGTCACGCGCTCGATGGCAAGATCGAGCGAAAACGCACCCGTCTGTCGGAGCGCGGACACGGCAGCCTCGAGAGCACTCTCTCGCTCGGGTGTCACACCGCGATCGTCGCTGCACTCGATTGCGATGCGCAGGTAATCCGCCAATCGCGTGAGCTGGCGTTCCGTGAGCGCCGGATCGTGTCGCACCGTTTCGGCAATTCCGTCGAGTGATCGCAGAAGAATCGGTGGTACGGACTGCAGTTTGGCGGCGCGCTGCCGCACATCCGCGAGCTCCGCGTGCAACGCCGCCGCGGCCGCTTCGCGCGTACGCAGCCAGTCGATCAACACTCCGCGATGTCCGACCGCCACGAGCACGCAGAACAGGACAAAGTCGACGACGAACGTCGCGGTGAAAGCGGGAGAGAACATGGGAACGTTCGGCGACGTGAGCCGCTGCCAGACAAAGACATGCAAGAGAGTTGCGATGGCTCCCAGTCCGGCATAACAGAACGCTCCTGCCACAAGCGCAGACCCGCGTAACGGAAATCGCTTCGTGACGAACAACAAAATCGGTGTGAGCAGCGCCCAAATGAACGCGGACAACATATCGACGCTGGCGATGGACCTCCACGACGCGTCTCCGGGTCGACCGCGCAGCACGAGATAGAGGAAGCTTTGTTGCGTCCACAACATTCCGCAGATCAGCCACGCGAGCCCGATGGCGACGCTCCGATGTCGTAGCCACGTCGGCACGCGCACGCGTCGCAAGGACGTGTCGCCATCCAACTCACCGGCACCTTCGTCGTGGTCGCATGACGCGGCGGCATCACGCCGGCGCGCTGGAATGGTCAGCTCGGCGATGGTGCCGCCTTGCTGGCCGGCCGAGAGTCGCAATCGGTCATCATCGCCGTACAAGATGCGGAGTCGATCGCGGACATTGGTCAATCCGATTCCTCGCCCGGTCGCAGCCGGTCGTGCATCGAGGCCAACGCCGTTGTCGGCTACACGGACGACGAGCGAACCACGTTCGACGAGGCCCGCGATCTCGATCGTTCCGGCCGCGCTGCGTCCGCTCAGGCCGTGACGAATCGCGTTCTCGACGAGCGGTTGCAGCACGAATCGCGGCACAAGACAATCGACGGCTCCATCGCCGAGGCGATATTCAATCGTGAGCCAATCCGCAAAGCGAATTCGCTGAATGTCGAGGTAGGGTTCGATACCGACGATCTCTTCGCCGAGTGTGATCTCGTCGCTGCGTTCGCCGAGTGCGGTGCGAAAGATCGAGGCGAGCTGTCACATGACGCGGCTCGCCGTAAGGGGCGAGTCGTAGGCGAGCTCGGATACCGCGCCGAGTGAGTTGAACAGGAAGTGTGGCTGCAGTTGTGCCTCGAGGTAGTCGAGACGCGCTCGGCCCAACGACGCCTCGAGGCGCGCGGCTTGCTGCTGCCGCTCGACAATCGCGCGCCGCACGAGCAACAGCTCGGCTCCGGCGACGATGATCGCGTAACTCGCGACGTCGAGGTCGGCGTAGAGGACGAGCATTGCCCAGAACGGAATCAGCTGCGTTTGGTGCGCGAATTCTCGGAGCGCAACGCGAGCGACCGCACAGTCGATGACGGCAGCGATGAGAACCAGCGGGAGATGCGCCGCCATCAATCCGAACAAATTGGTGGTGCTGGCTCGCAGGCGCTGGTGCCAGGCAATGATGATGCTGCTGAGCAGACCCCACACGACACCCAGCACCAGCTCGAGCTCCAAGATGCCAGTGCGGCTCGCCGTGCGACGCGGCGACAGGGCAACCGACATCACGCTCTGCAGCACAAAAAAACTCACCCACGCTCCGATCAACAACGTGGTCGACTTCACCGACCGTATGAGGGCGGACTGTTCCGTGATCATGCTGGAAGTTTGTGCGTGTCGAGCACGGTCAGCGGCTATCGAGTGATCAATCGTTCGTGCGAGGGGCGAGGCGACCGAAGCGCAGGACCGCTGGCTCGCCTAGCGGCAGACGCAGCACGAAGCATAAGCTACCATCGGAACACAACCCGGGTATTCATGGATCGTCCTACGCAACCAACTGCCATTACGCTGGCCGTCGTCAACGCGCGTATATGGACCGGCGACGCGCGCCGTCCCTGGGTGGACGGGATGGCGATCAGCGGTGATCGCATCACTGCCGTGGGCTCGAGCGCCGAGGTTCGCAAGCTGACGACTTCGGCGACACGCATTATCGACGCGCACGGAATGATGGTAACGCCTGGCTTCATCGATGCGCATGTGCACTTTCTCGCCGGCGGCTTCGGCTTGTCGTCGGTGCAGCTTCGGACCGCAAAAACTCCACAGGAGTTCATCCGGCGCATCGCCGAGTATGCGGGGACGCTGCCCGCGGGCGCGTGGATCACCAACGGCGATTGGGATCATGAGCAGTGGGGCGGCGAGCTTCCGCGGCGTGATTGGATCGATTCCGTCACACCGAACAATCCGGTTTGGGTGAATCGCCTCGACGGCCACATGTCGCTTGCGAACAGCGCCACATTGCGCGTCGCGGGCATTGCAAAGGCGACGGCGGAAGTGGCGGGCGGCACGATCGTGCGCGATGAGCATGGTGAGCCAACAGGAATCTTCAAAGACAATGCGACGTCACTGGTGGATCGAGTGCAGCCGGATCCGCCGCCGGACGCGCAGGATCGTGCGCTCGACGCCGCGATGCGCTATGTCGCCGGCAACGGCGTCGCGTCGGTTACGCACATGGGCTCGTGGAGCGATCTCACCGTGTTCGAGCGCGCGCACACCGCGGGCCGTTTGAGGACGCGCATCTATGCAGCGGTGCCATTGTCGACGTGGAAGCAGCTGCGTGACACCATTCGGGCGCGTGGGCGCGGCGACGCGTGGCTCAAGATCGGTGCGCTCAAGGGCTTCGTCGACGGATCGCTGGGCTCGCACACCGCGGCGATGCTCGAACCGTTCACCGACGCGCCAAACGACACCGGACTGTTCGTCAGCTCGCCGGAGCAACTGTACGCATGGACGTCGGGCGCCGACAGCGCGGGCCTGCATGTTATCGTACACGCGATCGGCGACAGAGCTATCCGGACGCAGCTCGACATCTTTCAGCGCGTCGAACGCGAGAACGGCGCGCGCGATCGTCGATTTCGAATCGAGCATGCGCAGCACGTCGCGCCGCCTGAACTGCCGCGATTCGCCGCGCTCGGTGTGATCGCCAGTGTGCAGCCATATCACGCGATCGATGATGGACGCTGGGCCGAAAAGGTGATTGGCCACGAGCGCGGAAAGGGAACGTACGCCTTCAAATCGCTGCTCGACAATCACGCGCGGCTTGCGTTCGGCAGTGATTGGTTCGTGGCGCCGGCGACGCCGCTCGAAGGAATCTATGCGGCGGTGACTCGTCGCACGCTCGACGGCGCCAACCCAAACGGCTGGTACCCGGAGCAGAAGATCACTGTCGAAGATGCTCTGCATGGGTACACGAGCGGGGCAGCGTACGCGTCGTGCGACGAGCGCGACAAGGGAACGCTGGAACGCGGAAAGCTTGCCGACTTCGTGATGATCGATCGTGACATCACTCGGATAGCGCCCGAAGAGATCGCCCAGGCACGAGTCATGATGACAGTGGTTGGAGGCCGCATCATTCATTCACGCGAATAGTCTCGCGGCGTCCCCTCGCTTCGTCATGATCGTCAAACCGATTTCTCATTTCGTCGCCGCGGTCTTTGGATGTTTGATCGTGGCGAGGGATTCTCTGGTTGCACAGAGTGGTTCACGCACGCGTCTGCCCGGCGTTGGGTACACAATTCATGTCGCGAGCACACCGCACGGCACATCGGGGGGCGCGAGTGTGATGCTCAGCGCTGCGCAGAATTACGTTGGACGCGCGGTGTTCGCGGCCGATCGCGGACGAATGGACATACTCGATGGGGGCGTCGAGTCGGTGTTGGCGAAGGGTGACTACATCCTGTTCGACAGTACCGACCTCGTGATCGTGCATCCGGCAACCAAGACATTCGTCCCATTGCCGCACGACGTCGCCGCTCAAACGATCGAGCGACTGCAGTCGATCGGCGTCACGATGTCCATCTCCGACGTGAAGGTGACGATGGACAGCCTCGACGCTGCCGACACAGTCAGCGGTTTTCCGACGACGCACTATCGGATGACCACGGCCTTCACGATCTCCATCGATGCTGGAATCGTGGAACAGCAGCTCGCCACCGAAAGCGTGACGGACTACTGGGTCGCCTTGGTCCCAGGCTTACCTCGAAATCCGTTGCTTCGCGCAAATGGACTGGCCGGGCCCTCGGCAATGAGTGGGATGTTCAAGTCCATCTCAGCCAAGGTCGACTCGGCGGCGAAGCGTATGGGCGCTGCGGTCGCCCTCAAAACATCGACAGTGAACAAGCTGATCGACCGCCAAGGCGCGAGCACGACGGTGGAACAGACGTCCATCGTGTCGAACATCGAGCATACGGATGTCGACGATGCCCTCCTTGTGTTGCCGCCCGACTACAAAGGCGTGACACTCGCCGGAGGCAATGAGACGATCTCCGACGACGCCGGCGCCAAATGGCGAGTGTTGCCTCACGTTCGCCCAAGCAGAACCGTGCGGCCAATTTCCCAACTGGCTCCGTCTCAGTTCGGTGGCGCGCTGCCTGTCACTGCGATCGAGCTCGACGTAATCGGTTGCACGCCTTGACCGGAGAATGTCAGTGTGACGGCGCCGCTTCCGACGATTGCGAGATTTGTGAACGTTGCCAAGCCTGTCACTGGATCTGCCGCGGCAGTCGTCGTGCCGATGAGCGAGCCGCTGCTCGCGGTGACGGTGATCGTCAGGCCGCTCGTGGTGGTTGGATTTCCGAAATGATCCAGCAACTGAATCACCGGCTGACGAGCAAGCACGATTCCGCTGACGGCGGCGGACGACGGTTGCGTCACCACTCCGAGCATGGTCGGCGGTCCGCCGAACGCGCCGGCGTG
>JAICYT010000281.1 GCA_025934075.1 Gemmatimonadaceae bacterium
ACTGTAGAACGTTCCGTTCAACTCGACGGAGTTGAATACTCGGCTCGCGAAACCGAGCCAGGAGCGTCGCGGAAGATCCGGTGGATAAAACGTTCCGCGCCATCCCGGATAGTCGTACCCGGAGATCCCCACATAGCGGCGTGTCATTGCCCGGTCCATCAGCACGAGGCGCGCCGCATCCCACGGTGGCCGGCCTAGCCGCTGTCGCGAAAACACGAACGGCAGCGCGTCGCGCTGCCGTTCGTGTTCAGCATCAATGTTCGAGAAACTTACTTCTTATTACTCCGCGATGCTTGCGGGGTGTAGCGCCCGCTTTGATCGTGCTTCTCTTCATCGCCGAACTGCGGCGCAACCTCTTCGCCTCCGCTCACACGCTCCACGCGGAATGTCTGCTTGTAGGTCTGGCCGTTTACGGTCAAGGTGACGAGATAGTCGCCAGTGTTCGCGAGCGTTCCACCGGCGCCACCAAATCCGCCGCCGCCGCGCCCGCCGATGTTCGGCGGATTCATTCCGATCAACGACCAGATGCGAGCGATCGGATCGAGCGACGCATCGCCCATCGCACCCTGCGTTGCGTTGCGACCGCGGCGGCCCGCTGCAGGTGCGGCGCCAGCCGGCGCGTTCCGCGGCGCGAACAACGCCGCAGTCGCTGAATCAAGTCCGCCGAAGCCGCCACCACCGCCACGCCGTCCGCCCACCGATTCAGCGGGTCGCGCGCAGAACTGCTCCCACTGAGTCGTCGGATGCTCGCAGGCCTGGCCACCCGCGCCGCCACGCCCACCACCGCCGCCACGCCCGCCCTGCGCGGCGTTCGCGAGCGCCTGCGGATTGCGGAGGAAGTTCACCTGCGCGCGCACGACCCGAATGGCCGCCGTGTCGTATCCCGCTTTCTGCAGCGAATCCAACACGGCCGGAGCCCGCGAAGCCAGCAGGATGCTGTCCCGGCGCTGCGACGGCGACAACTCCGCCGTCGTTCGTGGACGCGCACTCTGGAAGTTCCAGTTCACGCGATGCACGCCGGCCGCGCCCGGGCCGGTCAGCTTGGCCAACGTGTCGCCCGCGACATCAGAGATTAGTAGTTGCACGTTGCCCGACGCCGCCGAGCCGAGCCGGTAGACGATGTCGGCACCGAACGGCGGGTTGGCGTACGTCATCTCCGCCTGCGCGAAGCCGTTGCCGGGAAGATTGAGCTGAGGCGGCTCGCCCCACTGAAACGCCGTCTTCGGCTTGAACAGATAGGTGCCCTGCGCGACGATCTTCGGCGTCAACTGTTCGAGCGCCGCAATGTCGGCGATCCACAAGCTGCGGCCGTGCGTCGCCGCGATGAGCTCGTGATCTCGCGGATGAATTTGGAGATCGAAGACCGGGACCGTGGGCAGATTGGTCGCGAACCGCGTCCACGTCTGACCGCGATCGATCGACACGTATGCCGTGCGGGAGCTGCCGACAAACAGCAGATCGCGGTTGTGCGGATCCTCGCGGACGACATGCAGATAATCCTGAGGGCTCGAAGACGGCAGGTTGTTGGCGATCGACTTGAACGTCTTACCGCCATCGTGAGTCGCGAAGAGATACGGCTTGAAATCGTTCCAACGATGATTCTCGAACGCCACGTAGAACGTCGAGGTATCGAAATGCGACGGCTCGAGGCGAACGACGTATGCGTCCCACGGCACGCCGAGCGCGGCGAACTTGGGCGTGAGATTCTCCCAAGCGGCACCGTCGTTGTGCGTGAGCCACACGTTGCCGTCGTCAGTGCCAGCAAGCAGGAACCCCGGCTTGATCGGTGACTCCTGGAGCGACACGACCGTTCCGTATGCCTCAGCGCCAGTGATGTCGAGCGTGATGCCGCCCGTGTACTTCTCGACGGTGTCGAGACGCGCGAGGCGCGCGCGCTCTTGTGCTGGATCAGTCTTGATGGAAAGGTCCGGCGAGATCGGGAATAGATCCTCGCCACGCTTGAGCGATTTCAGAACTCGGCTGCCGCCGAGGTAGAACACCTGCGGATTGTGCGGCGAGAGGAAGTATGGCGACTCCCAGTTGTAGCGAATCTGCAGATCGATCGAGTCCTTCTTCTGCTCCTTGCGATAGGCGTCGATCTTGGCTTGTACGTCCCGCGACGCGGCTTGCAACGGGTTACCACGAACGAGCGCGATCGAATCTTCCCACATTCGGTAGCGATCGTTCCACGTCGGTTTGTTCACACGCCCGCGATCGCCGGTCTTGAGATTCGTCTGCTGAATGCCTGCGTTCTGCGACTCGCCCCACACCATCGACGGGTCCGTCGGATCCTGCGCGGTGTAGAACCCATCGCCGCCCGAGATCGTGAACCAATACGTGTTGTTGATCGGCGTCGTGCGACGACGACTCGGTCCACACCACGCGCCGTTGTCCTGGGCTCCCGAGCAGATGTTGTACGGTACAGCAAAATCATATGAGACATCGTAGAACTGGCCGAGCGGAATGTTGCGCGGGTACCAGAAGTTGCCGCCGCGGTCGTAGGTGATCGCGATGCCGCCGTCCATGCCGATCACCCACCGCTCGCCGTCGTTCGGGTCGATCCACAGCGCGTGGTCGTCGACGTGCACGTTCTGTGCGGCGTTCATGGTCGTCTTGCCGCCGTCGTTCGAGACCTGCAATTCAGTCGACGAGAAGTAGACGCGATCGGGATTCTTGGGATCGACGCGGACTTGCGAATAGTAGAATGGCCGCGTGTCGATGTTATTCATGTGCTGCCACGTCTTGCCGCCATCCGCGGAGCGATAGAGACCGTTCGCCGGCGGATTGCGCTGGAACTTCATCGGGCCCGGCTCGACCGACGCCGCTTCGGTCAGCGCGTAGACGATTTGCGGATTGCTGCGCGAGACGGCGATGCCGATGCGTCCCTTGGGTCCTTCGGGATAGCCGTTGCCTTTGATCTCGGTCCATGTCGCGCCGGCATCCGTCGACTTGAAGAGGCCGGAGCCTACACCACCGCTGTTCAGCGAGTATGGGGTGCGATAGCGCTCCCACATCGACAGATAGACGACGTCCGGGTTCGATGGATCGAGCTGGACGTCGATCGCGCCGGTGC
>JAICYT010000019.1 GCA_025934075.1 Gemmatimonadaceae bacterium
TATGGGCCTCCTCACGAACCTCCTCTTCTTTCCCGTCACTGGTCCCATTGCTGGGATCAAGTGGTCGATGGGACAGGTACAGAAGGTGGTCGAGGAAGAGCTCACCGACGACGCACCGGTCAAGCAAGCGCTAATGGAGCTGCAGATGCAGCTCGAGCTCGGCGACATCGACGACGACGAGTACGTGCGTCGCGAGGCTGAGCTCATGATGCGCCTGCGCGAAGTGCGAGCGTGGCGCGAGCGGCTCGGCAAGGCGACGAGCGGCGGACCGGTGCGCGTCTCACGAGACAGCGACGGAGCGTGAGCGCATTCGACGCGCTCCTCGATCGTCTCCCGCGCGCTTCATTCATCGTTGGAAAAGGCGGTGTCGGCAAAACGACATGCGCCGTCGCGATCGCCGCATCGTTTGCTCGGCGTGGTGACAAAACGCTCATTGTCTCGACGGATCCAGCGGCGGCCCTCGCGGATGTGATCGGCGCACCGGTGTCGACGTCGGAATCGCCCATCGACAGCCAACCAGATCTCGAGGCTCGACAACTTTCCGCTGCGCAACTACGCGGCGATTTCCTGGCGCAATGGCGCGATACCATCGCCGAGATCGTCGATCGTGGGACGTACCTCGACAGGGCCGACGTGGATGGACTCGTCGATGCCGCGCTGCCCGGCGTCGACGAAATCTTCGCGCTGCTCGCGCTGGCTGACCTGCTCGCCGATCGATCGGGCAAGTACGCGCGAATCGTCGTCGACACGGCGCCGACCGGCCACACGCTGCGGCTGCTCGCGCTCCCCGAGACGTTCTCGGCGCTGCTCTCGATGCTCGACCTCATGCAGGACAAGCATCGCTTCATGGTGCGCGCGCTCACGCACCGCTATCGCCGCGATCGCGCCGACGACTTCATCGATCAAATGCGCTCGCGCATCGACACGCTTCGCGCCGCGCTCGCCGATGAACGCAGCGTTGCCGCCGTCGTCGTGACGCGGCTCGAACCGGTGGTCGAGGCCGAGACGCGCCGGTACATCGAAAATCTGCGCGAGCTGCACATTCGTGTCGCGGCATTCGTCATCAACGCGGTGGGTGGGAAGATCACGACGCCGCGCGACGCAGACGGGTCGCTTCCCCGTCTGTGGATCGCACGCGCTCAGACGCCGCCGCGCGGAATTCCATCGATCCTCGAGGCGTTCGGCGCCGCGACCAAGACAGCGCCTCGAGGCGCGACGCTTACAACTCGACGCGCACCTCGCGCCATCAAAGAATCGCCAACGCTTGCGACGCGGACGCTGACGATCGTCGGCGGCAAAGGCGGAGTTGGGAAAAGCTCGGTCGCATGCGCACTCGCCATCGCGGCCGCAGACGATCGTTCCGGGTCGGTGCTCCTCGTTTCCACCGATCCGGCCCCATCGATCGCCGACGCGCTTGGCGAGAGCGATGCGCCGTGGGCGCGTGCGGACGTCGAGCATCAGGTTGGCGACGTTCCTGGCCTCGTCGTACGACAGATGGACGCGACCGCGGCGTTCACTCGTCTCCGCGACGAATACGAGGAGCGAATCGACGGGCTCTTCGACGCGCTCGTCGGGCGCGGCCTGGACGTGCAGCATGATCGCGCCATCGTGCGCGATCTGCTCGCCCTCGCGCCGCCCGGCATCGACGAGTTGTTTGCCCTCTCGCTCCTCGGCGATGCACTCGCCGACCAGAAGTTCTCCCGCATCGTCGTGGACCCGGCGCCGACCGGACACTTGCTGCGGCTGCTCGAGATGCCCGCGCTGGCGCTCGATTGGTCGCACCGTCTCATGCGACTCATGCTCAAGTACCGCGATGTCGTCGGATTGGGCGAGACAGCACAGGAGCTACTCGACTTCGCGAGACGGACGCGAGCACTCGACGCATTGATCCACGACCGCTTCCGGTGCGGTCTCGTCATCGTCGCGCTCGACGAACCGGTGGTGCGCGCTGAGACGGAGCGGCTGTCCGCGGCGGTGCAGTCGCGCGGCGTCGACGTGATCGGATTGTTGTGGAATCGTGTGGATCGTGCGCGGGCTCCTCTTCCCGCGAGCGTCGCCGGACGACAGGTTCTTGCAGAGGAAACGAGTCCGCCGCCGATCGGCGTGACTTCACTCCGAAAATGGCGCCACACTTGGCGAGTGCTGTCGCCGAGTGTGTGAGAATGTTTTGAGAATCTTTGGATGGCCACGCAATGCCCGCACCAGCGTCCAACGCGATTTGGTACGTCTACGGTATCGTCCCTTCGGAGATGCCGGCAACGACGCTGCCCGTCGGATTGGACGACACCGGTGTCGCGCTCGAGCGACACGAAAGTATCGCGGCGCTCGTGTCGGTACTCGAAGGCAAGCAATACGCGCCAGCGGCACTCGAGACCAATAGCGGCGACGTCGAGTGGCTGAGCCCACGCGCGGTCGCGCACGATCGAGTATTGACGTGGGCCAGTGATCATGGCGCTGTAGTACCGCTTCCGATGTTCTCGTTGTTCAGTGGGCGAGAGGCCGTGCGCTCGATGTTGAGCGAACGATCAGCACAGCTCACATCGACGCTGGCGAGTGTGGCCAAAGGACGCGAGTACGCGCTCCGCGTCTATCGCATCGACGCCGAGTTGCTCGGCGCGGTGACGTCGCTCAGCCCGCGGTTGAGTGAGATGGCAAAGACGGCGGAAGCGGCATCGCCTGGTCAGCGTTATCTGCTCGAGCGAAAGCTCGAGGGAGAAAAGAAGTCCGAGGTTCGATCGTTGAGTCAGCGCATCGTCGATGAGATCATGGTCGAGCTCACAACCCATGCGTTGAGGGTCGTTCGCTCGCCCATTCCGCGTGCCGCCGACGCCGAGGCGGCAACGCGCGGAACAATGGTGCTCAACGCCGCGTTCCTGGTCGCGCCTCATCAGTTCGAGGCGTTGCAAAGAACGCTTACGTCGCTCGTGGCGCGTCACGGCCCGCACGGCTTCCGGTTCGATTTTACTGGGCCTTGGCCACCGTACCATTTCGTGAACGAGCCGCTGACGACAAACGACAGTAAATGACGACAAATGACGACGACGAGATCGACACTGAGGAGCTGGTGTTGGGCGATCTCCTGAATCACGTGCTCGATAAGGGCGTCGTCATTGGGGGATCGGTGACGATCTCGGTCGCCGATATCGACTTGCTGGTGTTGGACCTGCGGTTGTTGCTGACGTCGGTGGAGACAGCGATGCGTCGTGGCGTCGATCACACCATGCGATCGATCACACCTGGACAAGGCGAATCATGAGCACGCACTTGTACTGCGTCTTGCCACACCAAATGCGCGGCTCGTTGCCCGCTGGGCTGAGCGGTTTGGCCGGCGCTCGCGTCCGCGCGCTGCCCGTCGACGGCATTGTCGCGTGGGTCAGCGACGTGCGCCGTGCGTTGGGTGTTTCCGTCGAAGGCGTCCGCGCGCACGACGCCGTCGTCGAGGCGGCGTTGGAAACTGGGACGACGCCCGTGCCCGCGCGATTCGGACAGCGATTCAAGGACGATGACGCGTGCCGCGCCGCGCTCTCGAGTCGCGCGACGTCGGTCGAAACGTTGTTGTCGACCATTCAGGGCTTCGTCGAGATGACGCTCATCATCACTCCGTCGACGCGCCGCATGCTGCGCGATCTCCAACCGGTGATCCCGGAAATGGTCGACCCGTCGGCGATAGGCATCGGTCGCCGGTATCTCGAGACACTCCAGGCGCGAGAGGCCGCCACGGGAGCGCTCCGAAGCGCAATTGACAAGGTCGCGAATGCATTGAACGCCGCGGCCAAACCATTCGTGCACCGTGCCGCCGTGCACGAGCAGCTCACACGGTTGCCCTTCAGGACCGTGTCTCATCTGATCCCACGGGAAGCTGTCGCCGATTACAAGAGTGCGATCTCCGACGTCTCTCCCGACCCCGAGTTCCGTTTTTTGCTCATCGGACCTCGCGCACCATACAGTTTCTGCGCGCTCGGCGAGTCCGGTGGCGCCCACGGCATGAATCTGGCGGACTGATCCATGCTCGAACCCACTGAAGCGGACAGCACCTCGGACGACGAAAGCAACGAGGCGGCTACGGCGGCGCTGCACGCGATCGCGCGCGCGCTTCCGGAGCACATCAACGCCGATCCGGAGCGCGTCGAGCAGGGACTTGCGCGACTCGTGCTGACCGTGATAGAACTGCTACGCGAAGTGCTCGAGCATCAGGCAATTCGCCGCATGGATGGCGGCACATTGAGCGATGCGGAGATCGAACGGCTGGGCTTGGCGTTGTTCAAATTGAATCATCGCATGGATGAGCTGAAGACGGTCTTCGGCCTGACCGACGAGGATCTGAACATCGACCTCGGACCGTTGGGACGACTCAGGTAGTTGCTAGTTGCCAGTTGGGAAGTACTAGCAGCGGCGAGCAACGCGGCGGACTGAGTTCCGTCAACTAGCAACAGTAACTAGCAACCTATTTTCATGCCCGAGCTCGTAAACCCGACGCGAACGCACGGCTTGGTCGACATCCTCGACCGCGTGTTGGACAAAGGCCTCGTGATCGCCGGTGACATCAAGATCAATCTGGCGAACGTGGAGCTGCTGACCATTCAGGTCCGGCTTCTCATTTGCTCGATCGATAAAGCGGAACAGATTGGCCTGAATTGGTGGCGCAACGATCCGAGACTCAACATGGCGGCCGCCGCCGCATTGCCGAGCAACGCCGAGGTGGAGGCGCGACTCGCTCGGATCGAAGATCAGTTGACCCGGCTTGCGGCGACGTCGCAGGCCGCTGTGGTACCGCAGCCGAAGTCCTCTCGCAAATCGTGATCGGTTCGTAGTGAGCGCATCTCGCCTCTCTGGACTCTAGCTCAAAGGACGGAAGAACATGGCTGTCGAACGCACGCCGAGCGGCAGTTCTCTCATTGACGTACTCGATCGCGTACTCGATAAAGGTATTGTGATCGACGCGTGGGTTCGCGTCTCACTGGTCGGTATCGACCTGGTGACCGTCGAAGCCCGCATCGTGGTTGCGTCGATCGACACATACCTCAAGTACTCCGAAGCGGTCGGCATCACGTCTCCGATCTCGCGCCCGCGCGAAGTCGGCGCCGGCGGCGGCGACGAGCTCGAACGCATGCAGCGTGAAAACGCGGACCTCCGGCGGCAGCTCGCTGAGCGAAATGCCTGACGTGCTGGGATTGGTGTAGCATGGCAGTGCTCGGAGACCGAGCTGTTGCCGGTCTCCTTTCCGCCCTGGCGGAGGCGCCGGATTTCGCAGCGGCCGCCTCCTACCTGCTGACGCAGTTGGCCGAGATCACTGCTGCGCCGCGCGCCCTGATGTTGCGCATCGATACGCCGCAGGAGAATCTGACGTTCGCTGGCAGCATAGGCGCCGACGAGCAGCCGGCGGTCAGCATTCCCATCGGCGATCTTTCGAGTCCTCTCATCATCAGCGCGCTGTCGCTTTCGTCCGCGCGATCTGACGAACCGCTGCCGCAGCGAGCGCTGGCGTCGATCGTCCCGTGGGTCAGCGTACCGATGTCGCAACCGCGTTTCCGCGGTGCGCCGGAGACGATGAACGCGCAGCGCGCCGAGGAGCTCATCTCGTCGCCGTCGGTCGAGCTGCTGCACATCGGCCAACAGCGACTCGGAATCGCGCCCGCCGGAATCATCCTGCTGCAAGGCCCGCTCGATCAAACGGTGATCGAGGAAGCGACAGACTTCGTGGCGCTGGCCAGCCCGGTCATCGCGCGGCTTGCGTCACTCGAGGAAGCACGCGATCGCGCCGACGCGCTCACACAGCAGCGCGAGCGTCTGACACTGATGGTCGACTCGCTGCCCGATCCAGTCGTCATCACAAACGCGGCGAACGACATCATCGCGCAGAACTATCGCGCCGAACGTCTGCTGCACGTTCGCGACGACGACTCCGCTGGGCGCCGCCGCGCGATCGAGTTGAACAACTTGTTGTTCACGTCGTTCTTGTCGAAGGCCGCGATGACCGGCGGACATCAGTCCGGCCAGCGCGAGCTCAATCTCGTCGATCCCGACGAAGGCACCGACCTGTTGTTCGAGGTGCTCGCGCACCCGTTGGGCGAACGCGTGGGTCCCGAAGACGCCGTGCTTTCGGTGTTGCGCGACGTCACGGACTTGCGCCGCGCGGCGAATGAGCTCGAGCGACAAGTGCAGCGTGTACGTCAAGGCGAAGTCACGGTCCGCGGCGAGCGCGATCGGCTCAACCTCATCCTCGAGAACGTCGCCGACCCGATTCTCGTGACCGACGAACGATCGAACATCATCTTGATGAACGATCAGGCCGAGCAGCTGTTCCAAATCACCGAGTCGGAGGTGCGCAGCCGGCGCGAGGTCGCAGCGGTCCGGGGCAACGACACGAAGTTCACGTCATTCATTTCCGAGTTCGCTTTGCTCGACGACGACTCGCGTCGTGAGCGGATGTCCCTGATCTATCCACGCACCGGAATGGAGTTGCCGGTCGAAGTCGTGTCGGGCAAGGTGAAGAACGAGCGCGGCGAGCCAATTGCGATCGTCTCCGTGCTGCACGACCTGACAAAGCAAGCGGAGAATGAGCGGCTATACGAAGCGCTCAAGCGGCTGAACAGCGAGCTCGAACAACGCATTCGTGAAGCGACCGCCGACCTGGCCGAACAGAACGCGCGACTCCAGTGGCAGTCGCAGGAAGTCGAGCGCGCGAACAAGCTCAAGTCGGAATTCCTGGCGAGCATGTCCCACGAGCTCCGCACGCCAATCAACGCCTTGATCGGCTACTCGGCGTTGCTGCTCGACGGCGTACTCGGCGACGTGAATCCCAAGCAGCGCGACGCGTTGTCGCGCGGGCGTGCGGCCGCCGAGCATCTGCTCGCGTTGATCAACGACATTCTCGATCTCGCAAAGATTGAAGCGGGGAAAATGCCGCTGCACATCGAGGAAGTGTCGCTGCGCGAAGTCATTCTCGAGGTCACGCAACAGATCGAACCGATGGTGCGCAAGAAGCAGCTCGACTTCATGATCGACGCCGCGTCAGATTGTCCGGTGATTCACAGCGATCGGACGAAGATCAAGCAGGTGCTGCTCAACCTGTTGTCGAACGCGGTGAAGTTCACGAACAAGGGAAGCGTCGTCATCCAGGCGCGCTGTGCGACGGGCGGCGTTCGTATCGACGTCGTCGACACAGGGATCGGCATCCGGCAATCCGATCTTCAGGCCATCTGGGAAGACTTCCGTCAAGTGGATCAGTCGCGCACCCGCGAGTTTGGCGGCACCGGACTGGGCCTGAGCATCACGCGCAAGCTGCTCGAGCGGCTTGGCGGGTCAGTCACGGTAAAGAGCACGTACGGCGAAGGAAGTACGTTCTCCGTGTACTTGCCCCTGGAGGTCCCGGCAGGGAACGCGTCAGAGATCAGGACGGTTGGGGTGTTGTTGTAGAGGGCGTTCGAACCGAACCGTAACGCCCGGGTACAACAGCACGTCAAACTGACGGTCAGAACTGCCGGAGATCCCATGAAGAACCTTGTGCCGAAAACGGCGCGCGCCCAGATCGTTCGCGCCTGCGCGATTGGTGTTGCACTCGTCGCCGCGACCGCATGCGGCGACAAAGCAGCGAATGCTCGTGCCGCGGCCGATTCCGACCTTGCGCGCGATCTTGCGCTCGCGAGCTCTCAGCCCGCCGCCCAGCCGACGTTCCAGGATACCACGGTTGCTCCGACGCCGACGCCCGCAAAGCGAGTCGAACAAGCGCCGCCCGCACCGGTCCGCACACATACAGCGAAACAACCCAAGCGTCAAACACCGCGCCCTGTCGTTCAGACCCCGGCGCCCCAGCCTGTGCAGACGCCATTCGTGATGGCGCCAACGCCACCGCCGGCGCCCGCCGAGGCGCCGGCTCCTGCGCCGGCATCCATCGGCGCGGGCAGCGGCTTCGCCTTGACGAGCGGCTCGAAGGTTTGCACGAGCACCAATCTTCCGGGTGACAAGCTGGTCGCGACGGTGAACGAAGCAGTGACGGGCGCCAACGGCGCGGTGATTCCCGCCGGGTCATCCGTTGTGCTCGAGGTGGCATCGGTGAGCCCGGGCGACAACGGCCAGAACGCGCAGATCACGTTTCGTGTCCGCTCGGTCGTCGTGAACGACAAGACCTACAACGTCGCCGCCGAGGTCACGCCACTCACGCCACTCGAGAAGACGAAGGTCGCCGGCGACCCGAATGCGGATCGCAACAAGGTGATTGGTGGGGCGATCGCTGGCGCACTGATCGGTCAGATCCTTGGCCATAACACGAAGGGCACAGTGATTGGCGCGGCTGCCGGTGCAGCGACTGGCGCGGCAGCCGCGAGGGCGGGACAAAAGTGGGAAGGATGTTTGCCGGCGGGCGCGGCGATGAAGCTCACGTTGAGCTCAGCACTCGTACTCTAGAGCAGGGTAGAGGGTTGACGGCAGGATAGTGGCGCGCTTTGCGCGCCACTTGTGTATTCACCTCAACTGCCACTGGCACTATCAATGTTTGGAAGCGGCGGGGGGCGCCGCGCACCTCCCCTCCGTCCGCCCTCCCGCCTCAACCCTCCACCCTGCTTCATTTGTTGCATGGCTCCGAGGATTCCGCCAGCACTGAAACCCTTTCACCCGCTGGTCCGCGCTTGGTTTCGCGAGACCTTGGGCGCGCCAAGTGCGCCGCAGCGGGAGGGATGGCCAGCCATCGCGACTGGTGGACACACCCTCATCCTCGCGCCGACCGGCACCGGTAAGACGCTCACCGCATTTCTCTGGGAGCTGAATCAGCTCATCGTCGACGGTGCGCGGGAGCCGTTGGCCAACGCGGTGCAAATTCTCTACATCTCGCCGCTCAAGGCGCTGAACAACGACATTCAGCGCAATCTCGAGCGTCCGCTCAGCGACTTGCGCGAGCGTTTCACCGCCGCCGGCAAAAAGTTTCCGGAGATCCGGGTCGCGGTGCGCACCGGCGACACGCCGGCATCGGCGCGCGCGCGGATGATCCGGAAGTCGCCACACATTCTCATTACGACGCCCGAATCATTGCACATCATGCTGACGACCGTCCGCGGCCGCGGAATGTTCAGCGGCGTGCGCGCGGTGATCGTCGACGAAATCCACGCGATCGCCGGCACCAAACGGGGCGCTCACTTGGCGTTGACGCTCGAGCGACTCGAGCGGTTGTGCGAGCGTCCACCGCAGAGAATTGGACTGTCGGCGACGCAAAGGCCGCTCGAGGAGATTGCGAAGTTCCTGGTGGGAATCGGGAGGCAGGGCGGCGGGGTGAGGGTGGAGGGTGTAGCGGACGTGCGCGCCGCTCCACGCCTCATGACTGCATCGGATGCTTCAACTCCGCTGTTGGACGCCGAAGGCACTTCTATGCCGTTGGACGACGAAGGCGCCACCCTTCCCTCCACCCTGAATTCCCGTCACTGCCACATTATCGATTGTGGTCTCGTCAAGACGCTCGCGCTCTCTGTCAAATCGCCCGTCGACGACCTCGCGCACGTCGGGGGGACGATCTGGTCGTCGATCACGCCGCTCGTCGTGCAATACATGCGCAGCGCGCGAACGACGCTGGTCTTCGTCAACAATCGCGCGCAGGCCGAGAAGATGGCGGCGCGCATCAATGCGCTCGCGGGCGAGGAGCTCGCGCTGCCCTATCATGGATCGCTCTCGCGCGAGCGGCGGCTGACGCTCGAGCAATCTCTAAAGGCCGGATCGCTTCGCGCGCTCGTGAGTACGAGCTCGCTCGAGCTAGGCATCGACATCGGTTCGGTCGATCTCGTCCTGCAGCTCCAATCGCCCAAGCGTGTCGCGAACGGATTGCAACGTGTTGGACGGGCCGGCCACTCGCTCGACGCGATCAGTCGCGGCGTATTCATCCCGACGTTTCGCGACGATGCGATGGAGCTCCTCGCGGTCGTCCGAGCGATGCTCGACGGCGACGTCGAGCCGACGCGCATCGTGCAGAACGCGCTCGACGTGCTCGCGCAAGTCGTCGTCGCCATCGTCTCGATCGATGACGATTGGACGAGTGCGGCGCTCTTCGACCTCGTTCGCCAAGCATATCCATACCACGCACTCACGCGCAGTGCGTTCGACGAGGTATTGGCGATGCTGTCGGGCAAATATCCATCGGACATCGCCGCGGAGCTCGACGCGCGCCTGAGTTGGGATCGCGTCACCGACACGCTCATGGCATCGCGCGGATCACGCATGGTCGCCGTCATTTCCGGCGGCACGATCCCCGATCGCGGCCTGTACACCGTCAATCTTCCCGATCGCACCCGACTCGGCGAGCTCGACGAAGAATTCGTCCACGAGACGCGCATCGGCGACGTCTTCCAACTCGGCTCATCGACTTGGCGGGTCAATGCGATCGAACACGATCGGGTGATTGTCACGCCGGCGCCCGGTGCACCGGCACGAATGCCGTTCTGGCACGGCGAGTACGCGGCGCGATCCTCACATCTCGCGCCGCGCATCGGAGAACTGCGCCGCGAGCTCGATGCGGTTCGCACCGCCGAGCAACTCGCGCTGCTCGCGGGTCGCTATCAGGCCGACGAGGCCACAACGGCTTCCCTCGCCGAGTACGTGCAGCAACAGCGTGCGGCAGTCGGCGGCGTTCCCGATGAGCATACGCTCATCGTCGAACAATTCCGGGACGAGACCGAATCGGTACGCGTTGTCCTGCACGCGCCGTTCGGTGGACGAGTCAACGCGCCGTGGGGCATGGCGCTCGCCAATCGCGTTCGCGAGTGGTTGGCGGAAAAGGCCGGGCCAAACCGCGACACACCATTCGAGATTCAGGTGCAGACGACCGACGACGGCATCATGCTGCGTCTGCCGAGCTTGCGCGAATGGCTGCCGGTCGCATTGCTTCGCCAAGTCACGGCACCGGAAGCCGAGCGTCGCGTGCTGGAGGAAGTGGGCTCGTCGTCGCTGTTCGGCGCGCGATTCCGAATGAACGCCGCGCGTGCGCTGCTGCTTCCGCGCGGCAACCCCCGGCGACGCATGCCGCTCTGGCTGCAGCGTCTCAAAGCGCTCGACCTATTGCAAGCCGTTCAGGAGTTTCCGTCGTTTCCGATTCTCGTCGAGACGTACCGCGACGTGCTGCAGGACGCGTTCGACATGCCAGCGCTCTCGCGCGTGCTCAATGATCTCGCCGTTGGAGTGATCGCGTTGCGGTCGGTCGAGACCGAAGTGCCCTCGCCATTCGCCGCATCACTCCAATTCGGTTTCGTCATGGATTGGATGTACGCGGACGACGCACCGCGCGCCGAGCAGCGCGCGGCATTGCTGTCGCTCGATCGCGCCTTGCTCGACGAGTTGATGGGAGGCGAAGGGGCCGACGAGTCGACGATAACGGTGCTGGAAGCGATGCTTGCGCGGCGGCGTGGAACAGCGCCGGGTGCGCGCGCGCGCACCACTGACGAGCTGGCGGCGCTCGTGGATCGTGCCGGCGACTTGCCGCTCGAGGCAGTTCGCGATCGAGTGGCGACGATTGACGAAGGACGTCGCGGCGACCCGCTGCTCGAACTGCTCGAACGAGGCCGGGCAATCGCAATCGACGTCCCCACGGGTACGGGGAGGGCGGACCGTCGCATCATTCTCACCGAGAACTATCCCCGCTACGCCGCGGCGTTTGGCGTCGACACATTGGCGACGGTTCACGCGGGCGTCGATCTGGGTCCGCGCGCAGCTGCCGATGTGATTCCCGAATCGTTGCTTCGTCCGGCAGTGACGGCGCTCGCGGCTCGCCGCGATCTGCTCGTGCGCCTGATCTCGCTCGTTGGCCCCATATCGGTCGACGACGTGCTCGCGCGTTACGATTTCGATCGCGAATGGGTCCGCGATCGTCTCGAAGAATGGGCGCGTGCGGGGAAACTCGTGCGCGGCACGTTCGGCGGCGATGCGACGACAATTCGGTGGTGCACGCGGCGTCTGCTCGAGCAGGCGCGACGTCGCGAGCTCGCGCAAGCGCGCAAGCAAATCGAAGCGGTCGACCTGAGTCGCTTCTCGAGCTTCGTGCAGCGATGGCAGCACGTCGACCCTTCGACGCGGCTGGGCGGCGACGATGGCACTGTTCGCGTCGTTCGCCAGATGTACGGCTTGTCGCGCCCCGCCGATCAGTGGGAGCGCGAATATTTTCCAGCGCGCATCGACGACTACGATCCCGATGTGCTTTCGCGGCTGATGACGTCAGGCGAGATGATCTGGGTGGGCGGCGTCGCCACGGCGAAAGGGGCTGAAGCAGGCAATCTTGCGACGATTCGGTTTTTGCGGCGCGGCACCGCGCGCGCTTGGATCTCGACGGTTGAAACGCAACCGCTCAGCGAGCACGCAACGCTCATACTCGGCGTTCTCGAACGTGAGGGCGCATCGTTTTTCGATGAGCTGTTGGCCGGGGCGGCCTTCACATCGCGCAATCTTCGCGACGCGCTGCGCGAGCTCGTCGGCGCGGGACTCGTCACCAACGACACGATCGAGTCGCTGCGACTCGTCGTGCGCTGGCGACCGATGGTCTCGCCGCGCGATCGGACGCAGCCCGATCCAACACGATGGCTGCCTGCGGATTTCACACCGTCCGCAAATAGATATGTCGTGCAGCGCCGCCCGAACTTACGTCGACTTCCGCGCTGGCATCGCCCAGATCAAGAAGGCGCCGAGCCGACCAATTGGCCGGGACGCTGGTCGCTCGTGCGCGTCCCACGAGTGCTCGGCCCCGAGGTCGATGAAAGTGCATGGGCCGAGATGATCGCACGACAATGGCTCGACCGATACGGCATCGTCGCGCGGGAGATGTGGCGTCGAGAGCGTCCGGTGATTGGCTGGCGCGCAATCTACCGGGAGCTCAAACGTCTCGAATTCCGCGGCGAGGTACGACGCGGATATTTCGTGCGCGGACTCTCAGGCGCGCAGTTCGCCCTGCCCGAGGCGGTGGAGATGCTGCGGAGCGTTGCGTCGAGCGAAGGTGCGGCGCCGGTGGTGTTGACCGCGAGTGATCCCGCGAACGTCTTCACTCTGCCGATGCCACAGGATCCAGCACGCGATCCATTCATACGCGCGCGTGGTCGCGGATCATTGCTCGTGACGATGGACGGTGTAGCGGTGATGATCGCTGAACGTCGCGGCGCGCGCGTGACCGTCCGGCCAGACACTGCTGACAGCGTTGCAATCCGTGCTGCGCAGGCGCTCGCATCGCACCTCGCCGCGCGGACGAGTCGTGACGTCATCGTCGAGACCATCGATGGTCAGCCCGCCAGCGGCAGCCGATATGCGGACGCATTCCGCGCCGCCGGATTCAGGCGTGGTACGACCGGTTTGCGATTCTATCAGGGGCTGTAGTCACGGCTTTCGCGTCCGAACGGTAGGTTCAGAGCTTTGCGTCTTTGGCTGATCGGCAGCATTGATGCGCAGCGTCACGCCGGATGAATCGCCAGCGGCCGGGCGCGGCGCGCGAAACTCTTCTTCGACGCCGCGGATCATCGTGCTGAGATCCGTCGCTTGCGCAACCTGCTTCGTCGTCGAGAACACTGCGTTCGCCTCCGCCACCTTCCCCTGAACCTTGAGCGCATCCGCCAACTCGGCGCCAGTGAAGATGTAGAGCGACGGCATGCTGACCGACGGTCTGTCGATCCACTGCCCTTCCTTCACGATAGATTGATGTCCGACGAACACCTCCTTCCACAATCTCTCCGTGCGAGCGACGTCGAACCATCCGTCGCCCTCGACGAACATCGTGTCGCGACTCGCCGTGGTCGGAGGCACGAACACCTTCGAGGCCAAGCCCTGCGTCAACACATTGTTCCCCAATCCCAATGACCGCGGGTACCCGCCGGCTGACCGCGCGAAGTAGATCGGTCGGTCTGGCCACGAGTCCTGAATCATCCGCATCACGAATGCGTCGGCGCGCTGCAACACACCGTACTCGAGCTGACGCGGGTCGATCGTGACGTGCAGATCGTGCGTGCTGAACGGCGTTGGCCCGCGAAGCTCGTAGTACGCGGGAACGGCGTCAGCTTCGTCTAACGTCATGTGAATGGGCGGCGTCGCGGGTTTCACCCATCGCGTGTTCCGGTAAATGGCCGGTCCTTTGGCCACATCGTAGTCGTAGATCGGGCGGCGGATGATCTGACGCACATACCAATCTGTGTTGAGCAATGACGTGCACGCGACGACGACGTCGCGACGAATACCCTCGACCTCCTGCGCGTACCAAAGAGGAAAAGTGTCATTGTCGCCGACGGTGACCAGCACTCCATACGGCTCGACCGAGTTGAGCAAGTCGGCCGCGACATCTCGCGTCGCATGATGATTGGCACGCGATGCCGAGCTCCAGTTGCCGAAGAGCGGAACTGCCGCGAGCAACAACGTAGGCGACGCATACATCCAACTTCTGCGCGTCGGCATCGCGGCCGATCGTCGCCCGGGCTTTACGGTCTCGCTCGCGAACATCGACGCGACCGACTCCCAGACATACACGAGACCGAGCGCCGCCCACACGCCCCACGCCGAGTAGCTCCAGATGAAGAAGTAGTCGCGATCGCGAACTTCGTGCGGTTGCGGCGACCCCGGATCTTGTGAACCGCCGAGCTTGAAGTTGAGGTAGTAGATGAGCAGCAGCGTCATCGTGAACATCAACGTCCCGAAATACCAGAAGGACCGACGGTCTCGCTGATAATGCGTCCACGCGCCCAGAAGCCCGAGGACGAGAAACGCCGCGGCGAGAAGCGCCTGGGTGAATGGATGCTGGAACTTCGGATCGCGCAGCCACTGCCATTTGAAGTACATCCACCACATGCCGATCTGGTCGCCGAACGACGCCTGACGATCGCTCAGGTCGGGCTTCCCATACTGGCCGCGATTGAAATTGTACTCGAATGCGTCGAGCGTCTTTCTCGAGAAGGTGCATGACAACTCGATCTTCGTGCGGCAGGCGGTTGGCTCGCCTTCGTTGAGCGCGGGGAAATACGCAGCGCGAAGCGGTTGCGTGGCGAACGGCGTGAGTCCGACAACGAGCGCGGCGACGCACGCGAGCAACAGTTTTCCGCGCAGCAACGTTGCCGGGCGTCGTACGAGCACGACGACGCCGACGGCGAGAGCCGGAAGCATTCCCGCCATGTGATTCGCGTAGCCGAGCCCGCACAAATAGGCGATCATGACGAGCATCGTGCCGGCGCCTGGAGCATCGGGTCGCGCCGACCAGCGCACCGCCAGCCACGATACCAGCGCGATCCCGGCGAGCGACACCGTATACACTTTTTCGTTCACCACGGATTGGTTCCACACCGTGAATGCCGTCGCGCCAATGATCGCGGCGGTGACTGCGCCAGCAGTGCGCTGCACTCGTCCAAGGCCTCCGGCGAGCAACACTCGTTCGGCGATCAAGAACCAGACGCCCGCCGAGACGGCACTGCAGATCGCAGCGAGAACGTTCACGCGAGCCGCGACGTTGCCCGCGATCGGCAACAACGAGAACAAATGTCCGACGATGACGAAGAATGGATTGCCTGGAGGGTGCGGTAGGCCGAAGCTGTATGCGGCGGCGATATACTCGCTCGTATCCCACATGGCCGTCGACGGCGCCATCGTGACGAGATAGAGCGCCAGCACACACGCCGCGACGATCGCCGCCGCCGTATACGACGGCGCGTCCGGCTCCAACGCATCCGTCGCGCGTCGAGGGGCCCAATACCAAATCGCGAGCGGAATGAGCACGCAGTAGGCGATGGCGAGCAGAAATGCAGAGGCTGTGGTCCCGCCTCGCGCGAGATCGGCGAATCCCAGCGCGAGGACAATCACCGCTGTGACTGCGAGAGAAATTTTTGTCTCTTTGGTCCGTCGCAAGACGTGCATCTGCATTTCCCGTGTCGTCGGTCAGAGGATCGAGCGCTCTACTGCTCGTTGAGGACCGCGCGGAGCTGAACCCGCTCGGCGTCACCACCAAGCGCGTAGCGCGCCCACGCACGAACGCGCGGATTGGGATCGCGTTCCGCGACCGAGCGCGCGACCGCGACAGAATCCTGTCGCTGCGCCAGACCAAGCACCGCATACGCGCGGGATTCCCATTGTGCGTCTTGGACGAGCATCGTCAGCACGTCGCGCGTCGGCGATAGACGAACCGCGCTCATTGGAGCCGCGACGATCAGCGTCGCCAACGTCGCCACCGTAGTCCACCGCTGCGCCAATGGTCTCGTCACATGCCCGACGTCCACAATCGCCGCGAGACGCGCCCGCAGTCCGCGACATTCGGCGAGGGCCAGCGCGCAAGTGGCGGGAATCTGCGCGCCGCGAACGAGCCGCTCCGCCGCGTCCATGAGCAGTTCCGCGTATTCGCTTCGCCGTACGCCGGATTCGATCACATGATCGTCACAGGCGAGCTCACAGTCGTCATGTAGACGCCGCGCAATCCACCACACGCCTGGATGAAACCAGTACAGCGCGCAGACGATCCTGCCGGCGAGATTGAAGAGCCAGTCGCCGGCGCGCACATGCGCGAGCTCATGCATCAACGCGATCCGTCGCCGCGAAGCGTCCCAATGCTCGGCCGACGATGGCAGCGCGACCACCGGCCGGAGGAATCCCATCGTCATCGGCACGGCGACGTCGGCGCTCGCGAATAGTCGAACCTGACGACTGACTCCGAGTGAGCGCTGCGCATCGTCGAGCGGGCGCAGCCAAGATTCGTCCGTGAGGGCGAAGGCGCCCGCAATCGTACGTCGAAGTCGAAGCGAAGCAACGAGCGTTGGTATCAACACAATGACGACGCCGCACAGGTATGCCATCAGCAGCAACCTGATGACCGTCACAATGCCGAACACCGATCGGTTCGAGTTGACGAGCGCCGACTGCATGTCCCCGCTCGCGACCTGCACGCGTCCGAGCGCGACGAGCGGGGTCGCAAGTGCCGACGGGAGCGTCCAATCCATCCAATGGAACGAGAGCTGACGACCGACATAGACGAGCAGTAGCGCAATTATTGCCGAACGCCACACCAGCGCACGACCTTCGGCGCTCCGACGCCGCAGGGCGAGCGCCGCGGTGATCGCCAGCACCAACGGCAAGATCGCCAACAACGACGCTGTGTACACCGTCGACACCGCTCGCGCACTATCGGCCGGCGTCAGCAGCGCAGTCTCGACGATCGGTGTCATGCTATTTCCCCTCGGCGCGCAGCCGGCGGATGACTCCCGCGAGCTCGGCACGCTCCTCGGTCGACAACGGCCGCTCGGTTTCGTCGACGAGCGCGGCGATCGCAGCGGCGCGGGACCCGTTGAAGAAGGTTCCGATCAGGTGGCGCACCGCCGAACGCTGCGCGACACTGCGCGGAGTCGTCGGGTAGTAGATATGGCGCGGCCCGTCCTTCTCGTGGCGAAGATGACCCTTTTCCTCGAGAATGCGAAGCAGCGTGCGAACCGCGGCCGCGACCGGCGGATCAGGAAGCTGATCGCGAATCTCCGCCGCCGTGGCTTGGCCGCGGCGGTAGACGACGTCCATGATCTGCCGCTCGCGACGGCTGAGATGCGTTGCTTGAGGGATCGAACGGGCCATGGACGCTGAGCTATGTGCCGGCGGATAAGATCTTCTCTCCGAGAGAGAATATTTTATCTACTGGCGGTTGTCAACAGGCAATGCGGCCCTACCTCCCTTTTTCCATCTCCAGCTCCGTTTCGAGACTCTCCTGGTCGCGGAACAGCGTGACGAGCGCGAGCAATTGCTCCCCCCGCATCAATCGAACGGCGACGTCGTGCTTGGTCGCGTCGCCGTCGACCTCTGTCCGATCCCACTTTTCCGCGTGCCCCACGTAATTGAAGCTCACGTCGTAGTGCGCGCTCCAGAAGAACGGCACGTAATCGAACCGTTGTCGTGCGCCGAGTATGTTGCGCGCTGCTGTTTGGCCCTGTCGCTGAGCGACGACCCAGTGCTCGACGCGGATTCGCTCGCCGCTGTGCGGGTCGGGCCAGCGAGCGATGTCGCCGGCCGCATACACGCCGGGCACACTCGTCTCGAGAAACTCGTTGACGGCAATGCCGCGGTCCATCGCGAAACCCGCGGACTCGGCGAGGTCGAGACGCGGACGTACGCCCACGCCGATCACGACGAGATCGGCGTCGATGCGCGCGCCGTCGTCGAGAACGACATGGTTTGCCTCGACGCGCTTCACTGTGTGCTCCAAGTGGAACGTTACACCTTTCTCTTCGTGCAGCGAGCGAACGAACTTGCCGAGGTATTCGCCGAGAACCCGCTCGAGCGGAATTTTGTCCGGTGCGACGACGTGAACCTCAATGCTCCGCGCGCGTAACGAAGCCGCAACTTCGAGCCCAATGAAGCTCGACCCGATGACGACGGCGCGCTTTGCGTTCTTGGCCGCTTGGATGATTGAACGACTATCGACCAATGTGCGCAGGTAGTGCACGTGCGGCAGATCGCCGCCCGGCATCTCGAGCCGCACCGGGTCGGCGCCGGTGGCCAACAGGAGCGCGTCGTAAGGGATCGAGCGGCCGTCGACGTCGAGCGTCTTGGCGCTGACGTCGAGACGCGATGCGCGTCCACGCACGACATCGATCTTGTGCTGGGCGTAGAACCCCTCGGGGCGAAGCGGGATCCACTCCTCCGGAGCGTTCCCCGCGAGATAGTCTTTCGAGAGGTTCGGGCGATCATACGGCGACCCGGCATCGTTGTCGACGATCGTGATGCGGCCGTCGAAGCCGCATCGGCGTAGCATTTCGGCGGCGGCCGATCCAGCCGCGCCGGCGCCGACGATCACCACGTCGCGCCTCACACGCGACTTGTCGGTCGTCAGCGGGAAGCTCGGCGTCAACGGATCGCGCTCGACCTTGGTGGTGACGAAGATTTTTTCGCCGCGGCGTTCCGTTTTCCAGCATGCGACCGGCGACAACGCCGGCGCGCGCAGCGCCTCTCCGGTACGCAGGTTGAAACACGCGTGATGCCATGGACATCGGACCGTGTCGCCATCGATCACGCCTTCGGCGAGCGGGCCTCCATAGTGGGTGCAGCTCGCGCCGATCGCGACGTACTCGTCGCCGACTCGTGCAAGAAGGACCGCCTCGCCTTGCGCATGCCCGAGGAGCTTGTCGCCAACCGCGATGCTGGCGGCGTCGATGCCCGCTGCGAGATCGGGGCCGCTGAGTTGCGTCTGTCCACCCATCGTTGGGTCTCCGAGTCAAAGTTTGCCGCCGACGACAATACGTAGAATAGCGGCGATGTTCCCGGTCGGCTTCGTGCGTTTTGCGACGGCGATAGAATTCGAGTGGACGTTTGTGTTCTCACCCAGACCGCGCTACATCCGCGCCCATTCCATGGAAGACCTCCGCTACCCGGTTGGCCGTCTACAACGACCCGAAACGCTGTCCGATGCGCAACGGCGCGCGGCGATCGACGTCATCGCCGCCGCGCCGTCGAACATGCGCGCCGCCGTTCGCGGTCTCGATGATGCGCAGCTCGACACGCCGTATCGCCCTGAAGGATGGACCGTTCGGCAAGTCGTGCACCACGTGCCAGACAGCCACCTCAATGCCTACATCCGCTTCAAGTGGGCGCTGACCGAAGACTGTCCTTCGATCAAAGCGTACGACGAGGCTGCGTGGGCGAAGCTGGAAGACAGCCGCACAACTCCAGTCGAAACGTCGCTCACGATGCTCGAGATGCTCCACGATCGCTGGGTGCGACTGCTGCGGAGTCTGTCGGCGGCGGACTATTCGAAAAAGCTCATTCATCCCGAGAATGGACCGATGACGCTCGATGGTCTATTGGCGACGTATGAGTGGCACAGCAGGCATCACGCCGCGCACGTGGTTGATCTGCGGCGCCGAAGTGGATGGGGGTGAGGGGCTCCCGGCAATATTTTCCATTAACACCCCTCCTCCGGCCCCGTCCTCCAAGGTGAAGCAGGATCGACTAACCGACCGCTGGAGGGCATATGACAAGTATCAAAACATTGGTTTTGAGTACGGCGCTGGCGCTTGGCGCCGCTGGGGTTTCCGCGGCGCAGAGCACGACTGCGGTTACCAACGGTCAACTGCGCGACTTGCGGCGCGATCATCGTGACGTGGTCCGCGACACACGCGACGCCAAGACCGACGTTCGGGATCTGCGCGCCGACAAGCGCGATCTGCGCCAAGACAAAAAGGCTGGCGAAAAGACCGAGGCGAGGCGCGATCTGCGCGAAGTACGAGGCGATCGCAACGATCTGCACACGGACAAGCGCGACATCGTCGCCGACAAGCGAGACGTCCGTCACGATCGCCGCGAGATCAGACACAGCGCGACACCGATTACAACGACTACGCCGTAACGTCCGGCGCCGTCTTGACCCAGCACCGCAGAACCTCCGCCACGCTCCAGGCTTGCGCAATACAGCCTCGGGGCGTGTACGGAAGTTCGGCGTCGAAGATCTCACCGATCGTCCCGAGCCCAAATTGGTCGAGCGCGGCGATACACCCGTCGAGGAAGCGCCGAGCTCCGGCGCGATCGCCGGGATGCATCTTGAGCCACGCGTCCACCCATGGACCGATGAGCCAACCCCAGGCCGTTCCCTGGTGATACGCGGCGTCACGCGATCGCAGATCGCCGAAATAGCGTTTTTTGTAGTCGTGCTCACCGGGCGCCAATGATCGAAGCCCGACCGGCGTGAGCAGGCGCCTCTCGACGACGTCGAGCACCGGCGCCCACCGAGAGGGATCGAGCACCGGATGGTCGAGTGAGATCGAGAAGATCTGATTGGGCCGGCATTGTGGATCGTCGCCGCTCTCGCCATCGACCACATCGTAGAGATAACCCTTGTCGGGCATCCAGAAACGCTTATTGAACGACTCGTACACGCAGTCGGCGCGATGACGAATCGCGGCTGCCGCCTCGCCGCCACGAACCTCCGTCAGCCAACCCTGGAGCAGACGAAGCGCATTGTACCAGAGCGCATTGATCTCCACGGCTTTGCCTCGGCGCGGTGTCACCACCCAGCCGTCGACCTTCGCGTCCATCCAGGTGAGCTGGTAGCCCTCCTTGCCTTGTCGCAGCAAGTCGTCCGTGGAGTCGACGCCGATGCCGAAGCCCGTCCCGTGCACGTGATGCTCGATGATGTCCTGCATGGTCGGCAGTAGTTGCGTGAGCGTGACTTGATCGCCCGTGTGACGGACGTATCGCTCGACGGCGTGGAAGAACCACAGCGTCGCATCTGCCGTGTGATACAATCCCTCGTTGCTGCCGTCCGGGAACATGTTCGGAATCAGCCCGTCGCGAACATAGTGCGCGAACGTCCGCAGAATGAACGCGGCCTCGCGCTGGCGGCCCGTCATCAGCGTCAGTCCCTCGAGGCTGATCATCGTGTCGCGTCCCCAGTCGGTGAACCAGTGGTAGCCGGCGATCACCGTCCGCACTTCGTTCCCCATCGCCGCCGCGCGGGTTGCGTCGACAACCCGCCCAGCCGGCGTGATGATGAATTGATCCGCCGCCAGCACGAGCTCCGCGCCTATCTCGTCCTGCGCCTGAGGAACCGCCGAGAGGATCAGCCGCCGGCGACGCTCCTGTTCGCAAAGGGCTGCTTCATCCGGCGAAAGCGCGAGCATGACTTCCTCCGTCTCTGTAGACGCAATCAGCGTTATACAACTGCCAACGGCCAGGTCGATCTCGAAATGCCCGGGCGTCCACAACGCGCCCCGAAATTCGTAGCCGCGACTTTCTTCCACCGGATACACGAACTCACTCGTCACACGCTCATCGGCCATGAAGCGATGCCCGTCGGCGCCGACAATCTTGAGACGCAGCGGCGGAAGCCCTCCGCTCTCCGTCGACAACACGTGTAAACCACCAGACATCGCCATCGCGTAGCGCGCATTCGACGGCGATCTGACGTCGCTGCCTACGGGATCCTCATAACCACGGAAGTGAACAGCCGGGTGCAGCTCGAGACGCGTCGACTCGGGCCCGTCGAGCAGACGATACGTGACGTGCACGGTGTTCTGCTGATGCGGCATCAGGATGCTCTTCTGAAGCCGAACACCTTGCCACTGATATTCCCACACGGGCAAGCCAGCGTCGAGCCGCACGTCCGCGATGAGTGCCGCCGCATCTGGATCGATCCGCCCGCCGGCGCGCTCTTCGCTATTCAGAAAAGTCGTATGCCCGTTCAAGACCAGCCGTTCGCCCAAGTGGTTGAGCATCACCACGCGCCCAAGTGGGTTTGGTAGCGCCGCGACCAGGATTCCATGATACCGCCGCGTGGTGACGCCAGCCGTCGTCGACGACGAATAGCCGCCTAAGCCGTTCGTGACGATCCACTCCGTATCGAGCAGCGTGTTGGCTCGCGCGTCGCGCTCGTCCGGCAGCGCGACGCGGCGCATGACTCTATCGACGAGGCGTCTTGGCATTCGTTGGAGCGAGAAGGACAGCACACTCGGCGGGGATCCACCACCCGTCGTCGACCGTCTCGACTGGCGGAGACCCCCATCCGCCGTACTTGGGCGATTCCGTCGAGAATATGGTCGTCCATCCACGCGAATACGGAGGCGCTGCGAGCGGCTCGGCGAAAGGATCAGCGTGAATGCGAGCGCCAAGGTTGACTACGAGCAAGCGGTCGTCTCCTCTCTCGCCGAAAAAGCGAAGGATGAACGCCGCATCGGAAATCACAGCGCCATCGAGCGATCGTGGCGCGCGCGCGCGAATCACCGGGTCTTCACGACGAATGCGAAGTAGGTCGCGGTGGAGGTCCAATGTCGCCTTGTGCGTTTCGCGCTCGGACCAATCGAGCTTGCAACGCAAGAACGTCTGCGTGTCCGATGGATCGACGGCGTGGCTCGCCTTGTCCGCGGCGAGACTCGGGAATTGTGATAGAAAACCTCCGCGACCCTCGCGCACCAGCTTCGCGAGATCGCCGTTGTGATCGGCGAAAAAGAGAAACGGGCTCGACGTCGCGAACTCCTGACCTTGAAAGAGCATCGGCGTCTGCGGGAGGAGCAACATCAGCGCCGTGAGAGCGCGATGGCGTCCGCCACTGGTCTCTTGATGGATCCGCAGCCCGCCGGCGCTATTCGCCACCTGATCGTGATTCTGGATGAACGTCACGAACGTCGATGGCGGCAAATCCAGCCCCGGCTCGCCGCGTCGGTGGTGCTGCCACGCGTACCACTCGCCCTGATAGAGATATCCATACTTCGCGGCCGAAATGAATTCCTGTGCGTTCCCGCGATAGCCGCTGTAGTACGCTTCGCTGCGTCCCGTGGCCGCGACCCACGCGCTGTGATGGAAGTCGTCGTTCCACAGTGCGTCGAGCGCACAGCCATGTTCACTGAGCGGACGGACGAGCGACGCGTGTTGCGGCTCATTCTCGGCAACAATGATCGTGTCGCGCCCAACAGCTGCGCTTCGCACCGAGCCAGCGACCTCGGCGAGAATGTGCGGAGTCGACGAATCGAAGATCTGTTGCGTGGCATCGAGACGCAGCCCGTCGAAGTGAAATTCGTCGATCCAATAGCGCGCGTTGGTGAGGATGAACTCGCGCACCGGCGCCGAATTCTCGCCATCGAAGTTGAGCGCGTTGCCCCACTCGGTCGCCTTGCTGCTGACATAATGCGGCGAGAACTGTCCGAGATAGTTGCCGTCCGGACCAAAGTGGTTGTAGACGACGTCGAGGATGACGCCGAGCTCGAGTCGGTGCGCCGCATCGACGAGCGCGCGAAGGTCGTCCGGCGTTCCGTACAGGCGTGTCGGCGCAAAAAGATCGACGCCATCGTATCCCCATCCGAAGCCGCCGGAGAAATCGGCGACAGGCATGATCTCGATGACCGTGACGCCGAGATCGACCAAGTCCGGCAACCGTTCTATGGCCGATCGATACGTTCCCGCCGGGGTGAACGTGCCCACGTGCATCTCGTAAATCACTTGGCCGTCGATCGACACCCCGGGCCAATCAGCGTCGGTCCACTCGAACTCGGTCGGGTCGACGACCATCGACGGCCCGTGCGGGCCGTCGGGCTGAAAGCGCGACGCTGGGTCGGGAAATGCGTCGCCGCCGTCCAGTCGAAACCGGTATCGTGTTCCCACACTGGCGTTTGGGGTGTATCCAGAGAAATACCCGTTTCCCTCCGCCATCAATGGTGAATCGGAATTGCCGGTCAGGTCGTCTTCAATGACGAGCTCGACCGAATGATGTCCCGGCGCCCAGACTCGGGCATGGGCCAGTCTGGATCCGTCGGTCTCATGTACGATCTCGACGCCGATCGGATATCGGCGGAGCGTAGACGACTCGATTGATGATGAGCGTGATTCCATGGCGGACTGAATCCGGCGCAGGATCGGGACCACGGGCACGCTCCATCCGGTAGCAAAGCGCGCGTTCCGCGCGTACTCTTGGCGAGTGATCTTTCAGCATCATGGCTAGCGACAACGATCGCGATATCGAGACGCAATCCCCGGCCGGCACCACCGCGCCGGGAGAATCGATTGCAGCCTCCAGCGCGCCCAGTGCCGCCGACGTGACCGACGCGCCGCTTACCGAAAGCGCTCTCGGCTCGGGGTTGCTCGCGCAGCAGCCGACGCCGGCGGCCGATGAAGCCATCGCGGTCATCAAAATCTGCCCCCAATGCGGCAGCGAGTACGAGACAGGCGACCGGTTCTGTCCAAAGGACGGAACGTCGCTGCGGCCCAAGGCCGCGGGCGATCCGCTCATTGGACGCGTGATCGCTGATCGCTACCTCGTGTTGGCGCGCATCGGTGAAGGCGGAATGGGTCGCGTCTATCTCGCCGAGCACGTAAAGATGACGCGGCAGTGCGCGATCAAGGTGATGAATCCGTCGCTCGTCACCGATCCGGATTCCTTGCAGCGATTCGCCCGTGAAGCATCGAATGCCGCACGAATTCTTCATCCGAACGTCGCGGCCGTATTCGATTACGGTGAAGCCGACAAGATTGTCTATCTCGTGATGGAGTACGTCGACGGCGAATCGTTGTCGACGGTGATCGCGCGCGACGGGCCGCTCGATCCCCGCCGCGCGATCGACATCGCACGCCAAGTCGCCGACGGATTGTCTGCCGCTCACGAGCTCGGAATCGTGCATCGCGACCTGAAGCCCGACAACGTCATTCTTACCCATACGCGGGGGGGAAAGGAGGTCGCCAAGGTCGTGGACTTCGGCATCGCGAAGGCAATCGCCGAATCGCCGCAAGACGCGCTCACGCGCAGTGGCCTCGTGATCGGCACGCCGGAGTACATGAGTCCGGAGCAACTGCTCGGCGATCCAGTCGACGATCGCGCGGACATCTACAGCCTCGGCTGCATTTTGTATCAGATGCTCACTGGCACGCAGGCATTCACGGCCGACACGCGCGAGCAGATGATTCGGCGACGCCTGCACGAGACGCCGCCGCACGTACGCGACTTCGACCCAGCTCTGCCGCGACGCTTGGACACGTTGATCGTGCACATGCTGGCGCGGTCGCCAACGGATCGCCTCGCGAGCGCGTCAGAGGCACGCGATCAACTCGATCCGGCGCTGACGTTGGGCGGATGGGATCCGTCGACGCTCACGGCGGCGCGACGTCCGTCGCCGGCGCCGCGTCTCTCGCCCATGCCACGCTCGAGCGATCCGTCATTGCAGCCAACGCTTCCGATGAAGCGTCAGGAAATGAGCGTCAGGCGCATTGGTCTCGGAGCACTGATCGGCTCGGCGCTGTTGGCGAGCGGCCTGGTATTCTGGTCGCAACTTCAAGAAGCGCCTGCGCCGGTGGCGGTCGTTCGTCACGACAGCGTCGTCACCCAGCAGCCGACGCCGGCAGCCGCGGAATCCGTCGCGCCACCGAAGGTCGTGACGCCCGCGGGGACGCCAATGCGTCCGACACCAGCGCGACCGGATACGAGCCTGCTGCATCAACTCAAGCCGCCGACACCACCCTCGGACACGGCACTGGTTCAGCAGGCATTCGACCGACTTGCGACAGCGATTGGCACGGAGGAGATCAACTCCGTGCAACTGGCGTTTCCGAACATGCCCGATGCGGAACGTGCCTGGTTCGTTGGCTTCTTCAATCGCGCGGCCGGCATTCGAGTTGGAAAACGGGACGTCGACTCGATGATGATTCACCGCGACACCGCCGACGCGATCGTCACACTGCACGTCAGCTATCGCAACAAGAACGCCGCCGAGCCCAACTCGGTGCAGCGGAAATATCGCGCGACACTCGTGCGCACCGACGGCGGTTGGAAGATCACGACGTTGGTGCCTGAATCGCGCTGAGTTTCAGGGCGCGCCTCCGAGCCTACTGTCGCTTCCCGATGCGCGCCGTGAGATCGTTCGAGACATCGTCGAGTACTTGGGTGTCGTAGCCGACGTCCCAATCATCGGTCGTACCGACGCGTTGCCAGTTCGCCTGCGCGCGCACCGAGACTTGCTTCCAATCGTCCCCGAGGAAACGGATCATGACCCGTGTGCGGTAGCGCAGGTCGGGGGCGCCGTCGCGCATGAAGCTGGCTTGCCAGGGCGTCATGAGGAATCCCGCACGCTCGTCGCTCACGTCGACCGAATAGCGCTTGGCGAGCACGTCGGTCGCGGCCTTGAACAGGACAGCCTTCGTCATTCCATCGCGGATGTCGATCAAACGCGTGCCGCGCACGTCTGACGTCGACTGTATGAACGTCGGCGGCGGACCAACCGCCGGCGCGATCGGACTGCGGAGGCGTGTACAGGCGCTCAGCGTCATCAATGCGATCAGTACCATTACCGCCGACACGCGTCGAATGATGCCTTCTAGTTTGAGCATTACGGCGTCTCGGTGAACACGAACGTCTGTCACAGCGGAGTAGCGGTACGGGGAATGTCGCCCAGTCAGTCGAAGATGTCGACTGTCATGCCGGCCAGCGATTAGACAGGCGTTCCGCCGCGGCTCGCTCGAAGCTGCCGCCATCGGGAATTCCCCCGCAGCATTTCAAGGAACTCCTGGATTTGCCAACGGGCCTCAAATGCATATAATCAAGCCGTCTCAGCACTTACCAAGTGACGCGCGTTAGACTCCGGTAGCACGCCGCGCCACCCGACCGCTCTTCAATGAAAATCAGCGTCCCAACGGAAACCGCTCCGCGCGAGCAGCGCGTCGCGCTTGCGCCAGATAGTGTCGCCCGATTGATCAAACAGCTGAAAGTCGAAGTCGCGGTCCAGCGCGGAGCAGGTCTTCGCGCTGGATTTCGTGATGAGGCTTATCAAGCATCGGGAGCCACGCTTCTCGACGACGCGGCGGCGGCATTCAGCGGCGCCGAGGTTGTCGCCAAAGTTCAGCCGCCAAGTGCAGCGGAGATCGCGCGGATCCCGAATGGGACGACGCTGATCTCCTTGCTGCGTCCCGGCCACAGCGCCGAGACCAGCGCTGCGCTCGCGCAGCGTCAGGTCACCGCGCTCGCCCTGGAGCTGGTGCCGCGAATTACGCGCGCCCAATCGATGGACGTGCTGTCGTCGCAGAGCACCGTCGCCGGCTACAAGGCCGTCCTGATCGGTGCCTCGACGCTCGGCAAATTCCTGCCGATGCTGACGACGGCCGCCGGCAACATCTCGCCGGCGAAAGTCTTCGTGATCGGCGCCGGCGTCGCCGGACTTCAGGCCATCGCGACCGCGCGCCGACTCGGCGGAGTCGTCTCCGCGTTCGACGTTCGGCCGGCTGCTCGCGAGCAGGTGCAGAGCCTCGGCGCATCGTTCGTCGCGAACGAGTTGGTGAGTGAGTCGGCGCAGACGGCTGGTGGTTATGCGCGAGCGCAGACGGAAGATGAGCAGGCGCGGACGCTCGCGGCGATCGGAAATCACATCAAGGACATGGATCTCGTCGTGACAACGGCGCAGATCCCTGGCAGAACGGCGCCGACGCTGATCACCGAAGAGATGGTGCTCTCGATGCGCGCCGGTTCGGTGATCGTCGATCTCGCCGCGGAGACGGGCGGCAACTGCGCCCTGTCGAAGCCCGGCGAAGTCGTCCAGGTGCACGACGTGACGATCCTCGCGCCGCTGAACGTGGCGAGCACGGTGGCGTTCCACGCCAGTCAGATGTTCGGGCGAAACATCTTCGAGCTGCTCAAGCATCTCGTGCAGGACGGCGCGCTCGTGCTCGACCCGAACGACGAAATCACCGGCGCCATGATGATGACTCACCAAGGAAAGGTGCTGCGCTAATGGAACTCCTCGAGCTTTACGTATTCGTGTTGGCCGCGTTCGTCGGATACATGGTGATCTCGCGCGTGCCGCCACTGCTTCATACACCGCTGATGGCCGCAACCAACGCCATCTCGGGAATCTCACTGGTTGGATCGCTCATCGCCGCCGGAGGGGCGCGTAACAACGTTGCGACGATCCTCGGCTTCGTCGCCGTCGTGTGTGCGACGAGTAACATCATCGGCGGATTCCTGATCACCGACCGCATGTTGAGAATGTTCAAATCGGGCAGCAGCACGAAGACCGCGGCGGCCGTCGAGAAGGGCGGAACGCACTGATGCGCGATACCCTCATCTCCGGCAGCTATCTGCTGGCGTCGGTGCTGTTCATTCTCGGGCTGCGCAGCCTGACGCGGCCCGACAATGCACGTCGAGGAATGCAGCAGGCCGCGGTCGGAATGCTCTTCGCCGTCGTCGGCACGCTGCTCAACCATACGATCGTCGACTACCGTTGGATCGCGGCGGGGCTCGTGCTGGGCATCATCATCGGATACCCGATGGGCATGTGGGTGCCGATGACGGCGATGCCGCAGCGAATCGCCCTTTCGCTGACGCTCAGCGCGCTCGCGGCCGCACTCGTCGGTGTCGCCGAGTTTTACACAGAGATCACGGCCGGCGGAGTTCCGACGCACGTCAAGATGGCCGCGCTCGGCTTCGAGGTCATGCTCGGCATGATCACGGTCGGCGGAACGATCGTCGCCGCGGGCAAGCTGCAAGAGTGGATCACGTCGAAGCCCGTCACATACAAGGGGCAGAATTTCGTCAATGCGATCTTCTTCCTCGGCATCGTCGGGCTGCTCGTGTACACGATCATCGATCCCACGCAGCAGTGGGCATTCTATGCGATGATCGGCGCGTCGTTCTTGTTCGGCATCCTGCTCGTGATTCCTATCGGCGGCGCGGACATGCCGGTTGTCGTCGCGCTGCTGAACTCGTACTCGGGTCTCGCGTCGTGCGCCACCGGCTTCGCGCTCGGCAACGTGATTTTGATCATCAGCGGCTCGCTCGACGGCGCGTCGGGATTCATTCTGTCGGTGTTGATGAGCAAGGCGATGAATCGCTCGTTCACGAACGTGTTGTTCGGCGCGTTCGGTGGCGAGACGACAGCGATCAGCGGAAAATCGTCGGCCGGTCTCACCGTTCGGTCGATCAGCGCCGAGGACGCGGCGATTCAGTTGGCGTACGCGCAGCTGGTCATCGTGATTCCGGGCTATGGGATGGCGGTCGCGCAAGCACAGCATGCGGTGCGCGAGTTGTCGGAGATGATCGAGAAGCGAGGTGGCGAGGTAAAGTTCGCTGTCCATCCCGTCGCGGGACGCATGCCCGGCCACATGAACGTGCTCCTCGCCGAGGCAAACGTGCCGTACGACAAGCTCTACGACATGGACGAGGTGAACGGCGACTTCGATCGTGCGGATGTTGCGTTGGTGATCGGAGCGAACGACGTCGTGAATCCTGCGGCGCGCAACGATAAGTCATCGCCGATTTACGGCATGCCGATTCTCAACGCAGACCATGCCAAGACGGTGATCGTACTCAAGCGCGGCATGAGCGCGGGGTTCGCGGGCATCGAGAACGAGCTGTTCTACGACAAACGCACGAGCATGTTGTTCGGCGACGCGAAGTCGTCGCTCACGGCGTTGATTGGCGAGATCAAGAACGTCTGAAACCGCGTCCGACTTGACTCCGGAGAAGCAAGCGCGTCGCGACATCGACGCGCACTTGCCGCGTGCGGCTGGGTCGTTCAGGACTACAAAGCGGTGGATTTCTCGGCCGGACGGCCGCATCTGAGTTTCGAACAGTTACGAATGACGTCGATTCCACTTCCACCGCTCGCCGAGCAGATGCGCATTGTCGCCGAGGTCGAGCGCCGCCTGAGCGTCGTTGAGGAATTGGACGCCGTGGTCGCCACCAACCTCCAACGCGCCAGCCGCCTCCGACAATCAATCCTGCAGAAGGCGTTCGCCGGTGAGCTCGTATGAGCGACAAGGCCCCAGGATCTCCAACACCCGGCGGCGCTCTCATCCTCTATCAGGCCGATGACGGACGCACTCGCATTCAAGTCCGCTTCGAGGACGAGACAATCTGGCTGACGCAAGCGCTCATCGCGGACCTCTTTCAGAAGGACGTCCGCACCATCAACGAGCACTTGATAAACATCTTCGACGAGGGCGAACTGAACCGGGACGCAACTATCCGGAAATTCCGGATAGTTCGGCAAGAAGGCGCACGCCAAGTCAACCGCGAGGTCGAGCACTACAACCTCGAGGCCATTCTCGCCGTGGGCTACCGCGTCCGCAGCCACCGAGGCACGCAATTCCGCCAATGGGCGACGGCCCGGTTGAGCGAATACCTGGTGAAAGGCTTCACCATGGACGACGAGCGCCTCAAGAATCCGCCCGGCAAAGGACAGACGGATTACTTCGACGAGCTGCTCGAGCGCATCCGCGACATCCGCTCGTCGGAGCGACGCTTCTACCAGAAAGTCCTCGACATCTACGCGACGAGCATCGACTACACGCCGGACGCCGAGGTGTCGCACCAGTTCTTCGCCGTCGTGCAGAACAAGATGCACTGGGCCACGCACGGACACACCGCGGCCGAGATCATTCACAAACGCGCGGACGCCGAGCGACCGTTCATGGGGCTGCGGACGACGCGGCCCGGCGGCATTGTGCGGAAAGACGACGTCACCATCGCCAAGAACTACCTGACAGCGGACGAGCTCCAGGTTCTGAACCGAATCGTCAGCCTCTACATCGAATACGCAGAGCTCCAAGCGCTCGAGCGAAAGGCGATGACGATGCGCGACTGGATCACGAAGCTGGATGAGTTCTTGAGCGCCACCGGACGTAAGTTGCTCGATCACTCTGGGCAGATCTCGGCAGAAACCGCAAAGGCGAGAGCCGAGCTCCAGTACGAGCGCTATCGTGCGCTGATGGACGCTCGGCCA
>JAICYT010000295.1 GCA_025934075.1 Gemmatimonadaceae bacterium
ACGTGCTTGAATCGCCACTGCCCAAACTGCTGTTCGTACTCGAGCAGCGCCTCGGCGAGAAAGAACAGCACGGTCGGCCCGGGGCCAAGATACAAGTCTTCGAGCTTCACGCCGGCAGCATCGAGCAATTGGAGAAAGAGGTCCTGCAACGTGGGACGTGTGAGCGCCTGACGAACGATCACCGGAATCTCACCATGCTCTTCGAGCGCATGCATGAAATGCTCGTCGCGCAACCCGGACGCGGCTTCGATCGCGCGGAACTGCACACTCTGCGATCCGCTCGACGTGCCGAGGAACGTTCGGAATTGCGCGAAGTGTTGCGGCGGCAGCGTCTCGAGCGACGAGAGTTGGGCCGACACGATTCGCATGAGCGCGTTGATGCGCTGGAGTCGCCACAGCGCTTGTCCCGCTTCATGGCTGCGGAGCGCCGCGATCAGTCCGTCGATGTCGTGACGGATCGCCTTGAACCAAAGCTCGCTCGCCTGGTGGACGATGATGAACAGCAACTCGTCGGGATGCTCAGGCTCCGAGCGTGGCTGCTGCAAATCGAGCAGCTCGTCCAGATGCAGATAGGAGCCGTAGGTGATCTCGTCGGTCAAAACGTTGCCACGTCGAGTGAGACGACGTCCTCCACCGCCATGACTTCCGTCGTGAAGAACGGCTCACCGTAGGGACGTCGGATCAGCGTTCCATAATACGCCGCGTAGTGCCGCACGACGTCCTCGAGCGGCTCTCCGTTCGGATAGACTTCGCCCGCTTGCGTCTCGCCCTCGAACTGCGACTCGTAACAGCGAATTGCTTGCATCTTCTGGCTGAATTCCGTCGTGATGTCGACGACGAACGTGGGCCGAATGAAATCCTGCCTGTACGCCAGCGAATGCAGCACTTTGAAGGGCCGGTGCTTCGGGACATCGGCCGCGAGCTTGCCGATGCCGGCGAGGAAGCACGCGTCGCGGATCAGTTGGGCCGAGGTTGCGTGATCGGGGTGCCGACCTTGAAGCGCCGGGGCGATGACCACTCTTGGACGTAGCCGGCGAATCGCGCGCACCAATTGCTCGCGCGTCGCGGGGTCGTTCATCACAGCTGCGTCTGGAAGCCGGAGGTTCTCGCGGATGGCGACGCCGATTACGCTCGCCGCCTTCTCCGCTTCGCGGGCTCGCACGTCGGCCGAGCCGCGCGTGCCCATCTCGCCTTGCGTGAGATCGAGAATCGCCGTGCGCTGTCCGAAGCGCGCGGCTTTTGCCAAAGTCCCACCGCAGGTCAGCTCGACGTCATCGCGGTGCGCGGCAATGGCCAGCAGATCGATTGGTTCCGGCAGCTTCATGCGCGCAATATAGCCGCGCCGCTACTCGTACCTCAACGCATCGACCGGATCCAATCGCGACGCGCGCATGGCGGGAAGCATTCCGAACATCACGCCGGTGATCGCGCTGGCGCCGAGCGCCGCGAGGATTGCCAGCGGCGGAATCGATGCTTGAATCGGCGATATCTTGCGGACGAGCATTGACACGGCCGCACCGAAGATCAACCCGACCACCGCGCCGATTGCGGTCAGCGTCACGGCCTCGACGAGGAATTGCCACAAGATCGTGCCTCGTGTTGCGCCGAGCGCTTTGCGGACGCCGATCTCCCGGGTACGTTCGGTGACGGAGATCATCATGATTGCGATCACGCCAACGCCGCCGACGAGCAGGCCGATCGCCGACAACACGATCATGACGAGAAAGAACATGCCGAAGATCTTGTTGTAGGTCTCGAACAACTTGTCCGACGTGATGATCGCGAAGTTGTTGTCCTGCGCGGGCCGCAGGCCGCGTCGAGCGCGCATGGTCGCGATCACGTCGTCTTCTGCCTGTTCGCGCGTGACGCTCGCTCGGGGAACGACCTGGATCCCCACATTATTG
>JAICYT010000274.1 GCA_025934075.1 Gemmatimonadaceae bacterium
GAGATTCGGGATGCCCGCCGGCAGAACCGACGGCTCTTCGAGATTGTCGTCGAAGTTCGGAATTTTGTTGACGGTGTTCTTGTCGATGTCCGCCAACAATTCCATCGCGATCGGCATCAGTCGCGATTCGGTGTATCGATACGCGGCCGCATTGTCGCCGTCGACCGAACCGAAGTTGCCCTGTCCGTCGATGAGCGGATAGCGAAGCGAGAACTCTTGCACCATGCGCACGAGCGCGTCGTAGACCGACGAGTCGCCGTGCGGGTGATACTTGCCCAGCACATCGCCGACAACCGTCGCGCACTTCTTGTACGGGCGCCCGGGGACGAGGCCCAAGTCGTTCATTGCGTACAGAACGCGACGGTGTACTGGTTTGAGACCGTCGCGCACATCGGGCAGTGCGCGCGACACGATCACGCTCATCGAATAGTTGATGAACGACTCTTTGATCTCGTCGTCGATGAGGCGCGGAAGGATGCGTTCGCGGTTGTTCGGAGCAGTCATTGGCGGGGAATTCTCGAGACAGTTGCAGACCTCGAAATGTACCGGAAAACATGGCCAAATGCAACGGCCGGGCCAGTTTGTAAATCGTTGATCTATCGTGGCTTACATGGAATCGGCAGATGTCTTTGCCGCCACGTTTCGGACCCCGAAGAAATACCGGAAATCGCTTACGGCGGAGGCTCGCGATTGGCGCTCGACGACCGGCGCTCCCTCTCCTCTTCGGCGATCATCTCGGCGTCAGCGGCAGCCTCTTCCTCACGCTCGCGCTCGAGTGATTCCGCCCGCTCGCGGCGATACCGCTCGTACCATTCACGCGTGATCTCACCGGCCAGCTCGCGGTTCCCAAGGCCGAACGACAACGCGAGCGCGAGCGCAATCGCGCCGAACAGAATCGCGAACGCGGTCGTCACGATGTCGGTCGCAATTCCGAGCTCCTGAAGCGCCATGAAGACCGCGAGGAGCATCACGCCGCCACGACCGATGCGCGCCAACGCTCGGCCGCCGTGAACCGCGCCCGCTGACGCGCCAATCAACCCGCCAACGAATCCGCCGAGTACGATGCCGACGAGAATGATGACGATGGCGGCGATGACGCTCGGGATGTAGCTGACGAGCGTCGATACCACATTCGCGAGCGAGTCGAGACCGAGCGCGTTCGCGGCGAGCAGGATCACCGTGAACATCACCAACCAGAACACGAGGTTGGCGAGCACGCGCGTCGGATTCACATGTGTGCCCGATCGCTCGACGGCCTGAATCACACCACCGCGCTCGAGCAAATGATTCAAGCGCACTCGTCGCAGTCCGCGGTCGGTCAACTTTTCGAGCACCTTCGCCAGCAAGTATCCGGCGAAGAGAATGACAAGGGCACCGAGAAGCGCAGGCAGCGTCTGACCCAGCACCTGAGTGACGCTCAGTTGTAACCGGTCGCCGAAGTTCGTGGTGTCCTGTTGCATAGCGAGAATCTAGTTGGTTGCCGGTGTCAATTTCGCGTTCCCCGCTTCACGTCGAAGATCACGCTGCGCTTGCAGGTGGGACAGATCAGCCACTCACGCTTTCGAGCGTAGCCGAGGCCGAACGAGCCTCCGCCGATGCTGCGCACCGTCATGGTGGTTCCATCGCGCGGACAGACCGCCGCCGTCCCGCGTGCATATTGCTCGCGGATCGTGCGTTCCTCCTGCGGGTCGAAACGGGCAGTCTCGTCGCTCACGACGGTTTCACCACGGTCTCACGACACGCGCACGACCACTTTGCCGAACTGCCGGCCGCTCTGCAAACGCTCGAATGCCGCTCGCCCGTCACGAATCGGGAAGACGCTGTCGACGACCGGAAGCAAGCGTCCGGCGCGCAACTCATTCACCACCGCATCGAATTCCGCATCGTTTCCCATCGTCGATCCAAAGATCGTCCATTGATTCCAGAACAGTCGGCGGAGGTCCGTCTCCACCACCGGGCCGGATGTCGCACCGCAGGTGACCAGTCGTCCGCGTCTGCCGAGGGCGCGCAGCGATTGATTCCACGTCGCGGCGCCGACATTGTCGATGACGACATCGACACCGCGCTTCCCTGTCCGCTGTCGGATCACGGCCGCGACGTCGGCCGTGTTGCGATTGAGCAGCTCGTCGGCGCCCATGTCGCCGGCGCGCCGCAGCTTGTCGTCGCTGCTCGATACCGCCCACACGCGCGCACCGATTTGTTTACAGATCTGTAACGCCGCGAGCGCGACGCCGCCGCCGATTCCCCAGATCAAAACGTTGTCGCCGGGCTGCACGCGCGCGCGCGAAACGACCATGCGCCACGCGGTGAGGGTCGTCAATGTGAATGCCGCCGCATGCTCGGGCGAGACGGTCGACGGAATCGCGCGCACGTTGACGGCAGGAACCACGAGGTAGTCAGCCATCGTTCCAGGCGTGTGCTCGCCGAGAATGCGGTAGCGGGGGCAGAGCGGCTGATCGCCGTCGAGGCAGTACTCGCAGGTGCGGTCGCTGAGTCCGGGGTTCACGACTACAGCGTCGCCGATCGAGAGGCCGGCGACGTCGCTGCCGACGGCGTCGATCACACCTGATGCGTCGGCGCCAAGAATCCATGGCGGCGCGATCGTCACGCCCGGCAGGCCATTGACGACGAAAAGATCGAGATGGTTGAGCGCGGCAGCCCGAACTCGAATGCGAACGTCGCCCCCGCGGGTCACGTCGGGCACTGGGACATCGGTGCGAAACTCGACGCGATCCAATCCGCCGTGATCAGAGATCGTGAGTGCTTGCACTATGTAGCTTGCACTGTGTGGGGGGAGGCACCGTTATATTCAGGCCAGCCGCTCGCTTCAACTTAACGTCCCCGAATGACCGCTATCAAAGTACCGCCGCTCGGAGAATCGATCGTCGAGGCCACCGTGTCTCGCTGGTTGAAGAACGAGGGAGACGCAATCGCCGTCGGCGACACGCTCGTCGAGCTCGAGACTGACAAGATCACCGTCGAAGTGCCGGCGATGACGGCCGGCGTGTTGACGAAGCGGGCGCACGCCGAAGGGGATGTCGTCAAGGTCGACGATCTGCTCGCCGAGATCGACGAGGGTGCGACAGCAAAGGCGGCGGTCGCGCCCGTGGCGGCGCACCCAGCGCCGGCGGCCGCGCCACCGGTTGCCGCGGCGAAGGCGCCGTCCGGCGCTGAGCAGTCCAAGCCAGTTGCGGCTCCGAC
>JAICYT010000066.1 GCA_025934075.1 Gemmatimonadaceae bacterium
GAACACGATTCCCGGGTGCAGCGGATCGCCCGCCGTGTAGCCGCTCTCACCGCCGGCTCCGATCGGCTCCCAGTCGCGCATGGAGATCTCCGCGAACTTGCCGCGCGAGCGCACGGCAACCGCGCCCGAGTCTTGCTGCGCGCCCGTCACCCAATACGGTGACCGATAGTCGACCGACACGTGATAGATCTGCGCGGTCGGCTGATTGAGCCACGAGCTCCACGTGACTTGTCTGGGATCTTGCGTTCGAGCATTGCGCGTGATGATCGCGCCCTGATCGCTCGCGACGATCATCGTGTTCGGATCGTCCGGCGACACCCACGGCTGGTGATAGTCGTCGCCGCCCGGAGAACCGCGCAGCGCGACCCACGTCTTCCCACCGTCGCTCGAGCGCGACACGGCGACGTTCGAGACGTACACCTGATCCGCGTTCTTCGGATCAACCGCCACGTGCTCGAAGTACCAACCGCGCCCCCACAACGCAGGATCGGCCGACATCTTCGTCCACGTCGCGCCGGCGTCGTCGGAGCGAAAGAAACCGCCTTGGCCCGGCGGACCTTGAGCCCCACCGCGCCCGCCGCCCGCGGGCGATGTCGGTGCGGGCGCCGACGGGTCGGGCACGAGACAGTCGACCACGGCGTACACGCGGCGCGGATTGCTCGGCGCGACCGCGATACCAGTCTTGCCGATCGTTGCGGCCGGAAGACCCGTCGTGAGTTGCTTCCAGGTCGTGCCGGCATCCGTGGATTTGAATATTCCGCCGCCTGGGCCGTTGGACGGCGCATACGTGTACCAGGGAGGACGACGCGTATTCCACAACCCAGCGTACACAACGCTCGAGTTTGTCGGATCGATGACGACTTCCACCGCGCCCACGCTCTCATCCTTATATAGAACCTTCTGCCAACTCTTCCCGCCGTCCTTCGAGCGAAATACACCGCGCTCCGCACTCGGCGCGTATAAATGTCCGATCGCGGCGACGAACAGCACGTCTGGATTCTTTGGATCGACGGCGATCTTGCCGATGTGCTGTGTGTCCGCGAGACCGATGTGCGTCCACGTCTTGCCGGCATCGACGGACTTGTACATTCCGTTGCCGTAGCCCATCGAATCGCGGAGCGTGCATTCACCGCTGCCGACATACACGACGTCGGGCGCTGACGGCGCGACCGCGATCGCACCAATCGACGCGACCGGCTGCGAGTCGAAGACCGGCGTCCACACCCGTCCGGCGTCGATCGACTTCCAAACGCCGCCATTCACGGAACCAAAATAAAATTCGTTCGGTCGGCCCGGAACGCCCGACACCGCGTCGACGCGCCCGCCGCGGAATGGGCCAAGCATTCGCCAGTTCAGTCCAGAGTACAGGCTCGCGGGCTGCTGCGCCGACGCGAACTGGACGCCGTCGCCGAATAGCGGTTGGAGTGATGCGTCCGGCGCGGGCGTCGTCCGCAAGAAGCTGCTGAGGCCTGGACGCACGATCGACAGCGCGCATCCAACTTGTCCGGCGCGAAGCAGGAAATCGCGTCGTGAGAATTCCGTCACAGAGATTCCTCGAGAGTGGGGCGGAACACGCAGACGAGTCATCGCTAGGCGAGTCGTCGCTCGATTCCGCTCGCGACTGGTGTCAGTGAGGCTGGGCATACTCAATTACGCGGCAGCGGGAACGGTGTCAAGCGATCCGGATCTGGACGCGTGGCCTCGTTTGCCTCAACATGTGGCTCATGACTGATCCGTTCCTCGCCGCCGCGATTGCTGATGCTCGGCAAGGCCTGGCCGAAGGTGGCATTCCGATCGGCTCGGTCCTGGTCATCGACCGACAAATCGTCGCTCACGGACACAATCGGCGTATACAGAACGGAAGCGCCGTGCTGCACGCCGAAATGGATTGCATCGAGCGCGCGGGAAGGCTCACAGGCGCTGACTATCGTCGAGCCACGATCTATTCGACGCTGTCGCCGTGCGACATGTGCAGCGGCGCCATCCTGCTGTACGGCATCCCACGCGTCGTCATCGGCGAGAATCGCACCTTTCGCGGGCCCGAAGACTACGTCCGATCCCGCGGCGTGTTCCTCGACATTCATGACGACCCGGATTGCATCGCGATGATGACGGACTTCATCCAGCGGAACCCGGAGCTTTGGAACGAAGACATCGGCCGCTGAGCGACGTTGCGCCTCCGTCACACGATCTCGTGAAAGGATTCCGTAAGTTGGCCGCTCGCGCCGTGGCGGCGCGTTGGCCGGGACGCAAATTGCAATACGACGCTTCCCTCTCGAACCGACATGACAAGTCGACGCGAATTTCTCAAGACGACCGCCGGTGGCGCACTGCTCGCCGGTATCTCACCGACACTCGCCCGCGCCGCCGAGCTCGTGGTTCAACCTCGCACAGCGCCCCTCGACGTTCTCATTTTGGGCGGCACTGGTTTCATCGGACCGCACCTCGTCCGCTATGCCGTCGCACGAGGACATCGCATCACGATCTTCACGCGCGGGCGTCACGACGCCGCGCTGCCGGACAATGTCGCGCGCCTCATCGGCGATAGAAACGGCCAGCTCGGCGCGCTCGAGGGCAAACGATGGGACACCGTGATCGACGACTCAGCGACGAATCCCGCGTGGGTTACGCTGTCGACCGAGCTGCTCGAGCGCGCGACCGGCACGTATCTGTTCACGTCGTCGACCGGCGTTTACTACCCCTATCTCGAGCGCGGCCTCGACGAATCGGCACCGGTGCGCTACGACGCTGACGATCCCAAAGACGGATCGGCGTCGTTCGGCGTCGCGAAGGCACGATGCGAGCGGCAGACATTGAAGGTCTTCGGCGACCGCGCGATCATCGTGCGCCCGACGTATATCGTCGGGCCGGGCGACACGACTGATCGCTTTCCGTATTGGCCGGTGCGCCTCGCGCGCGGCGGCGAGGTGCTCGCACCCGGCCGCCGCGACGATCCGGTGCAATTCATCGACGTGCGCGATCTCGCCGAGTTCATGATTCATCTGATCGAGGAGAAGCGATCGGGAACGTACAATGTTGTCGGACCGCGTGCGACGATGACCGCCCCCACATTTTACGAAGCGGCGCGCGCCGCACTCGACGCCAAGGCGACATTCAGCTATGTCGACGACTACGACTTCCTCGCGGCGCACAAGATTGACGAACTAATTCCGTGGGCAATGCTCAAAGGCAACGACTACGGCATGATGTCGGTCAAGAATGACCGCGCGATCGCCGCGGGACTTGGATTTCGGCAGCTCGCGACGACCGTGCGCGATACACTCGCTTGGTGGCCCTCAGTTCCAGAGACGCGTCGCGCACACCCGCATTTCACGATCACACCAGAGACCGAGGCGAAGGCGCTCGCCGATTGGAAGGCTCGCGCCGGGTAATCAGCTCGTGGCGCAGAAAGAACGTGCGCGGACCTTGCGCAATTCGCGTCCGCCGTCAATCTTGCGAACCATGTCGGCCACCTTTCGCGCCCGCGACTTCTTTTTTAGCAGCTTCTTTCCCCACCTCGGGAGCTGCTGGCGCGCGCGGATGTAACTGACCGACCGCACAAGCCATCAGATGCTCCCGAGAAATCTCGGGGGCTTTTTTTTCGCCATCACTCACCGTATCCGCCATGCACGTGCATGAGAAAACGATCCGCCCACCGCGCGATCGCTCCGAGCTCGGTCAACCTCGTGTTGCGTACCAGGGAATCCCCGGCGCGTTCGGAGAAGAAGCGATTCGTCGACTATGGCACGACAGCGCATTACCGATTCCGTCTCGCACGTTCACGGATGTGCTCGACCTTCTCGTCGACGGCGTGGTGGATTGGGCCGTGATTCCGATTTGGAATTCGACCATTGGACCGGTGGCGCCGGCGTGCGCGGCATTGCGGGTTCACGAGTCGTCGATCACTCGCACCCGAGAGATCGATGTTCCGGTACATCATTGCCTGCTCGGCCTGCCTGGCACGCTCATGACCGACGTGCGTTTTGTCGGCAGCCATCTCGCGGCGCTTGGCCAGTGCGCGAAGCTCTTCGCGACCCACCAAACGTTGTCGCCGTGCGAAGCGTTCGACACCGCGGGCGCGGCGCGCGAGCTGTCGCTCCTCATCGATGCGGCAAGTCCCACGACGCACGAGTCCTGGTACTCGACACTTGGTGCCGACCGGCGAGAGCTCGCGGCCATCGCCAGCGCGGACGCGGGGCGTCGGTATGGCCTGTCGGTCCTTCTCGACGCCGTTCAGGACGATCCGACGAACCTCACGCGATTCGTCGTCGTGCGATCGAAGGAGTCGCGCACATGGTGACCTTGCATCGCCGTCTCGAGCGCGATCACGCTGATGCTCTTCGCGCCACCGTGGCCGCCGCGCGCGCGCTCGAAGCCCAAGGCAGACGCGTCGCTCGGCTCGACATCGGCGAACCGCATTTCCCAACACCGCAGCACATCGTTGACGCGGCTCATTCGGCGATGCGCGACGGTGCAACGAAGTACGTCTCACCGCAGGGACTGGCCGATCTGCGCGATGCGATCGCGACCGCGCAACGGTCGCGCGGAATCGACATGTCGGCAGACGATGTCGTCGTGACCCCGGGCGTCAAACCGATGTTGATGTACGTCTTGATGGCCGTGTGCCGTCCGGGCGACGAGGTCTTGGTTCCTGATCCTGGCTATCCGGGTTACGCGGCTTCGGCGCGGCTGGCTGGCGCGACCGTGCGACGCTATCCGCTGACCGAGATCGGCGCTTCATTCAGCGTCGACGTCGATGCGCTCCGCGCGTGCATCACACCGTCGACGCGAGTGCTGATCCTGAACTCGCCGCACAACCCGACCGGCATGGTCATCGAGAGCATCGCCCTCGAGGCCATCGCCGATCTAGTGATGCGACACGACCTCTGGGTCTTGAGCGATGAGATCTACAGTGCGCTTACATACGATTGCGCCGCTCCGCCGAGCATCGCGACGCTTCCTGGAATGCGAGACCGCACGATCATCGTTGACGGCTTTTCGAAAGCGTATGCGATGACCGGCTGGCGACTCGGCTACGCGGTGCTGCCGTCGGCGCTGGTCGGCGACATCACGGCGCTCGTCGCCGACGGATCCACCTGCACGCCGCCGTTCGTGCAGTACGCTGGCGTCGCCGCATTGACCGGCCCGCAAGACGCTCTTACCGATATGCGACGCGCGTACGCGAGCCGGCGCGACGCGCTCACGGCGCAGCTGCGAAGCATCGACGGAATTCACGTCACGACGCCGGACGGTGCGCTGTACGCGTTTGCGAACGCGAGTGAGCTCATGCGTGACTCGAAGATTCGATCGAGTGGCGACCTTTCGCTGGAACTGCTGCAGCAGTATCACCTCGCCTGCGTCAGAGGGAGCGCGTTCGGCGCCCGCGGCGAGCACCATCTGCGATTCTCGTTCGCTGTCGCGGCCGATCACCTTGCCGACGCGCTCGTGCGTCTGGCAGCATGGGGGCGTGGTCACCGCACTTGACTTCGGGTCAGAGCCCCCCTTTCCTTTCCAGTCGCGGTCACGCTTCTCCGTTCACGATCACGCTCCGCGCACACATGGCGATCACGCAACGCAATTCACGCCTCGCTCGTCCGGCCCGCCTCGCGGCGTCGGCGGCCGCGTCGTGCCTGTGCGCGTGTATGGGTCTTTGCGCGTGCGCGTGTTGCATGACGCACGAGCGGCCGTGGCGATGTAGCGCGTAGGAGCATTCACGCACACACCGATTTCCACGACGGCCGCTCATCCGAGCGGCCGTTTTTTTTCGTCGCTGACGAATGGCCTGTCGAATCTCAGTCAGCCAACGAGCCAATTCTCCCGAGGAGGACCAGACGATGACTGCATCACCCGCTTCGACCGATACGAACGCTGCAGACGAATCGATTGCGCCGAAAGGATACGCTCATCCACAATCGCTCGTTTCGACGACGTGGCTCGCAGCGCATCTGCAGGACCCCGACATTCGCGTTCTCGAAAGCGATGAGGACGTGTTGCTGTACGACATCGGCCACATCCCGAATGCGCAGAAAGTGGATTGGCACGCCGACCTCAATGACGACGTCGTGCGGGATTACATCAGCCGCGACAAGTTCCAGGCGCTTCTGCGTCGGCTCGGCATCGACGAGTCGACGACGGTCGTGCTGTATGGCGACAAGAACAACTGGTGGGCCACGTACGCGTTCTGGGTCTTCCGGCTGTTCGACTTTCCGGACGACAGGCTCAAGATTCTGGATGGTGGGCGAACGAAGTGGGAGCGCGAAGGCCGGCCATTCACCGCGGACGTCCGTCGATTCCCGGCTTCGAGCTTCGTGGCGGGCGAGCGCGACGACGCACGCATCCGGGCGTTCAAGGATGAAGTCCTGGCGCATGCGAGCGCGCGTCGGCCGCTCATCGACGTCCGCTCACCCGACGAGTTCAGCGGCAAAAAGACTCACATGGCGGAGTATCCGCAGGAAGGCGTGCTGCGCGGCGGACACATTCCGGGTGCAAAGAACGTCCCGTGGGCACGCGCCGCGAATCCGGACGGCAGCTTCAAGCCGGCGAGCGAGCTGAAGGCGATCTACGAGGGAGAGGCTGGTCTCAGGCCGTCCGACAACGTGGTGGCGTACTGCCGGATCGGCGAGCGCTCGAGCCACACTTGGTTCGTGCTCCACTACCTGCTCGGCTATGAGAAAGTTCGAAATTACGACGGCAGCTGGACCGAGTGGGGCAACTCGGTTCGGACGCCGATCGAGAAGTGATGACGGCGCTGCGCGCGACGGTGCGTGTCCCGGGCATCGCTCGCGCCGACGCGGAACACCCGGTGGTCACGCCTATCGATCTCTGGCTCACGCTGTCGGCGATTTGCGGCGACGCACTTGATCGCCGCGAGGAGCCGTCGGTTGTCATCGAGCGCGCCGGAACCCTGGAACGACTCGATGTCGAGCCGGGTGAAGATCGATTGGCGAGAGCATTCTTCGGTGCATGCGCCGCCGCGGGCCGACGGCTGCCGACGGCGCTGCACCTCCGCGTGACATCGCAGATCCCGGTTTCCGTGGGACTCGGCGCGTCAACGGCGGCGATTGTTGCCGGCGCGGTCGCCGCCAACGCCCTCCTCGGGCTGGGTCTGGACGACGCGGCGCTCGCCCGCGTCTGCACGACGATCGACGATGACGCGATGGCCGTGGGTGCGGCGCTGTCGGGCAGCTATGTCGTGCAATTACGAACTGAATGTGAGCCGAGCATTCCGCTCGCTCGTACTGACATCGAGAATGAGAGATTGTCGTGAGCGCGATCCCAACTAAAGAAACGGCAGCGCAGCGTGTCGAGCGAATCAAGCGCGAAAAACCGTCGTGGTCGATTCTCGAGGATATCAAGCGCTATGCGCGCGACGGGTTCGCCTCCATTCCGGAGGAGGATCTCACGGTGCGGTTTCGCGCCTGGGGCTTGTATACCCAAGGGGATGGGCGCGGGACACGCGGTGACGAGATGCCGTACTTCATGATGCGCGTGCGAACCCCGAATGGGCTGCTCACCTCGGCAATGGTTCGTCGAATCGCCGACCTCTCGGATCGCTATGCGCGCTCGTCGATCGACATCACGAATCGTCAAAACTTTCAACTCCACTGGCTGTCCATCGAGGACGTACCGGCCGTCTGGGAATCGCTGGCCGAAGTTGGTTGGACGAGCATGGGCGCGTGCGGCGACAACACTCGAACGGTGACCGGTTGCCCGCTCGCCGGCGTCGACGCGCATGAGCTGATGGATGCGTCGCCAATCGCGCTCGCGGTCGATCGGCGGCTCAACGGCAATGCGGACTACGCGAATCTTCCCCGCAAGTTCAAGATCTCGATCTCCGGCTGCACCCATTGGTGCACCTATCCGGAGATCAACGATGTCGGCGCCACTGCAGTGCGTCGCGGAAACGAGGTCGGGTTTCATGTTCGTGTCGGCGGCGGCTTGTCGACACGCCCACACCTGGCGGTGCTGCTGCCTGCGTTCGTGGCGGCCACGCAGCTTCCCGACGTGATCGAAGCGATCGTTGGCATCTTCCGCGATTCTGACGAGCTGCGAATGAATCGAGCGAAAGCGCGCATGAAGTTTCTCTTCGTGACGCACGGCTGGACCGCTGAGCGCTTTCTTGGTGAAGTCGAGCGGCGGATTGGTTACCACTTGGCGCCGCCCGTGGCGGAGACGCTGCCTGGCGGAGGCGTCCGCGATCACGTCGGCATCCATTCTCAGAAGCAAGATGGATTGTCGTACGCCGGATTCTCCGTCCTCTCCGGCCGGATTACGCCGGAAGAGCTTCGCCGGATCGCATCGCTCGCCGAGTCGTACGGCAACGGAACGCTTCGCACGACGGCGTCGCAGAACATTCTAGTTCTCAACATTGCGGATTCACGTCTCGAGGCGTTCAAAGTCGCGGCCCGCTCCTCAGGCGTGCCCCTCGACGGGTTGGCTTTTCAACGCGGCACGCTTTCGTGCACGGGCAGTGAGTTTTGCAAGCTGGCGATCACGGAGACCAAGCAGTTCAGCATTCGACTCGCGCGCGAGCTGGACGATCGGCTTCCGGAATTCGGCCATGTCATCAAGTTGAACGTGACCGGATGCCCGAATTCGTGCGGTCAGCACTGGATCGCCGACGTCGGGCTTCAAGGAATTCTCATCACTCGCGACGGCAGGCAGGTCGAAGGATTCGATTTCTTCATTGGCGGCGGAATAGGCGCGCGGAGCGGAATCGCGCGGCGAGTCGGTTTTCGCGTGCCGGCGGACGACGTACCCGATGTGCTCGAGCGACTGTTCGCCGGGTTCTGTGACGATCGGCGCCGTGGCGAGAGCTTTCATGGATGGACCCGCCGCGTTGGCGACGACGAGGTCAGAGCAATTTTGGCCGGCGAGACGTCGCCAGAGTTGGTGTCGACATGAGCTGCGCGGTGGAACCACGCGACGCATCGATCGACGAGTCCCGCCGCATCGACAGCGCGATCGGAGCAACACGCGTCGTTCGTCTGACACGAGTCACCGAGCCTGGCTTGGCGGAGGTCTGGGTCAAACTCGAAGGCATGAACCCCGGAGGATCGATCAAGGACCGCACCGCACTCGGCATGGTGCTCGACGCCGAGCGACGTGGGGTACTGCGCCCGGGGCAAACGATCGTCGAGCCGACGTCGGGCAATACGGGCATCGGCTTGGCGCAGGTCGCGTCGGCGCGCGGCTACCCGCTGATCCTGTGCCTTCCGGCGTCGATGAGCATCGAGCGAAAGCGGACGCTCGAAGCGTACGGCGCAACCCTGGTATTGACTGATCCCGAGCGTCGGATGCTCGCGGCGATCGAAGAGGCCGTGCGCATTCGCGATGCGACCGGTGCCTGGATGCCGAATCAGTTCAGCAATCCCGCGAATCCACGAGTCCACTACGAGACGACCGGCCCAGAGCTCTTCGCGCAGCTCGACGGCCGCGTCGATGCATTCGTGTACGGATCCGGAACCGGCGGGACGATCAGCGGCGTTGGACGCTACTTGAAAGAGCAGAATCCGCACGTCGTGGTCGTGGCGGTCGAGCCCGGGCGCTCGGCTGTGCTGTCAGGTGGTGAGCGTGGCCCGCATCAATTCCAGGGGATGGGTCCGGGCTTCATTCCAGAGAATCTCGATCGATCCGTCATCGATCGGGTGATTCCGGTTTGGGAAGAAGACGCGTTTCCCTTGGCACGGCGGCTCGCGCGCGAGGAAGGGCTGTTCGTCGGGATGTCGAGTGGCGCGATCGTTTGGGCGGCGCTGCGCGTTGCTCGATCGCTTGGAGCCGGACACCGAGTGGCGACGATCGCTCCGGATTCGGGTTCCCGCTATTTGTCGACCGATCTGTTTGCGTTGGACGCTTGAGCGGTTTGCGACGATGCCTCTGGCGCGCATGCTGGTCCGTGACACCATCGCGTCGAAACCACAGCAGGTGCAGCGTGTGCGCCACAGGCCGTCAGTCTCCGCGTGCCGTCGCGTGTTGCGCGACCTTGTAAGTGACTAGCCTATAGCGAGATAGACTTCGAATAGCTAAGTCCGGCTATTGGCACGGGCGCTGCGTTTAGTCCAGCCAGCTCTCGGCGCGACGCTGCGTCACTACCAGACACAGGAGGTCTTGGTGCTTGTCACAGCTAGTCAAGCTACGCCAGCCAGTCAGCCGACCAATCAGCCAGCCAATCAACAGAATCGCCTGGTGTATCGGGTTCGACTCTCGAAGGATTTCGACGGGGCATATCGTCGGCGTTTGCGCGCCGAGATCATTACTGCACTGGCCTGTGGGCGGCGAGAGTTCGTTGTCGATTGCAGCGCTTGGGACCGACTCGATTTGGCCGTTCTGAGCGTTCTCATTCAGTGCGCGAAAGCGTGCGGGGATCGCCAGGCTGATTTCGAGCTGGTGAACGTTCCGTACGAAGTGCGATCGAGCATCCACGCGTTGCGTCTCGAGCATCGATTGCGCCTGAGTGCGTAGGTCGGGCTGAGGGGAGTGTCGGCTTTGATTGCTACGGGGCCATGCGGCGGGTCTGCCCGGCCTCGTGGCGCATGTAGGACGGCTCTTAGCGCTACAAGCCGGGCCGGACCCGCGGTGTTGCGTCGCCGCCACAAAGTCCGGACGGCCGCTACAAAGCGAGGTGCCTTCGAGGCGTGCCGCCGATTGCTAAGATGCTACTGAACAACGCTTTGAGCAAACGGCTATCTGTAGACGGGCTCTGGTACGCCGCCTGCTGTGACATCTGCTCGACCGAAGCATAGCTCTTTGACCAGCGCTTGCGCTTGCGGCAGCGACGATGTCGTCGTGCCAACGCCCTGCATTCGTGTGTGGAGGAGAAGTCATGGGATTACGCGGACTCGGACGTGCAGGACTCATCGGAACCGCTGCCCTTGCCCTGGGATGGCTCCCGGCTGCGGCGCAGACGGTGACATTTTCTACCACCGGCATGTTTAGCGGCGCTTGCACAGGAACATCCTGCGCATTCGGTGGGTTCACGCTCTCCTTCACGCCGGTTGGATCGAACTCGTTCTTCTCGGGTTCGACGGTCGATCTTGGATCGTTCAGCGCCGCGTGCACTGGTTGCGCAGCGAACACTCCCCTGACGTCTTTCCCGTCTGGAGTGGTCTTTACGCTGACTGTGAACCAGACAGGTCCGAGCGCCGGTTCTAACACCTTTGCCGGCAATGTATCCGGCCAGCTCGCGTTCAATCCGTCGTTCAGCAACCTGGTGTGGATGCCGGCCCCGAATTCATTCAACATCGGAGCCGCGACCTACACGATCATCAGGGACAACACGGGAACCGTCATCAACATCGCGCCGCCCACGAATGACGCGAACCCGAACCCGACGGTTGTCAAGGCTGATGTCGTCACGACCGCCACGCCCGAGCCCAGCACGGTCGCGCTGATGGCAACCGGCATGTTCGGCCTGGTTCCGCTCGCCCGTCGTCGCCGGAAGTAGAACCTTCACGAAGAAGGAATCGCTAACGGCGATTCCTTCGTGAGCGCCTGGCTGGCGCAGCCGCACGCAAGTCGCTGAGATCTTCGGTCTGTTGAAAAGTGGCGGGAGTCGCGGTGAACGCGGCTCCCGCCTTCTGCATTCATGCGCATTCCGGCACATTCTTGCAGCCCCTAGCAGGTTGCGAGATCCGCGAACCGGCGTCTTCTTTGGTATAGTAGGGCCGCTATGCTTTGCCCGCCAACCACGCCGTGAAGCGGCCGCGGCTGATCCCTTCCGGCCCGAACTGGTCCCCAACAAGCAGGCATCTCTTGCCGTCGATTCCCTCCGAGTTCATTCGCCGCCTTCGCGTGCCTGGGTATTTGGTTATGCTCCTCCTCGGCATTGTCACCATTGCTGAGATTTGCGTCGCTGCCTGGCCATTCCGCCTTCACGAAGTCGGGTGGCGACTCGGTGTAGCGGGAGCTGCCTCGGGCGGCGCTGGGACATTGCTTTTAGCGATCTTCTTCGGCCTCGCCATCGCGGTCGTGTCCGACGACCGAAGGATCATTTGGCTCGTCGCCGGCATTTGCATCCTTTGCGCGATGTTGTGCATCGTCGGCGGTGGCGTCTTTGCCCTGGACGCGCTCCAGATGAAAGGCCAAGTGAAGCCTGAGCTAGTCTCGCGGTACGACGCGGCCCTCGCCTGGGGATTGGCCAAGATCGTCCTCGATGGAATCGTCTTCGTTAGTGTGGCGATCAGTGCGTTCCGGTCCGCGATCGCGCTGGGACGATCCGCCGTCGCGGCCGCGAAGGGCGGGGCTATGTTGGTTGGCGGCCGACCGGCGGGCGCCGTATCTGGAACAATCAGTAGGGCTGGCCCGTCCTAGTCGATTAATATCTCCACAGCCGGCCGGGCGGCGGCGGTCCCCCTTTGCGACCCTTCCTCCGCGACCGATGACAGTCTCATCACGCCACGAGTGACGATTCCCAGCCCGTCCGACACCGACGCAGATCTGTCGGCGCGCCTCGGCCGTGTGCTCGCCCCGGCCTACGATCTTGAACGCGAGATCGGTCGCGGCGGGATGGCGATCGTCTACCGCGCCCGCGATCCGCGCCTCAAGCGCGGCGTCGCGGTCAAATTGCTGCCGCCGGATCTTGCCTTCCGCGCCGACATTCGCTCGCGCTTCCTGCGCGAGGCGGAGACAGCGGCGCGACTCAGCCATCCGAACATCGTCCCGATTTACACGGTAGACGAGCGCGAAGGACTCGTCTACTTCGTGATGGCGCTCATTGAAGGTGAAAGCGTCGGTGATCGCGTGAAGCGCGCCGGACCGTTGCCGATCGGCGATGCACGCCGAATCCTGCGCGAAGTCGCTGATGCGTTGGCATACGCACACGCGAACGGTGTCGTCCACCGAGACATCAAGCCCGACAATATCCTCCTCGACGCGAATAGCGGACGCGCGATGGTCACCGACTTCGGCATCGCTCGCGCGGCGAGCGACGGTGAGGCCCGACTCACCGCGACGGGCGCCGCCATTGGGACGCCGGCGTACATGTCACCCGAACAATGCTCGGGTGACCCGGAGATCGACGGACGGTCGGATCTCTACTCGCTTGGCGCCGTGGCCTATCAGATGATTGCCGGTTCGCCGCCGTTCACCGGTGGAAGCACGCCCGCGATCATGATGAAGCAAGTCATGGAAGTCCCTGCACCGGTGCAAGCGGCACGACCCGACGTCCCGAATGATCTGGCGCAGATCGTCATGCGCCTGCTCGAGAAGGATCCGGGGAAACGATTCGCCAACGGTGCGGCACTCATCGCGGCGCTCGATGGTGCGCCATTGACTCCTGTGACGCCCGCGCCCGCCGTACCGCGCGGACTCGACGTCGACATTCCGCTCGTCACATTCACCAACCATTTGGCGTCCGAGCGGCTACAAACCGCGACCGTCGGCATCGTGGCGAAGTTGGGACGCGCGCAGCAACGAATGGAAGAGCGCGAGGCGCGCCGGACAGCGCGCCGGGCGGCGAAGTCACGCAACGCGCCGCTGCCCGATCGCATCCGATCGTTTCGCCAGCAACTCGTGAGCTACGCAGGCACGAGCGTGTTCCTATTCGGCATCAACGCGATGACCGGAGGTCACGGCCACCATTTCTGGTGGGCCGTTTTTCCAGTCCTTGGAATGGGCCTGGGGGTCGTGAAGTCCAGCGGAAGACTGTGGGCGGATGGCGTCCGAATGCGCGACATCTTCGGCACGTTGCCGCCCGATGGTGGATCGGCACACGCGGCGTTGGCACCACCAACGACCCAGGCGCCAAGCTCCGCGGACCGTTTGCCCGCCGGTCCACACGGCGGCGTGCTGAGGCAGGCGATGGCCGACCAGCGCACGGTGAATGATCTCATCAAGCGATTGAGCGAGACCGAGCGTCAGCGGATTCCCGATGTGCAAGGAACCGCCAACGCGTTATACGACCGCATCGCCGCGCTGGCTGCCGCGCTCGACCGACTCGACGGCGAAGTGGCGCCGGACCGGCTTCCGGCACTCGAGCAGCGCATCGCGCAGATCGAACAATCGAGCGAGTCCACCGGCGAACGTGAGCGACGCCTCACGCTGCTCAAGCGGCAACGAGACATGCTCGCCGAGCTCGCGCATTCCCGCGACGCGCTGCTCGAGCAATATGAAAGCGCCGGCTTGCTGCTTCAGAACCTCGCGCTCGACATGTTAAAAGTTCGCTCATCGGGCCTCGATTCGGCGCTCGACGGTGTTACGAGCGTGACGCAGGAAGCGCGCGCTCTCTCACGCGAGATCAGCTACGCCCTCGACGCCGCCGCCGAGCTGCGCGAGCTCGAGGGAAAAGGGGACGCGGCGAGGTAAGCTCAGTAACGCACCTCTGCGCCCGTCACGACACGCCACGTGTCTCGGGCAATGAGCAGTTCCTCATCGGTCGGAATCACCCAGAGATTGACGCGCGACCCTTCGCGGTCGATGCGGCCTTCGGCGCCGACGAGCGCTCCATTGCGCGACGCGTCCACTTCGATGCCAAGCCATTCGAGGCCGGCGCAAATGCGTGCGCGCACTTGCGGCGAGTTCTCTCCGATACCGCCCGCGAACACAACGGCGTCCGCGCCATTCATCGCCGCCAGATATGAGCCAATGTACTTCTTGACGCGATAGCAGAAGAGATCGACGGCGAGGCGCGCCCGCCGATCGCCATGCTCATCCTCTTCGGCGAGCAGCTCGCGCATGTCGGCGGTCAGGCCGGAAACACCGAGCAGTCCCGACTGCTTGTTGAGCAACGAGTCCACCTCATGGAGAGTCAGACCTTCCTTGGCCGAGATGTAGTCGAGAATCGCCGGATCGAGGTCGCCCGAGCGCGTTCCCATGACGAGACCTTCGAGTGGAGTGAAACCCATCGACGTATCGATCGAGTTGCCGGCCGCGATCGCGCACGCAGATGCGCCATTGCCCAGGTGGAGCGTGATGATCCTGGTTGCTTCGCGCGTCTTTCCGGTGAGCTGTCGGTATCGGTAGGCGACGTAGCGATGCGACGTTCCGTGGAACCCGTAACGGCGAACGTGATAGCGACGGTAAAGCTGGTACGGAATCGCGTAAACGAACGACGTCTCCGGCAGACTGTGATGAAACGCCGTGTCGAAGACGGCGACCTGCGGAACGCCCGGGCCGAGCACGGCGCGAGCCGCCGTAATGCCGCGCAGATTGTGCGGATTGTGCAGCGGCGCCAGCTCGATCAATTCTTCGAGCTCACGCCAGACATCGTCGTCGACGCGAATGGAGTGTGTGAACTGTTCACCACCATGCACGACGCGATGGCCAACGGCCTCGATCTCGGCGACGCTCGAAATGGGAACGCCCGACGCCTGACTCGTGAGCCACGTGATGATGTGCTCCACCGCCGTCGCATGATCGCGGATGGTGACCGCGCTCTTGGTTGGGCGCTGGTCGGTCGCAACGAGAGTGACGATGGCCTCGCCGCCAATGCGCTCGATCTGGCCGCGCGCGAGTCGCCTGTCCTTCGCGGCGGCGATGGCCGGCCCATCGGTGTCGATGAGCTGGAACTTGACAGACGACGACCCGACATTGAGAACGAGAATGTGCATTCGATAGTCGTTGGCTGATGTTTGTGGACGCAATCTAGTGCGCCACGTCGTAGCTTTCCCGATGGTCTCCGCCGGAGTGATACGATGCGGGTGAGACGGGTCGTTTCCAGCACTCTGCTCTGTTTGACGCCTATCGTCACGCCGATCGTGGCCGTGCATGGGCAGTCTCACAGCGAAACCGCGGTGCGCGCGGTTGTCGATTCCTTTTTCGCGGCCGTCGCGCGCGAGCAGTGGGACTCCGCTGCGCATTTCGTCGACTTGCCGCGATTCGAGCCGATTCTCAAATCGGCCGTGGCATCGGCGCGAAGCGCGCTTCCGCAGCCGCCGGCGACGGCCGAGGAGCTCATGGCGTCCGACTCGACGATGCCGCGCGGGGTTGCAGAGTGGGAAGCGGCGCGCTCCAATCGGTTTCGGTCGCGACGACAGTTCGACGATTACTCATCACAGTTCGCAGGCGTGACGTCCCAACGCATGTTGTTTTCGTTGACGGTCGCCGATGCGGCCACGCGCTGGATCGCGGCGCAAGACGGGCGCGTGCAAATGCGAGAGGAATGGCGCCGGATGGGTTGTGGGATCGGCGCCCTTCCGACGATGCCACTCATGGCGCGTCCCGTAGTCTTGGGAATCGCGTTTCGCGACGATTCGACGGCACTGGTGATTCACTCCGACGACCAATTTCGGGGCATGGGAAACATGCACGACGAACGCGTTGTGCCGGTTCATCGAACCCAAGCCGGGTGGCGCATCGAGCCTCGGGACGATTTACTACGGCCGAGCCACATGTTCTTCTCCGTCGATGGATGCCCGGGAAAGAAATGACCGCGACGCATCGGCTCCCGCTCGATGCGTCGCGGCAAGTGGACGTCGCAATCATCGGCGCGGGGCCTGCCGGCAGCACTGCGGCGCGCCAGCTCGCACTGTGGGGACATTCGGTTGCCTTGATCGGACGGCCGCCTCGCCGCGCTCTCGGTGAATCGCTGCCACCAAGCTGCACGAGGCTCTTCGACCGACTCGGAATTCGCGAGGCGATCGACCAAGCGCGGTTCATTCGTGCGTCGGGCAACACGGTTCAGTGGGCGGGACAGCCCATGCGCGTCGAGCCCTTCGAGCCAAGTGTGCTCGGCTACCAGGTATCCCGAGAGCGATTTGATGCCGTGCTCGCCAGTTCGGCGCGAGATGCCGGAGCACTGGTGATTGACGACGCAACCGTGCGCGATGTCGAGCGAGAAGCAGGCGTGTGGCTCGTTGCGTATGATCGTGCATCGCAACGTGAGACGGTTCGAGCGCCCTGGCTGCTCGACTGCAGCGGACGTTCCGGAGTCATTGCGAAACGTGAACTGCGCGCACCCGCCGCGTCGGCTCGCACGACAGCGATCGTGGGCGTTTGGGAGAGCGATCGTCCGTGGCCAATCGACGATGACACACATACGCTCGTCGAGAGCTACTCCGGCGGCTGGGCGTGGTCCGTACCAGTTGCACGCGGGCGCCGATACGTAACCGTGATGCTCGACCCGAAGGTCAGTGAGGTCCCAGCCCGCGGACAACTGCCCAATGCGTATCGCGCCGAACTGGCGCGCACACGAATGGTTGGATCGCTCGTGCAATCGGCGACGCTGGTCGAGCTACCGTGGGGCTGCGACGCTTCGCCCTACGGTGCCACCGAAGCCGGCCGCGATGGCGCCCTGCTCGTTGGAGACGCGGCGTCCTTCGTTGATCCGCTCTCGTCATTCGGCGTGAAAAAAGCGCTAGCGTCGGCGTGGCTGGCATCGGTCGCGGTGCACACCTGTCTCCTCGATTCGACGATGACGAACGTCGCACTTGGGTTCTTTTCGCGGCGCGAGCGCGAGATGTATGAGCAGTTGCAGCGACAGTCGGCCAGCCTGTCGCGCCAAGCCGCCGGCGCATATGACAGTGATTTTTGGCGCGGGCGAGTGGATGGCGCGATCGAGGAATTGCCACAGGGGCTCGACGAGATGGCGTTGCGGTCCGACCACCGGATCGTGGAGGCGTTCGAGGAGCTCAAGCGCCGGTCGTCGGTTCGCCTGCGAGGTAGCGACTCGCTGCGGGTCATCGAGCGGCCGACGGTGCGCGGCAATCGGATCGTCCTCGACGAGCATCTCGTCGCGCGGGACATACCGCATGGTGCTCGATACTTTCGGAACGTCGACCTGGTCGTGATCGCCCAGCTCGCGTCGCAGTACGATCAGGTGCCTGACCTGTTCGACGCATACAACGCGTTTACACGCGCGGCGCCGCCAGCCGCGCTCCCGGATTTTCTCGGCGCACTATCGACGTTGATTGGCCTCGACGTCCTGTCGTTGACTTGACAGCCGGCGCCGGCCGCCGTATTGGTCTCTCGCATTCCCGCGAGGAGAATCGACGTCATGCCGCGTGCAGGGGTTGCGAATGTGTGGCGCCACGGATTGATAGTCGCGATTGTCGCGGTACTCCTGTGTGGAGGTCAGGCTGCGTTGGCCCAGCGCGGTGGCCGCGGTAGCGGCCGCGCCGGTGGTCCAGGTGGTTCTGCTCCCGATACGACCACTGGCTTCGTGATCCGCGATCAGACGACGATCGCGAACTGCCGCCGATGCCACACGCTCGACAGCGCCGGTTTTATGCAGCGCATCTCGTACGAACGAAAGACTCCCGAAGGCTGGGAGATGTCCGTCAGACGCATGGCCGGATTGAACGGGGTGAGAATCATGCCGGCCACCGCGCGCACGATCGTCCGGTATTTGAGCGATCATCAAGGCCTCGCTCCGGCGGAGCTGCGACCCGGCCGCTTCGAGACCGAGCGTCGCATGATCGAGTACCGCTACACGGCCGACCCAAAGACTGAGACGACCTGTCGCGCGTGCCATTCGATGGGCCGCGTCATTACGCAGCGCCGCACGCGGACCGAATGGGAGCTTCTGCTCGCGACGCATCGTTCGCTGTATCCCGACGTCGACTTCCAAGCATTTCGTCGAGGCGGGCCGGCCGTGAACGACAGCGGCGCGCCGCAGCCGCATCCCATGGACGTTGCGCTCGCGCATCTGGCGAAGGCGTTCCCACTACGCACGCCGGAATGGACCGCGTGGTCGGCGACCATGCGGCCGCCGCATCTCGAAGGCACGTGGCTGCTGAGCGGCACCGAGCCTGGGCGTGGCGCCTTCTACGGCCAGATGTCGATGACGCGCGGCGCAACTGACGGAGAGTTCGTCACGCAAGCGACGTATCGATATGCGGACGGCGGTCCGGCGGTCCATCGAACCGGAAAGTCGATTGTCTACACGGGGTACCAGTGGCGCGGGCGCTCGACCGAGCCCGCGGCGCGCGGGCGCGATACGGTCAGCCTTCGTGAAGTGATGTTCGTCGAACCTGGTTGGGAAGAGATGTCGGGTCGCTGGTTCACCGGCGGCTATGAGGAAATTGGTATGGACGTGTCGCTCAAGAAGCTGGGAGCGAACGCGGTCATTGCCGGTGTGGCACCCCGTGCGTTGCACGTCGGGGCGCGCGGACAGGACATCACCATTTTCGGCGCGAATCTCCCACGCGCTCTGCCGGCGACGGGCGTCGACTTTGGTCCCGGGGTGACGGTCGAGCGAGTCGTCCATGCAACCCCGGACTCGGTCACGTTGCGCGTCA
>JAICYT010000273.1 GCA_025934075.1 Gemmatimonadaceae bacterium
AGAGGTTCACCTCGTTGATCGCCTTTGCCGCGAACACCGCGGGCTGGCGGTCGCCGACGGTCTTCACGCGGTCGAGCAGCTTCGCGAGGCAAAGTACGAGACCGGGGTTGATGGCGTGCCCGATGAAGGTCTCGTTGCCCTCGGCGATCTGATCACCGCGACGACGCTGGTGGAGCGGATCCGCGCCGAGCGTCCGCGCGCACGCGTGTCGTGGCTGGTCGGTAACGGCGGCGCGTCCTTGGTGCGGTTGTTTCCAGGCGTCGACGAAGTGCTTGCCGTCGACGAGCAGCGTTTGCTGCGCGGCTCGACGCTCGAACGCGCGGTGGCGATGCTCGGGGTGTGGAGTCGACTCATACGAAATCGATATACCGAGGTGATCGTCGCCCATCCCGATCCGCGGTACGCACTGATCGCGATAGCCTGCGTCGGTGCGCGCGTTCGCACGTTGTCCCGCAGCGTGTCCGGCCGAACCAATCCGATTCCCGGCCGATTCTTTGGCGATGAGTTCGCGCGACTCCTTGGGCCGCCCGAAAATACCGGTCCCACCATCGAACGGTACGATGTGTCGGATCTCCGCCCGCAGCTTCCACCACTGCGAGCCGGAATTCTGCCGATCTCGGAGCGGCCTCTCGTCGTTCTGGTTCCGGGAGGCGCGCGGAACCTCTTGCGTGACACTCCGGTGCGCCGCTGGCCAGCGACTCGTTACGCCGAAGTCGCGCACGCGCTCGTGGAGCGCGGTTGCGACGTTGCATTGGTTGGAGACCGCTCCGACCGATGGGCCGCCGAAGCGTGCGCGGACGTCCCGGTGATCGACTTCCTTGGAACGCTGACACTCGAGGAGACGCTGGGCGTCCTCGCGCATGCGTCGCTCGTCATCTCACATGATACGGGACCGTTGCATCTCGCACGCGCCGTCAGGGCGCCGACCATCGCGCTGTTCGGGCCGACGATTCCCCGCCAAGTGCTCGGCGCCATACCGGCGAATGTGATCGTGATGTGGGGCGGCGACCATCTCGCATGCCGGCCGTGCTACAACGGCCGCGATTTCGCGCTCTGCCAGAATAATCTTTGCATGCAGGACATCTCGGTCGCCCAGGTGATCGATCATGCCGAACAGCTGTTGAGCGGCGCGATGCAACGTCAGTCGTGAGATTCGCGATCCATATGCCTGGATTCTCGACTGCGAACGTCAGGCCGCGGCACGCATTGCTCCTCATGGCGATTGCCGGATCGCTCGCGAGCCTTGGTGCATGCGATCCGTGTTTCGGCATCGGGAATTGCGAAGGCCAGCCGCGTCTTGCGGTCGAAGGCACGTTGGTCGAGCAGGTTGTTGGCAATGCGGTGCCGCGCGTTCGCGTCGACGTCATTCGCACTGGCGGCGCGGAGCTCGAGAACGACTCGCTTTCCACGGTGACCGATCGTAACGGTCATTGGTCATTGGCCGTCGGAGCGCGAGCGGCGGGCGACGTCATCGTCGACATCAAAGTGAGTGCGCCCGGCTATGCTCCGTACCGCGTCGTCGGCACCCATGTGACGACGACTGATCTTCGTGGCGCCGGTCATGTCTTCCCGGCCTGGGTGGTCAATCCGTACTTCGCCTATGCGGCCGAGCTGCATTATCGCACGCCCGAGGACACTCGAATTGGCGGTGCTTCAGTCGAATTTCGCCGCACCGGCGGCATCGAGTACTACATGAACACCATCGACCAAGTATTCGCTGGGCAAACCGACGGAAGCGGACGGCTCGCGCTCTTCGATATCAATGTGCACGCGATTGGACTCGGGGATTTGCTCGGGGATCTCATCGTGCATCTCCCAACGCCGTTGCAGACGGACACGATTCACGGCCTGCGTCTCGCGGCGACGCAGCTGTTCCAATCCCCGACGACGATCATCACGATCGGAGCAGGCCCGGCCCAGCCAGACATCACGCACGTGCCGATAGTCCAGCCGTCAGCTGGTTCAAGCGTCGCGACCAAGCTTCCCAACTGAGCTCTTCGTCGAAGCCGCGGCGCGCCGCCACGCGGAGGGCGTGATACCTGGTGGCGTCCGTCCACACATCCGCGATCGCGGCGGCGTACTCGTCGCCGTGTGCCTCGGGCGAGAGCAGGATTCCGGTTGTCCCGCTAGCCATCGCGCTCGCAACACCGCCGGTGTTCGTCGCGACCGATGGGAGCGCGAACGCCGCTGCTTCGACGAACACGCATCCATAGGCCTCAGCCCGCGTCGGGACGATCAGGAAATCAGCATCTCGAAACAACGCGGTCAATGCGGCGGATTGCACGGGGTTACTCTTGCTGAGAAACCCGTGCACCGATACGCCGGCGGTTCGGAATCGCGCGGGCGGCTCACAACCGACGATGGCGAGTGTCGCGTCGATCCCCGTACGTCGAAGCGCGAGCATCGCCTCGTGAGCGATCGGGCCGCCCTTGCGCTCCCAGTCGACGCCAACGAACAGAAGGCGGAGGCGGTCGTGCTCGCGCTCGAAACGGAGCGAGTCACACCGTGGCGGATCAACTAAGTTCGCGGACATCGGCACGACCGACACCTTGTCCGGCGAAGCGCCATAGTGGCGAATCGCCGACTCGGCCGCCCAGTTGCTCGCGAAGCACGCAGTAGTCGCACGCGCGATTGCACGCTGCTCCAGCGCGTCGCCCGCTTGCCTCGCACTCCGCGACAACCCGGCGAAGCCCGGATAGTAGTCGCACATGATTCGAAACGTCGCGTCGGAGTAGTAGACAATCGGCACGTCTGTCTCGAGGTGCGCGACCTCGGCACTGCTGTACGGCGCGAACAGCCAGTCGATTGCGGACGACGCGACTCGTGGTGCGAGGAGATGCCCGTACGCCCGCGAAAGCTGCTCGCTGTTGGTGTCGATGAATCGAAGACGACGCGACAGGCGATGTGAGATGCGGCTCGCGATACGCAACGGCTGTGCGACCCAAGGACGCAACGGGCCGAAGTGAGTGACGACGCCACAGTATCGGCTGAGCGCATTCGCCATGTGCCATGGAATTCCCGACTGCGCGAGCATGTCGTCCGGCGCAGTCGCGGAGACGAAACCGATGTGCGCGGTCGGCGGGCTCACGACGAGATCACATCACTCGGTCGTACACGCACTCGTAGCGTTCCGCGATCGCGGACGCTTCGAAGTCGCGAGCGCGGTCGACGCAGCGATCACGCATCTCGTGAGCGAGCCGTCGATC
>JAICYT010000216.1 GCA_025934075.1 Gemmatimonadaceae bacterium
ATGTGAAAATTCTTTGGGCAGGCACGGACGATGGCGTCATTCAGGTGACGATGGACGGTGGCGCGAAGTGGACGAACGTCACGCCCCCGCAGATCAAACCGTGGACGCGCATCTTCAACATCGACGCCGGGCACTTCGACAACCTCACGGCGTACGCCGCGGCGAACACGATGCGCATCGACGATCTCAATCCGCACTTCTGGCGCACCCACGACGGCGGCAAGACGTGGACGGAGATCAATACGGGCATCGCGCCAGGCGCCGTTGCCAACTCGATTCGTGAAGATCCGCGAAAGAAGGGACTGCTTTACGCCGCAACCGATCTACAGGTTTGGGTCTCGTTCGACGACGGCGATCACTGGCAGTCGCTCAAGTACGACATGCCGCCGATCTCGGTGCGCGACATTCAGATCAAGGACGACAGCACGTGTCTGTGCGCGGACCTTATCGCGGGCACGCATGGTCGCGGTTATTGGATTCTCGATGACGTGACGCCGTTGCGTCAGGCCGCTGAGGCACGGGCGGCACAGTCGGCGAACGCGGCGTATTTGTTCAAGCCAATAACCGCCGTGCGCGTTCGTTATGCGACGAATGATCCCACGCCGTGGCCGCCCGAGCTTCCAGCGGGCGAGAATCCTCCGCCGGGTGGCATCATCGACTACTACTTGTCGTCGAATGCCAACGGGCCGGTGAAGCTCGAGATTCTCGACGCCGGCGGTAAGCTCGTTCGTTCGTACTCGAGCGCCGACAGAATTGCGACGCCCGATCCCGCCGTCGATCCCGCGTCGTACAACAAGCTCTGTCAGGCGACGCCGACCGCACCGCATTGTGCGCTTCCGCTGTATTGGCCGGCGCCACGCATGGAGCTTTCGACGCGATCCGGTGCGCACCGCTTCAGCTGGGATCTGCACTACAATCCAATCGGCGCCGAGGAAGCGCCGCCCGAAGACGACGATGCCGCGCAGGGTGCGGTGCCCCATCACACGTACCCCGCGGTCAACGCGCCGTGGGCGCCGCCCGGTACGTACACGGTTCGTCTGACCGTCGACGGCAAGACTTACACGCAGCCGCTCACGCTTCGTCTCGATCCGCGTGTGAAGACGCCGGCGGCGGGGCTCGCTCAACTCAACGTGTTGTCGCGCGAGATGTATGAAGGCGCGCAGGCAACGCATGCCGCCTACAATCAGGCGCGCGCGCTGTCGGCGCAACTCGACAAGGCGACCGGCGCGGACGTCGCGGCGCTCAAGGCCAAAGTGGATTCGCTCGCGCCGCCGCAAGCCGGTGGACGACGCGGCCGAGGATTTGGCGGTGGGCGCGGTCGTGGCGGAGCCCCGCAGGGACCGCCGACGCTCGAGGCGGCGACCAACGCGATGATCGCCGCGGCGATGGCAATGCAGAACGCCGATGTTACGCCGACGGCGAGTCAAATCGAGGCATGTACTCGCGCTCGCGCGACGTCGGCCGACGTGCTGCGGCGTTGGACTGCGCTCAAGGCGGAGGTCAATGCGGTGAACACGAAGCGCAAAGCAGCGGGGCAGCCGGCAATTTCGCCGTCTGAATCCTGATGCCAGTCTCTCTCTCCGGATCGCATATGCGTCGACGGTTGCTCGTACTCGCGTTCGTTTTGTCCGCGCCTGGTCTCTACGCGCAGCAATCGTCGTCCCTCTTCACCTTCCAAGAGGTGATGATCCCCGTTCGCGACGGCGTGCATCTGCAAACCGTCATCATGGCGCCGGCGAATCAAACCGGCCCGCTGCCCATTCTGTTTCGTCGAACACCGTATGGCGTTCCGGCTGCGGCGTACACTCAGATGCCGCCGAATCTGAAGGAATTCGCGAAAGACGGGTACATTTTCGTCATTCAGAACTTACGAGGACGCTTCAAGTCGGAAGGCACGTTCGCGCTGTCGTCGCAGGCCAATCTTGCCGATCCAAAATCGACAAGTGAGACAACGGACGCGTACGATAGTATCGACTGGCTCGTGAAGCACGTGCCGAACAACAACGGCAAAGTCGGCATCTTCGGCGTGTCGTACGACGGACTCACTGCCGCGATGACCTTGTTGCATCCGCACCCGGCGTTGAAGGCGGTCAGCGAGCAAGCGTCGCCCGTGGATCAGTGGATGAACGACGACGATCACCGCTTCGGCGCGTTGCGCGAGAGCTACACGTTCGAATACGCTGTGTACGAGCAGGCGGACAAGAACAAGAACACGCATTTCGACTTCGACATCTACGACGGATACTCCTGGTACCTCGCGCTCGGCCCGCTCTCCAATATCAACGCGAAGTATCTGCACGGGTCCATTCCATATTGGAATGAAGTAGTCGCGCATCCAGACTATGACGCGTTCTGGAAGAAAGAAGCGTGGGTGAATCAGCTTCACTCATCGACGGTGCCCAATCTCAACGTCGCCGGATTTTTCGATCAGGAAGATCCGTGGGGACCGTGGCAGATCTTCCGTCACGCGGCAGAGCACGATCCGGACAACACGAACTTCATGGTCGCTGGACCGTGGTATCACGGCGAATGGCACGCCCCCAAAGGCGACAGTATTGGTGCCATCGCACTCGGCGGACACGAAACGTCGCGCGAATTTCGGGAGAACATCGAGGCGCCGTTCTTCAGATACTACCTGCATGGGCAAGGTGAAAAGCCGGCGTGGAAGGTGACGACGTTCCAGTCGGGATCAAATCGGTGGCGTACGTACAACGCGTGGCCCGTTGCCGGAACGACGCCGAAGAACTTGTACCTCCATGCCGACGGCACGCTCTCGTTCGACAAGCCGAAGGCGAGCGAACCGGCGTCGCGCGAGTACGTCTCGGATCCGGCGAGCCCGGTTCCTTATCGTCAGCGTCCAATCTCGCCGACGTATCCCGCCGGCGATTGGCGTACATGGGAAGTCGCGGACCAACGCTTCGTCGATGGACGACCGGACGTATTGACGTTCACGAGCGCGCCGCTCGAGCAAGATCTGACGATCACCGGCCAAGTGTCGGCCGATCTCTTCGCGTCGACCTCGGGCACCGATGCAGACTTCATCGTGAAGTTGATCGACGTCTACCCCGAGAACGCGCAGAAGAACGCGTGGGATCCGGAAGCCGGCCCGCAACCGCTACAGTACGCCCGGTCGGTCAATGGGTATCAACTTCCCATCGCGATGGAGGTTCGTCGCGGCCGATACAACACGAGCTACGAGCATCCACAACCGCTGACAGCAAACAAACCGGTGGAGTGGAACATTCCACTGCGCGATCGCGATCACGTCTTCCTCAAAGGTCATCGACTGATGGTGCAGGTGCAGTCGACGTGGTTCCCGCTGATCGATCGGAATCCGCAGAAGTTCGTGCCGAGCATTTACGCGGCAAAAGCCAGCGACTTCGTCAAAGCGACGCAGCGGGTGTACTCGACACCGGCGCTGGCGTCGCACATCGTGTTGCCGGTGGTGCCTTGAATCGCGTTTGCACCGCGGAGGACGACATAAATTCCGTCTCCCTTTCTCAGCACCGGCTAGTTCGTATAGCCGACGCTATGATACCTTGACAATCTCTCGAGTCTACGTCGTTTCGCTTTAGTCCGACCGTGTCCGTTGCAGTTTCCGTCAGTGTCCGTTCAGTAACTTGTTATGGCTCGCCCGAGCGGCAATCAGCGACAGCCTGCCAAGGCGATTCATTCTCCAGCGCCATTTAGACCATAACGGTGGATACGGACACTAACGGACTTGAACGGACACTAACTGAGAACTACAACAGCAACGTACTCTCACTTTGGGTAGACACATGAAGAAGCTCGCTCTCGTTCTCGCTGCGTTCGCCACCGGCGCCGTCGTTGCTCGGGCGCAACAACCCGCGAACGCTGACGTCGCAAAGTGGGAGCGCCAAGCGAAAGGCGTCGACATCGTCCGCGACGATTGGGGCATTGCCCACATCCACGGGAAGACCGACGCCGATGCCGTCTTCGGAATGATGTACGCGCAGGCCGAAGACGACTTCAATCGCGTCGAGACGAACTTCATCAACTCGATGGGGCGGCTCGCCGAGGCGGAAGGCGAGCCCGAGATCTATCGCGATCTTCGCATGAAGCTGTTCATCGATCCCGACACGATGAAAGCCGATTACGCAAAGAGCCCGCAATGGCTCAAGGCGCTGATGAACTCCTGGGCCGACGGATTGAACTTCTATTTGTACAAGCATCCCGAGGTGAAGCCGCGGGTCATCAAGCACTTCGAGCCGTGGATGGCACTCACGTTCAGCGAAGGCAGCATCGGTGGAGACATCGAGCGAGTGAATCTCAATCAGCTCGCGGCGTTCTATGGAAAGCAGCCCGAAGCGAAAGTCTCCGGCGACGAGGAGAATCGCTACGTCGAGCCGACTGGTTCCAATGGCATCGCGATCGCGCCGGCGAACACCGTCAACCATCATGCGCTGCTGCTCATCAACCCGCATACGTCGTTCTTCTTCCGCGCCGAGCAGCAGGTCACGAGCGACGAAGGCCTGAACGCGTACGGCGCGTCGACGTGGGGACAGTTCTTCATCTACCAGGGGTTCAACGAGCACACCGGGTGGATGCATACGTCGAGCGGCGTCGACGCGGTCGACGAATACCTCGAGACGATTTCGAAGAAAGGCAACGGCTACGTCTATCGCTACGGATCGGAGGAGCGCCCCGTCGTCGCGAAGACGATCGTGGTCCCGTACAAGAACGGCGCCGGTATGGCGAAAAAGGAATTCACAGTTTACTACACGCAGCACGGTCCGATCGCGCGAGAAGCAAACGGCAAGTGGGTCGCCTTCCGCATCATGCAAGAGCCGCTCAAAGCGCTGATCCAGTCGTATTCGCGGACGAAAACGAAAGACTATAAGTCGTACCGTCAGACGATGGAGCTGCACGCCAACTCGTCGAACAACACGATTTTCGCGGATGGCAGCGGCAACATCGCGTACTTTCACGGAAACTACATTCCGAAGCGCGATCCCAAGTTCGATTGGACGAAGCCGGTCGACGGCAGTGATCCCGCGACGGATTGGCAGGGCCTCCTCTCCGTCGACGAATCGCCACACTTGCTGAATCCGGCGAGCGGCTGGATCTACAACAGCAACAACTGGCCATGGTCCGCCGCCGGCCCGAGCAGCCCGAAGCGAGACGCGTTTCCCGTCTATGTCGACATGGGGAGAGAGGAATCTCCGCGCGGCTATCACGCGATGCGCGTATTGGAGAACAAGAAGGACTTCACGATCAACTCGTTGATCGCCGCGGCGTACGACAGCTATCTCCCGGCGTTCGCGTCGATGATTCCGTCACTGCTCAAAGCGTACGACGCCACTCCGGCCGACAATCCGCTCAAGACAAAGGTCGCCGAGCAGATCAAGATGCTTCGCGATTGGGACTATCGGTGGTCGACGACATCGATCCCAACATCACTCGCGGTATTCTGGGGCGATGACATCGGTCGCGTCGTCGGCGCCGACGCGCGACGCGCCGGGACGTCACCGGAGACGTACGTCGTTACGAAGGCCACCCCTGAACAGGAGCTCCAGGCGCTGGCCGCCGCATCCGACGAGCTGGCCGCCGATTTCGGTAGTTGGAAAACGCCATGGGGCGACATCAATCGCTTCCAACGTCTCACCGGCGACATCGTGCAACCGTTCAACGACGCTGGGCCGAGCATTCCTGTCGGTTTCACGTCGTCGCGTTGGGGATCGCTCGCCTCGTTCGGCGCGCGCGCATATCCCGGGACCAAGAAGTGGTACGGCACGAGCGGCAACAGCTTCGTTGCCGTCATCGAGTTCGGCGACAGCGTGCGCGCGAAAGCCGTCACCGCCGGCGGCGAGAGCGGCGATCCCAAGTCGCCGCACTTCAATGATGAGGCCAAGCGGTACAGCACCGGCGACCTGCGAGACGTGTACTTCTATCCGTCGCAGCTCAAGGGACACACGGAGCGCCAATACCACCCGGGCAACTGAGACAGAGCGATGACTCGCGCCACCGGAACGTTCGACGTCAAGCTGAACCCTCTGCCCGCGTACGACAGCACACCGGGCACGACGCTCGCCCGGCTGTCGCTCGACAAGCAGTTTCACGGCGATCTCGACGCTACGAGCAAAGGCGAGATGCTGAGTGCCAGCACGGCGATCAAAAACTCGGCAGGCTACGTCGCGATCGAGCGTGTAAGTGGAACGCTGAACGGCCAGCAGGGTTCGTTCGTGCTGCAACACAACGGCACAATGAACCGTGGTGCGCCACAACTCAGCGTGACGGTCGTCCCGGACTCCGGAACCGACCAACTGGTCGGACTCAGCGGGAACCTCGCGATCATCATCGCGCCCGACGGCAAACACTCTTACCAGTTCGACTACACGCTCCCGACGTCGCCGTGACGAG
>JAICYT010000191.1 GCA_025934075.1 Gemmatimonadaceae bacterium
ACCTTCGACAAAGTATCCGCCAAGAGTCTGCAAATCGTTGGCGACGTCGCGGTGACCCTGGTGAAGTGAAAGGCGTCGCGAGCAGCAGATCCTTCGCTTCGCTCAGGATGACGAGTGAGCTACGCTCAGCATGACCACCAACTCGACTACGGCCGCGCCTTTCCGTTGCTCATCTGCTCGGCCATCTTGAGCGCGCTGTACGCGTTCACGATACCACCCGTCACCGACAGCGTCTGAAACGAGACGCTGTCCTTGTCCTCGCTCCCGGGTCGAGAAACGCTCTGATCGGTCTTCGTCACCGAAGCCATGATGATGTTCTTGAGATCGGTCGACGTGAGATTGGGATAGAAATCCAAGATCAGTGCCGCCAGACCGCTCACCACCGGAGCGGCCATGCTCGTTCCGCTGTCGCGCTCATACGAATTGCCCGGCACTGTCGATAGAATGTCGACGCCCGGGGCGAACACGTCGACTTGCTGCTGACCGTAGTTGGAGAATGGCGCGGCAAGCTTGTCGCCGCCCTTCCACGACGATGCACCCACTTCGATCCAGTTCCGCGGCCGGCCGCCACTCAAATACATCGGGTTGGGGAAATTCTTTGCTTTCCCCAGATCGGCGCCGTCATTGCCCGCGGCGTGGACCATCAACACGCCGTGCGCATCGGCATACTTCACGGCGTCGTCGACGTCCGCCTTGTAGGGCGAGTACGCTTTGCCGAAGCTCATGCTGATGATCCGCGCGCCGTTGTCCACCGCATAACGGATCGCGTTCGCCACGTCCTTGTCGCGCTCGTCGCCATCCGGCACGGTGCGAATCATCATGAACTTGACCGCCGCCGCGATGCCGTCGACGCCGACGCCATTGCCCCGCAGCGCCCCAATGATTCCGGCGACGTGCGTTCCGTGCTTCGGATCCTGTCCCATGACATCGGCGTTGCCGTAGTGGCGCTCGGAGACGTCCGTGTAGTTGTCGCCGACGATCGTGCGCGGATTGTACGCGGGATTGAGCGCGTACTTGAGCTGTCCTTCGAGAGACTTGAGACCGTCTTCGATGACGGACGGCGTTGCGCCTTCGGATGCGAGCTCGAGATAGATCTGTCGCATCTGCGTCATCTGCGGCGTCGTCGGCTTCAAGGCGCGCACGCGATCGGCGCTCAACGTATCCGGCGCAACAGCCTTGGTGAGCACCGGAATGATCTGCTGCATCACATCGCGGATCTGATGGTACGTTTGCACGTTCCGTTCGATGTCGGCCTTCTGCTTGTTGTAGTCCGCTTCGACCTTCTGGCAATACGACTGGTCCGTGATCGCGGGCTCGCCGCTCGCCGCGGGCTGGTTGTGGCAGCGCGCGTATTCGCGCGTCACCTCGAACGTGTCGAAGTGAACGTCTTCACCGTCGCGCCCGCCGATGAAGTTCCATCCGTGCACGTCGTCGACGTAGCCGTTGTTGTCGTCGTCCTTCTTGTTGCCCCCCACCTCTTTCGGATTCACCCAGAGATTCGCCTTCAGGTCGACGTGCGACGTGTCGATGCCGTTGTCGATGATCGCCACCAGGACCGTTTGCTTCGGGGCTTTGCCCGCGAGCAGCTCGCGATACGCGCGCTCGACGCTGATGCCGGGGATGTGATCCGCCGCCTCATCGAGCAACTGCCAATTGCGCGGGGCCTCGCTGACCGTTGCCGCGGGCAACGTCGTCATCGGCGTGGAGACCGCCGGGGCCGATGCGGCCGGCGCAGGTGCCGGAGCGGGCGAAGTGGCTACAGTTGCTGGGGCGCCACACGCGGCAATCGCGAGCGAGGCGAGAAGGAGCAGCGACGACGACGACTTCATGAGTCGATCCTTGGTGAAAGCATCGTTGAACGATAATGCGGTACGCTGGTGACGACAGCGTGGATTGAAAGCGTTCCGTTACCGGGCGATATGGAAGTTGAACATCGGCGTCTTGAGTGTACCCATGAGCCGCAGCCAGATAGGCAAGATCATCTCCATCCCGCGTGCGCCCGTGATGTCTCCGAGGTCGAGCACCCCGGGCCATCCAAACCAACGAAGGAGCTCGATCACACGACTCTTTGCGTCGGCGTCATTCCCGCAGAGGAAAACGTCGTGGTCGCCGGGAATGGCCGCGGGATTCACCATCAGGGCCGCGGTCATGGTATTCAAAGCCTTGACGACTCTGGTCTCCGGGAACGCGCGCTGGATCTGTTCGCCGATCGAGTCCGTGTTGCAAACGCTCAGCGTCGGCGGAGCTCCGTGCGAGAAGTCGAGCGGGTTGGAGACGTCGACCAAGACCTTGCCCTTGAGGCTCTCCGCGCCGGCCTGATTGAGCGCGTCGAGCGAGACCATGCCGCCCGTACAGTTGAAGACGATCTCACCGAACACGCCAGCGTCGGCGAACGTGCCCTGCGTGCCGTGGTCGCCGGCCCCGTTCACCCACTTGGTCGCCTTCTCGTTCGTCGCGGTGCGCGAGCCCAGTTTGACGTCGTGCCCGAGTTGCACGAGGCGCGTCCCGATGGTCTGGCCAACGACGCCGGTCCCAAGTATGCCGATCCGCATCGAGGTCACTCCGTTTGCAGAGGTTGCGGTGAAAGTTCGTCAGTGGGGCAAGAGAGACGTACTTTCCCGCGCGATAACCGCCCTATAAAGGAGTCACGACTTGCTGCGCAACGCCTTCAACCGCTTCTCCCACCAGACCGCCACCGCGGCCGGGTCGCCGTTCGCGTTTCTCGCAGCGGTCGCGGTCATCATCGTCTGGGCTGCCACGGGTCCGATCTTCCACTTCTCGGACACCTGGCAGCTCATCATCAATACCGGAACGACGATCATCACGTTCCTCATGGTGTTCTTGATTCAGAACACCCAGAATCGTGATTCGCAGGTCATGCAGCTCAAGCTCAACGAGCTGATTCGCGCGGTCCACGCCGCGCGCAACGACCTGGTCGATCTCGAGGAGCTGTCGGACGAAGAGCTTCACCGGCTGCAGGAGCAATTCTCCGCCTTCCACCGGCGGGCGGTCGAGGTCCGCGAGAAACGACACGGGCACAAAAGCTGACGCACTGCGGTCTCGCACTGCCGTGCAATGCGTGGGTTTGATTCGATGGAAGTCCGAAAGGTGGCGGTGGTGCCGATGCGCGCGCTTAGAGTGCCACCATGTCTCTACAACCTGATCAGAAAGCTCTCATCTTCATTGGAGCCATTGCTGTCTTGGGCGCCGGTGTGCGAGTCGTTCGCGCCGCGACCGGTGGAAACACCGTCGTCCCCCAACCGGCGCTCGACCACCAGATGGCTGCAGCCGACTCGGCGCGCACGCAACAGGGACGAGGCCGCGGCGGCGCGAAAGGAAAAGGTCGCGGCCGGGGCCGATCGCAAAGTGGCGCGCCCGACCCGCATCAACCGAAAGCAAAGCTCGATGTTGACGTCGCGACCGCGGCGCAGCTGGATTCGCTACCGGGCGTCACGCCGACGATAGCGAGACGCATCGTCGCCGATCGGATGATGCGCGGTCCATTCATGAGCAAAGACGGCCTGCGTCGCGTGAGCGGGGTCGGTCCCGGTCTCATTCGGCAAATCGACAGTCTCGTCACGTTCAGCGGCACGTTCGCGCCATCGTCACCCGCAGACACGGTGATCGCGCCGAGGAAAAAACCGCTCCCGCGAGAGCCTATGCCACCTGTGGCGCTGCGAAGATCGGAGCCGCGACGAGCGCCGTCGCACCTCGCAGTCGTGGATAACTGCTCGCTGGTTCGGGGATCATCGGCGTCGCCGCGGCAAGTGACGTGAGCGCACGTTTCGCGATGATCTCTCGAATCACGGGCGCGAGCTGGTCCCACGCCTCGGTGATCTCGCCGCCGACGAATATCTGCGCGGGATTCAGCGTGTTGATGATCACGGCCAGTCCAACGCCCAGATGCTCGGCGGTCTCCTGGAGGGCGGCGGCGGCGCGTCGGTCGCCGGATCGCGCGCGGGCAAGCACGTCGGTGATCGTCAATCCGGACTCTTGCAGCAGATGGCGCGTTTCGGTCGGCGAGAACTCGTGACCGAGATAGCGTGACAGCGTCGCGAGGTTCGACGTGTATGCCTCGAGGCACCCGCGCGAGCCGCACAAGCAGGTTGGCCCAAGCGGATCGATCGGCACGTGACCGAATTCGCCCGCCGTGTTGTTGTGACCACGAACGACTTCACCATTCACGACGACGCCTGCGCCGACGCCGTCCGAGACGGTGACATACACGAAATCGCGCGGCGCGTCGCCACCGCGCTGGCCCAGCCACATCTGCGCGAGCGCGCAGGCGATCGGGGCGTTCTCGATCTGGACCGAGAATCCCGTCGCATCGGCGAGAGCGTTTCGGACGTCGACGTCGCGCCAACCCAACTGCGGCGCATTCAGCACACGACCGGTGAGCTGATCAACCATTCCCGGCACCACGAGCCCGATGCCATTGCATTTGCCGACGGCCCGATGGGTCTTGAGCAACCGCGGAATGCGCCGAGCCAGTGTGGCGACGAGCGCTTCGGGTTCGACGACTGTGTCGAATGTTTCGAGAGCAATCGGCGTCCCATTGAAGTCGCTCAGCATCAGGTAGGTCTTGCTGAAGCGCACGTCGACCGCGATCACCAAGCGATCATGTGTGCGGACGTAGAGCATCATCGGCTTGCGGCCACGCGGAGCGTCGACGGTCGTGCCCTCGTAGATGGATCCATCGGTCAACAGCTCGCTCACCAATGACGTCACCATGCCTCGTCCGACGCTCATTCGTCGGGCGAGATCGGCGCGAGAGATCGGTTGGTGCTCTCGGACCAGATTGAGCAGGATCTGGCGGTTGATCTCGCGCGGCGTCGACCGGGTGGCGCGGATGAAGCTGTGGGTGTTGATCTTTCGCATGCGGAAAGCGGGAACGAGGAGCGATCTGGAGCGGCGGCAGAAGCCGGGGCCGCTTGGCCCGGTCCGTACAAATACCGGGAACACGGGGTTCAGCCGGACAAACCCTAACCAAACCCCGAATTTGTTCTTAATTTGAACAAATGTGGCCACGCATCAAGGTGCGCCGTCCGGCGCCCGGGAAATGAGACGCGGTATCTACCAGCCGCTCCTCCTCAACGAGGACCGGTACTTCGATCCCGATCCGAGTGTGCGATTCGTCGCGCGCACGCTCTACGAAGAGACTCGGGAGCTGCCGCTCATCTGTCCGCACGGACACGTCGATCCGGCGCTGCTCGCCGACAACTCGCCATTTCCGGAGCCGACCGCGCTCCTGATCATTCCCGATCACTACATCTTCCGGATGCTCTACTCGCGCGGCGTACCGCTCGAGTCGCTCGGCATTCCCGCTCGGGACGAGACGCCTGTCGAGAGCGATCCGCGGAAAATCTGGCAGACCTTTGCCGAGCATTACTATCTCTTCCGCGGGACGCCGACCGGCGCGTGGCTCGACCATGAGCTGCACGACCTCTTCGACGTCACCGTCAAGCTCGACGGCGGCTCCGCGGATTACGTATACGACCAAATCGCCGAGCGCCTCGCGCAGCCGGAGTTTCGGCCGCGCGCGCTGTTCGATCGATTCAACATCGAAGTGTTGGCGACGACGGACAAGGCGAGCGACCGACTCGACGCGCACCGCTCGATTCGCGATGGAGACTGGAATGGTCGCGTCATTCCGACGTTTCGTCCGGACGCGGTATTCCGGATCGCATCGGCGGATTGGCGCGCGGAGTTGGATCTACTCTCAGACTCGCATGGCAAGCCGATCGCGGATTTCCCGTCGCTCATCGCGGCGATCGAAGAGCGGCGGCGGTACTTCAAGTCGTTCGGAGCCGCCGCCACCGACCACGCCGTCGTCGAGCCGTACACGGCGCGCCTGGCTCCGAACGACGCGCAGGAGATCTTTCGCCGCGCGCTGAACGGCGACGCGACACCCGCCGACCAGACGCGTTTCGAAGCACACATGCTGATCGAGATGGCGCGCATGTCGGTCGACGACGGGCTCGTGATGCAGATCCACCCTGGCGCGCACCGCGATCACAATCACGTCGTCGCCGAGCGTTTCGGTCCGGACAAGGGCGCCGACATTCCCGTCGCCACCGAGTACACTCGCAACCTCTCGGCGTTGCTCAACGCGTACGGCAACGATCCGCGATTGACGCTCGTCGTCTTCACGCTCGACGAGTCCGCATACAGTCGCGAGCTCGCGCCCCTCGCCGGGCACTATCCGGCAATGCGACTCGGCCCACCGTGGTGGTTTCACGATTCGATCGAGGGCATGACGCGCTACCGTCATCAGGTGACGGAGACCGCGGGCGTGTACAACACGGCCGGCTTCAATGACGACACGCGCGCCTTCTGCTCGATTCCGGCGCGGCACGATCTCTCGCGTCGCGTCGACGCGAATTATCTCGCCGGTCTGGTGGCGCGCCACATCATCGACATCGAAGACGCGCGAGCTCTCGCGCGCGCAATGGCGTACGAGCTGGCACGCGATACGTACCGGCTTGCCTCGCCGCCTGAGGCCAAGACCTTCCACGCACCGGCAACGATGGGCTCGCGATGAGCGACGCGGCGACGATCGAGCGAGACGTCGCGGCGGCGGCGAAGCGTCCGTCGGCCATTCGCGTTTCCGAACACGACAACGTGGCCGTCGCGCTACGTTCGATTGCGGTCGGTGAGCGAATAACGGTTGGCGACACGACCGTCGTCGCGCGCCAAGACGTTCCGCCGGGCCACAAGATTGCCCTCGCATCGCTCGAGCTCGATCAGCAAATCATGAAGTACGGCGTTCCGATCGGACTCGCGACAGCGGCAATAACGCCTGGTGATTGGGTGCATTCGCACAATCTCCGCACGGCCTTGTCCGGACTGCTCGATTACAAATACGCGCTGTCGGCGCGAGTCGAGCACGCGGCTCCGGCTTCGCTACCGACGTTCATGGGCTACCGCCGGCGTGACGGTCGTGTCGGAACGCGAAACGAGCTGTGGGTCCTCAACACCGTCGGGTGCGTCAATCACGCCGCCGAGCGAATTGCCAAGCAAGCCGCGGAGCGCTACACCGGGCGCGTCGACGGCATTCACGCGTTTGCCCACCCGTACGGCTGCAGCCAACTCGGCGACGATTTAAGAAACACTCAACGTGTGCTCGCCGGATTGCTTCGCCATCCGAACGCCGGCGGCGTATTGATCCTGGGACTCGGCTGCGAGAACAACCAGTTGAGTGAGTTGATGGCGCTCGCCGGCGACGTCGACCGCGATCGCATCGAGTTCTTCAACACGCAGGAGGTCATCGACGAGCTCGAGGAAGGAACCGGCGCCGTCGCGAAGCTCATCGAGCGTGTCAGCGCCGATCGCCGGACCGAATGCCCGATCACCGATCTCGTGCTGGGCCACAAGTGCGGCGGGTCGGATGGCTTCAGCGGGATCACCGCGAACGCGCTGCTCGGCCGTATCGCCGACCGTGTCACCGATCTCGGCGGCAGCGTTCTGCTGACGGAAGTCCCCGAGATGTTCGGCGCCGAACAGCAGTTGATGAGCCGCGCCGTGAACGAGCCGGTGTTCAGGGACATCGTTGGGATGATCAACGATTTCAAAGAGTATTTTCTGCGACACAACCAGCCGGTGTACGAGAATCCGTCGCCGGGAAATAAGGCTGGCGGTCTCACGACGCTCGAGGAGAAGTCGCTCGGCGCGATTCAGAAAGGCGGACGCG
>JAICYT010000122.1 GCA_025934075.1 Gemmatimonadaceae bacterium
AAAACGCCTTCCACTGCCGGTTAGCGCCGGCCCGTTTCGTCTCCATGGCCACCGATCTCAGACTCCCAACCGATAGAATCGTTCGTCCCGACAAAGACCGCTTTCTCGACGAAGAGAACCCGTTCGAAGCGATGATGTCTCGCTTCGACCGCGCGGCAGAACTGCTCGATCTCGAGCCCGGTCTCTACAAGGTTCTTCGTCACCCCGAAAAGCAGATCACCGTGTCGATCCCGGTGATGATGGACAACGGAGAAGTAGAAGTGTTCGTCGGACACCGCGTGCTCTACAACACGTCGCGCGGTCCGGCAAAGGGCGGGATTCGCTTCGATATGAACGTCACGATCGAGGAAGTGAAGGCGCTGGCGGCGTGGATGACGTGGAAGTGCGCGGTCGTGAATCTTCCGTTCGGCGGCGCCAAGGGTGGCGTCGTGTGCGATCCGCTCAAAATGAGCGCCGGGGAGCTCGAGCGATTGACCCGCCGCTACACGGCGGGGATCATCCAGACGCTCGGTCCCGACTCGGACGTGCCCGCACCGGATGTCAACACCAACGAGCGCGTCATGGCGTGGGTGATGGACACCTACTCGATGCGCATGGGTCACACGGTGACCGCCGTGGTGACCGGCAAGCCGATCGAGATGGGCGGATCATTGGGCCGACGAGAGGCAACCGGCCGCGGATGCACCATCGTAGTGAAGGAAGCGCTCAAGCACCTCGGCATGGACGTTTCGGGAACGACGCTGGCCGTACAGGGCTTTGGAAACGTCGGCTCTGTCGCGGCACAGTTGCTTCAACGCGAAGGATGCAAGATTGTCGCGATCAGCGATCGCACCGGCGGCTACCATAACAAGAATGGCATCGACATCGACGCGGCGATCAGGCACGTACGCACTGTGCGCTCGCTCGACGGGTTCTCTGGCGGCGAGCAAATCACCAATGAAGAGTTGCTGACGTCGGACGTCGATGTGCTGCTGCCCGCCGCGCTCGAGAACGTGATCACGAGCAAGAACGCGGGGAAGATCCGCGCCAAGATCATCTGCGAGGGGGCGAACGGTCCGACCACTGCGGGCGCTGATTCCATCCTGGACGAAAAGGGAATCTTCGTCATCCCGGACATCCTCGCCAACGCAGGTGGCGTCACCGTTTCATATTTCGAGTGGGTTCAGGATCGCCAGGGATATTTCTGGGCGGAAGACGACGTCAACGCCCGCTTGACCGACATCATGCGCCGGAGCTTCACCGACGTGCTGCAACTTTCGAAGCAACACAAGGTCAACATGCGCACCGCCGCGTACATGGTCTCGATCAGCCGCGTCGCCACCGTGCATCGTTTGCGCGGGATCTATGCATAGCGCAGTCTCTGGCGCGGCGTGCGGGACGTCATGTTGTCGATCGTGCTGAATGCGGTTCGTCGTTGCGGTCGTCGGCAAGCCGCGCGACGCCAACTTGGCCGGAGCGATTCGCGAGTATGAGACGCGTGCGAGCCGATACTGGCCGCTCGAAGTGCGCGAGGTCCGTGATGAGCCGGTTCGTTCTGGCTCCGCGGACCTCGTGCGTGAACGGGAAGGCGAGCGATTGCTCGCCGCGATTCCACCCAACGCCCAGGTCGTTGCGTGCGAAGTGATGGGACGCGCCATGTCCTCCGAACAGTTCGCGCAGTGGCTGCAAGCCCAGCGCGAGCGGGCGCTCGACGTCGGCATCATGATCGGCGGCGCATTCGGGCTGGGCGAAGTCGTTCGGCGCCGAGCGGCGTCGTCGCTTGCGCTGGCGCCATGGACCATGCCCCACGAGCTGGCGCGGCTCGTCTTGGCCGAGCAGTTGTATCGCGCTGGGACAATCGTGCGTGGCGAGCCGTATCACAAATGAGTGGCGCGGAGCCAAGTCGATGAGCGTGCCGATCGTTCGTACGGAGCCACTTGGCGGATCGGCACTATCGCAGTCGGCGCGCACCGGCCAGCTACCCCAGTGGTATCGCCCGCTACCTCGCGGCGTCGAGGAATGGCGCGAATATACTGGCGACATCGCCCGCACGGTTGCACCAACGTGGTTTAAAGATCTCGAAGGTGCGATCGCTCCTAGCGGTGCCGCGGCGGCGCGTCTGTCGCGCGTGGTGAAGGGGCAGGGCCTGGTGGTGACGACCGGGCAGCAGCCGGGATTGTTCGGCGGCCCGTTGATGACGCTCGTCAAGGCGATTACCGCGCGCGCCCTGGCCGATGAACTCGAAGCATCGCTCGGCGTTCCAGTCGCACCGCTCTTCTGGGCGGCAACAGACGACGCCGATTTCAACGAAGCGGCGGCGGTTTCCGTGGCGCTCGATGGCGGTGCTCGTGAACTGCGTCTCGACCCACGAGCGCCCGCGGGTATGCCAATGGCGCGGATCCCGATCGACCGCGATATCGATCACCATGTCGCGCTCTTTCGCGAGGCGTGCGGCTCGGCTGCGCACGTAGCGTACTTGGAGGAGACACTTGCCGCGTATCGTGACGGCGCGACGATTGGCGACAGCTATGTCGCCGTGCTCCGCCGGGTCTTGGAGCCGCTCGAGATGGCGGTGCTCGACGTGTCGCACGGAAGCGTCGCGCGGGCGGCGGCGCCGTTGATGCGACGTGCGGCGAACAACGGCGAAGCGCTCGCCGGCGTGTCGCGTCGCAGAAGCGATGAGATCAGCGCCGCGGGCTTCACGCCGCAGGTCGACGACGTTCCGGGATTGTCGTTGGTGTTCCTCAATCGTGACGGATTGAAGCGTCGCCTTCCGTTGCAGGACGCGGCGGCGGTGCGCGAGTTGCCGGGAGATCAGTTTCTGTCCGCGACCGTGCTCCTCCGTCCTGTGTTGGAACGCTTTCTTCTGCCGACGGCGGCTTACGTCGGCGGCCCAGGCGAGATCGCGTATTTCGCTCAGGTGTCGGCGGTGTCAGACGCGCTCAGTGTGCCGACACCACTCATTGTTCCGCGATGGTCGACGACCATCGTCGAGCCGAGAGTGCAGCGGACACTCGGCCGGTATCAGGTGTCTGTGGAAGGGTTCGCCGATCCGCATGGCGTGGAAACGCGCGTCGCTCGCGAGCGACTGTCGCCCGACATCACGAGCGCGTTGGCCGGACTGCGCAGCAACGTCGAGAGCGGTGTTTCGTTGTTTGGCGCGGCGAGCGATGGTCTACTGGCGAGTGAAGTGATCGAGGGCCTTCGACGCTCACTCGATCATCGCGTGGCGCGTGTCGAACGGAGAATGCTCGCCGCGGTCAAGCGGCGCGAGACGGAAGTCATGCGAGAATTGGCGACCGCGCGCGGCTCGCTCTATCCGCATGGAACGCGTCAGGAGCGGAAGCTCGCGTTCATTCCATTCCTCGCACGCTACGGTCCGGAGTTGATCGAGCAGATGAAGGCGGCGGCGAGCGCTCACGCGCAGTCGCTGGTTTCCGGCCCGCCGTCGATCGTATCGCCACCGGCCGCGACCGCGGCGCGCGTGTGACCGCGGTGCCGCGCCAGGACCCGGGCGGCGAGCCGACGCGACCAGCTCGCCAGCCGCGCGCCGCAGCGGCGCTGGTGGCGCTCGGGATATTTGTGTCGCGCGTCTTCGGACTGTTGCGACAGATGCTGCAGGCGCAGTTTCTCGGGACCAGCATTGCGGCGGATGCCTTCACCGCCGCGTTCAAGATTCCAAACATCCTGCAGAATCTGTTTGGTGAAGGGGCGCTTTCGGCTTCCTTTATTCCAGTATACTCACGGCTGCTTGCCGAAGGGAACGAGGAGGAAGCCGGTCGCGTTGCCGGGGCGATTGCGTCACTCCTCGTCCTCGCCGTGTCTGTCGTCGTGCTCATTGGTGTCGTGGCCACGCCCGCGCTGATCCCCCTCATCGCGCAGGGCTTCGGTCCCGAGCAGAAGCGTATGACGATCCAGCTGACGCGCATCCTATTTCCTGGCGCGGGCATCTTCGTCATCTCCGCCTGGTGCCTCGGCATTCTCAATAGCCATCGGCGGTACCTGCTCTCGTATTCGGCGCCGGTGCTGTGGAACGTCGCCATGATTGGTGCGCTACTCTGGTTTGGAAAGTCCCAGCAGCCGGTCGACCTCGCATCGACGCTCGCGTGGGCGTCCGTCGCAGGCGCGCTCCTTCAGTTCCTGGTCCAAGTTCCGACGACGCTTCGGCTCGCGCGACACCTTCGCTTCTCTCTCGACACGACATCGGAGCACGTTCGAACGGTGTCGAGGAATTTCGGTCCGGCGTTCGTCAGCCGCGGCGTCGTTCAGATCAGCGGCTACATCGACATCTGGCTTGCCAGCTTTCTACCGGCTGGCATGGTCGCGACACTCGGCTACGCGCAGACAGTTTATGTCTTGCCCGTGAGTCTGTTTGGCATGGCGGTTTCTGCCGCCGAGTTGCCGGAAATGTCCCGAGCCGTTGGCGATCACGATCAAGTCGCGACTTATCTGCGCGGGCGCCTCGGCGCAGGTCTACGGAACATCGCGTTCTTCGTGATACCGTCGGCGGCGGCGTTCCTCGCGTTCGGCGATGTGATCGCCGCGTTGCTGTTCCAGCGCGGACGCTTCAGCGCGGCGGACTCGCATTACGCGTGGGGTATTCTTGCTGGATCAGCCGTCGGGTTGCTCGCGACGACGATGGGCCGGCTTTATTCGTCGACCTATTACGCGCTTCACGATACGCGGACGCCCCTTCGTTTCGCGACCATCCGCGTGGTGCTCACGACAGGGCTCGGCTACTTGTTCGCGCTGCCGTTGCCGCGGCTGCTCGGCATCGATCCGCATTGGGGAGCGGCGGGGCTTACGGCGTCGGCGGGAATTGCCGGATGGATCGAGTTCGTGTTGTTGCGATCGCGGATGAATCAGCGCATCGGCGTGACTGGACTGCCGGCCAAGTTCGTCGGCTCGTTGTGGGCCGCCGCGGCAGTCGGAGCCGCGGCCGGATGGGAGATGCGCGGCCTCACGACGCATCAAGCACCGATCATCGCGCGCGTGCTAGTGCTCGTCACGTTCGGTGTGATTTACCTTTTGACGACAATCGCACTGGGAGTTCCCGAGGCTGCATCGGCGCTTGCCAGACTGAGGCGCCGCTGAAGAGCGGTCAACCTCAGACGCAGCGTGTCCGCCGGCGCGCGACGGACATCGGCCGTGCCTCCGGGGTATAATTGAGCATGGCTGTTCCAGAATCCGTCCTCGAAAAGATTCCGCATCTTCCCGAGTCGGCCGGCGTGTATTTGTGGCGCGACCGCGACGGCACCGTGCTGTACGTCGGCAAGGCGAAACGGCTTCGCTCACGGGTGCGCAGCTACGTCACCGGCGATCATATGGAGAGCGTCAAGACGCGCGCGCTCATGCAGCAGGTCGGTGGCCTCGACACAATCGTGGTGCCGAGCGAAGCGCATGCGCTGATTCTCGAGGCGAATCTGATCAAGGAGTACAAGCCGAAGTACAACATCGCGCTGCGCGATGACAAGTCATATCCGTACATCAAGGTCACCGTCGCCGAGCCGTTTCCTCGCGTGTGGGTCACGCGACATCTCGTCGACGATGGCAGCCGCTACTTCGGTCCATACACGGACGTCGGCGCGATGCGTCGCGCGCTCAATGTCGTCAAGCGCATCTTCACCGTGCGTTCATGCAACTTCGACATGCCGCGCCAGATGCCCGAGCGGCCGTGCTTGGATTACTACATCAAGCGATGCAAAGCGCCATGCATTCTCGCGCAAACGCAAGCCGAGTATCGTGCGATGATCGACGAAATGCTGGTGTTTCTCGAGGGACGGACACACGAGGTCGCGCGACGAGTTCGCCAGCGAATGGAGCTCGCGGCGGAATCGCTCGAGTTCGAGCGAGCGGCCGAGCTGCGTGATGCGCTGAATCACCTCGAGCGCATGGAGGAGCCGACGGTCGTGCTGTCGATCGAAGGCGGCGAGCGCGACGTGATCGGCTTCGCGCGCGATGGCGACGACGCGGTCGTGACCCTCATGCGCATCCGGGGCGGCAAGTTGCTTGCGCGCGAGCATCAATTCCTCGAGAACCTCGAGGAGGAGCCGGATCCCGCCGTCCTGCAGGCGTATCTCGCGCGCAGCTATTATCCGCTCGAGGATCGCGCCAGTGAGCTACTGGTGCCGTTCGAGCCCGAGGATCGTGAGTTGGTCGAAGCGTCGTTGGAACGCACGAAGATCCATGTTCCGCAGCGCGGTCCGCGCAGCGAGCTCGTTGATCTCGCGACCCAGAACGCGCGTCATCTCCTTGAAGAGCTGCGGCTGACTGGGGACGAAACTGAAGAGCGTGCGGGCGACCCGATCTACGAGTTGCAGCGACAGCTCGGACTGCAAAAGGTTCCGCGTTCGCTCGTCTGTTTCGACATCTCTCACGCGCAAGGCACTGACACGGTGGCGTCGTGCGTCTGGTTTCAGAACGGTCGGCCGTATCGCTCCGAATACCGCAAGTTCAAGATCAAGAGCGTCGAAGGCATCGACGACTTCGCGTCGATGAATGAAGTCGTGAGTCGATATTTTGCGCGGCGCACCGAGGAAGAGAAACCCCTGCCGGATCTGGTGCTGATCGATGGCGGGAAAGGGCAACTCAACGCGGCACACGCCGCACTCGAAGCGATTGGCCTGGGCGCCATGCCGATCGTGAGTCTCGCCAAGCGCGAGGAAGAGATCTTCGTGCTCGGCAGGCCGGACTCAGTTAGACTTCCGCGTCGTTCTCCGGCACTGCGCGTGTTGCAGCAGGCGCGCGACGAGGCGCATCGATTTGCGATTACGTTCCAGCGCAAGCGGCGGTCGATGCGTACGATGACGTCGGAGTTGCTTCGCATTCCCGGCGTCGGGGACGCGAAGCGACGGCAGTTGCTGGAAGCGTTCGGCAGTTTGCAAGGCGTGCGCGACGCTGCACCCGAAGCCATTGCCGCATTGCCTGGCTTCGGGCAGAAGACAGCGGAGCGCGTACTGGAGTCGTTGCGCAAGAATTCACCAACCGCTCGCGAGACTGTTCCGGCGGCGGTTGGCGCTGACAGTCCACCATCCGATCCTTCCCCTCAGTCCGATAACTCGTGAGCACCTGGCACCTCGAGTGTTCCGCCTGCGATGTCCGTGAATCGGGCGACGCATTGGCCACCGTCTGCCCGAAATGCGGGCAACCGTTTCTCGTTCGTTACGATTCTCTCATGCCTCCGCGCACGGCTGTCACCGACCGCTGGGACATGTGGCGTTACGCGCCGGTCATGCCGCTCAAGGCGGGCGAATCGCCCGTGTCACTCGGCGAAGGCCTTACACCGATGCATGATTTGCCGAAGTTGGCCCGTGAGATTGGTGTCGCGCGGTTGTGGGTCAAGGACGAAGGCCTCAATCCCACCGCGTCGTTCAAGGCGCGTGGCATGAGTGCGGCCGTGACTCGCGCGCGAGGGCTCAAGGTCCCCGGGCTCGTCGTCCCGACGGCCGGCAATGCCGGCGCGGCGCTGACCGCCTACGCCGCGGCCGCCGGCATCCTCGTCCGCGTGTACGCGCCGATGACAACGCCCAAGCCGATTCTCGATACCATCACGACGCTTGGCGCGGATTTGCAACTCGTGTCGGGTCATATCGGCGACGCCGGGAAACAGGCGCGCGCCTTCGCCGCCGAGAGCGGATACTTCGACGTCTCCACGCTGCGCGAACCGTATCGCATCGAAGGAAAGAAGACGATGGGCATCGAGCTCGTCGAGCAACTCGGCTGGCGCATGCCGACGCATGTCGTCTATCCGACCGGCGGCGGCACCGGGCTCATTGGGATGTGGAAGGTCTTCGCCGAGATGCGCGACGGCGGCTGGCTGCCAAAGGATGTTGCAATGCCGCACATGATCGTCGCGCAAGCGGATGGATGCGCGCCGATCGTTCGCGCGTTCAAAGCGGGAGAAGAGAAGGCAACTCCCTGGGAGAATCCGGAAACGCACGCGAGTGGCTTGCGCGTGCCCGGACCGCTCGGGGACCGACTGATTCTGCGCGCGCTTCGGGAGAGCAACGGCGACGCACACTCGGTGAGCGAGCAAGCCATTCGTGACGCGACACTGCAGTTGTCGCGCGGGAGCGGCGTGGATGCCGCGCCTGAAGGTGGATGCGCACTCGCGGTGACGCAGGAGCTCGTCGCCGCTGGACGCATTCCGAAGACGGCGGAAGTGTTGGTGTTCAACACGGGCAGCGGCGCATCGTACCGATTCTGATTCTCTCATCCAAATGCGCGTCGCGATTCTCGATCCGTTCAGCGGCATCGCCGGCGACATGCTGCTCGCGGGTTTGGTTCAGGTTGGTCTGGATCCTGATTGGCTGCGACAATTGCCGGGCGCATTGGGAATCGAGAACATCGGCGTCGACATTCGCGAAGTGATTCGCGGCGAGATCGTCTGCCAGAAAGTCGACTTCGAGATTCCGCCACAACCGCACGGGCGTCACATCGACGACATCCGCTCGCTCGTGGCGAAGAGCGGGGCGCCGCCGAGTGTGCGAGAGCGCGCCGACCGCACGTTCATGGCGATTGCGACGGCCGAAGGTGAGATTCATGGATTGGCGCCCGAGAAGGTTCACTTGCATGAAGTCGGCGCGGTCGACGCGATACTCGACGTCGTCGGGGTGATCTGGGGGTTCGAGCTGCTCGGCGTCGAACAGGTGTTCTGCGGCGCGATTGCACTCGGCGACGGCACGGTGCGAGCGGCGCACGGGGTACTTCCGGTACCTGCGCCGGCAACGCTCAAGCTCCTCGAGGGACATCGAGTCCGGCCGGGCCCAGACGGATCAGGCGAGCTCGTGACGCCGACCGGAGCGGCGCTGGTTCGGACGCTGTCGAGCGGCCCGCCACCGAGTGAGTACCTTCCTCTGCGAAGTGGGTTTGGTGCGGGGACGAAAGATTTTCATGGGAGAGCGAATGCGTTGCGCGTGATTCTTGCCGACGCCAGCACCCGCGATTCAGGAAGCGACTTCGCGACGGAAGAACTGGTCGAATTGGTTTGCGACATCGATGACATGACGCCCGAGTATTTGGCGGCCGTCGCTGACCGAGTTCGCGATGCTGGAGCCCTCGACGTGACACTGCTGTCGGTTGCGATGAAACGCGGTCGCCCTGGTTCGCGGATCGAGGTGTTGTGCCGCACCGCCGATGTGGTGCGGCTCGAAGCAATGCTCCTCGTCGAGACGACGACGATCGGTGTGCGCCAGCGCACAGTTCGACGACGTGCGCTCGCGCGGGAAGTGATCAAGCTGACCGTACTCGGCCATGAGATCGCGGCGAAGTTGGTGACGCTGCCCACAGGGCGGCGTCGGGCAAAACCCGAGTTTGTCGATGTGCAGCGCGTTGCACTGGCGACAGGACGACCTCTACGGGATATTTCGAGTTTGGCCGCCATCGAGGCGGAACGGTACTCGAACGCGTAGTGTAGGCCCTGTAGGCTATCAGTGGGCGAACGTCGCCCGCTGTTTTCGAGCGAACAATCAGGAGAGATCAATGCTCGCTTTGGGAAGAAAGGTCGGCCCTGTACTCATGCTCGTTGCGTTCTCCGCGACGGCGTCGGCGCAGCAGAAGGCCTGTGAGATCGACGAGGGAACGCCGAACCAGGTGGCGCGTGCTGTGCTCGACTTGCAGCTAGCGCAGAGCGCCTCGAAGCCAGAGGATGCAGCGGGCAAGCTCAAGGACGCCGTGAAGCTGCTCAACGAAGGCGACCTCAAGAAGAATCCGACCGGGCGTTCGTTCGTGCTGGGCAAGACGCTGGTCATGTGGCTCTCACAGCCGGGGATGACGAGCGGTATGACGACGCGCGGCGCCGTCGGTCTCACGACCGAACCCGCCGCACCATTCGATATCATTGCCGGCATCGATTCGGCGTTCACGGTGGTCGAAGCCTCGAATCCGGATTGCGCCTCGCAGACGGCGGCGTGGCGCCAACAGAAGGGCTGGGTCGATCTCGTCAATCAATCCTTCGAGCTCGCGAATACCGACAAGCTCGATTCGGCGGTGACGCTCGCGAAGCGTTCGCTGCAGTTGTCGAAGAACGCACCATACGGCTTCATGGTGCTCGCCCAGTCGGCGGCCAAGCACAATCAGAGCAAAGAAGCGATCGACTACTACAAGCAGGCGATCGCGGCAGCCAAGGACACGTCACAGGCCGACGCACGTCGCCAGATCCTGTTGACGCTCGGCAACTATACAGCGGAGCTGGCCGACGCTGCACCGGAAGCCGAGAAGGCGTCGCTCTTGAACGAGGCCAAGGCGGCGTTCGACGCATTGGCAAAGGATCCGGGGACCAAGTTCGCGGACGCCGCGCGAAATGGTCAGGCGCGCTTGGCTGCCGCGCGTGGCGACACGGCGGCGATCAAAGGGTCCTACGCCGATCAACTCGCCAACCCGAGTGCATTCTCATACAACTCGCTCATGAACGCTGCGGTGACCGCGGCGCGAACCGATCAGAACAAGGACGCGATCAAGTTGTTCGAGGCTGCGCGCACCATGAATCCGTATCATCGCGACGTCCTGTACAACCTTGCACGCTTGTATCTGCTCGACAGCTCATATACCAAAGGCATCCCGGTCGCCCGTCAGTTGATCGCCGTCGATCCATCCAACCCCGATGACTACCAGCTGCTCGCGATCGCGTATGCGAGCATGCAGAAGGGCTACACGGCCAAGTCGAAGGAGTACGAGGCAAAGGCAAGGGCGCTCGGTCAACGGGCCAATACGTCAAAGTCGGCCGCCGTCCAGAAGGCGGCATTGGATTCGGCCGTGAAGATCAACCCGTTGATCAAGGCCTATCAGGATTCGACCAAGTTCGCGGTCGACTCCGCGCTCAAGTATCAGACGGCAATGACCAGCCTGCCGGCGAAGGTCACGTTCACCGAGTTCACGGCAACGGACGCGAAGACGACGATCGGTGGAACAGTGGCGAATCAGACAGATGCGGCGAAGTCATTCCACCTCAAGATCGAATTCATCGACAAGGCGGGCACCGTTGTAACGTCGCAGGACGTGTCGGTTGGCCCAGTGCAGCCACACCAGAGCGCGCCGTTCACGGCGACCGCAACCGGTGCCGGAATTGTCGCGTTCAAGTATGGACCGATTAGCTGACCGCTTGCGATTGTGAACCGATGAACGCGCCCGCCGACTCGTCGGTGGGCGCGTTTCTTTAGGCGCGAATCAGATCCGGTAATGTCTCGTGAGAGCGAACCCAAGTTGTGCATTTGGCTTGATTTCGGGCCTTTGATCTCCTACATTGCATGAGCTATCGCCGAAGCGTTTCACATCGCATTTGGCCTGTCGGGGGGAGATCGCTTTTGGCGTCTCCCCCATTGCAATGGTGGGTTGCATGGTTCGCGTGAAAGGTGTTCAGGCCGGCAGTGTCGCCGAGGAATTGGGGATCGTTTCCGGGACCGAGCTGCTCACGGTCAATGGGCGCGAGCTTGCTGACTTCCTCGATTGGGAGTTCCTGACCGCCGACGACGAACTGATCATCGAAGCGCGCCTCCCCGACGGCGAAACGATCGTGTATGACATCGAACGCCCCGAAGGCGAAGGCATGGGCGTCGAGCTCGAGCCGCCGACGATCCGTCGCTGCGCAAATCGTTGTGAGTTCTGTTTCATCGAGGGTCTGCCGAAGGGTCTGCGCAAGCCGCTCTACGTTCGGGACGACGATTACCGCTTGTCGTTCGCGTATGGCAACTTTGCGACGCTGTCCAACCTGAAAGACCGCGATATCGCCCGCATCCTCGAGTACCGGTTATCGCCGCTCTACATCTCGGTGCACGCCACGCCGTGGGAAGCGCGAAAAGTTCTACTCAACAATCCGCGCGTCCCGAACATCGTCGAGCAGCTCACGAAGCTGGCCGAGGGCGGCATCCAGTTCCATGGCCAGATGGTGATCGTGCCCGGGCTCAACGACGGCGAGATTCTCGAACAGTCGATGACTGACCTGTGGGCGTTCGGCGACGCGGTTTTGTCGGTCGCCATTGTTCCGGTCGGACTCACGCAGTTCTCGCATCTCTATACCGGCAAGAGCATGGACCGCGAATCAGCGGAGGGGCTCCTCCAAGCGATTGATCGCTGGGCGGAGCGCGCTCGCGCCGAGCGCGGAAAGTCGTGGGTGTATGGCTCGGACGAGCTGTACCTGCTGGCCGAACGGCCGCTGCCGGACGCCGGGTACTACGGCGACTTCCCGCAGATCGAGAATGGTGTCGGTGCTGTTGCCGCGCTTCGTCAACGCGTGCGCGACGGACTCGACTCCCTTCCACGGCTCGATGGTCGCCGCATCGGCGTCGTGACCGGCGTTTCGATGTCGGCGCTGATACCCCAATTGCTCGAGCAGATCTCCGCGGCGACCGGCGCGCATTTCGAGCTCATGATCGCGGAGAACTCACTCTTCGGACCAACCACGACGACTGCCGGTTTGCTCGTCGGCGCCGATATCCGTCGCGTGCTGAGTGAACGTCGCGATCTCGACCTCGCGCTCATTCCGGCGGAATGCATCAACGACGGCGGGGTGTTCCTCGACGACGAATCCTTCATCGCGTTGCGCGAGGAAATGCCCATGCCGCTGTTCCCGTCCTACGATTTCATCGACGTGTTGACGCACGAGACCGAGCCGCGTCTCGCCGAGGCGGTCGCGTGACGACTCCCGTTGT
>JAICYT010000291.1 GCA_025934075.1 Gemmatimonadaceae bacterium
CAGCAAGGGGTCGCGGCCGAGCTCGATTTCCGCAAGATTGTCGACCTTGTCGGCGACAAGCTGCGCGAGGTTCTGAAGACCGATGAGATCGGCATCCGCTGGCTCGACCACGACGAGCGGGTCACGCGCTACCTGTACGAGTACGAGCACGGCGTCCGGCTCGAGATTGCTCCGACGCAGTACGACGACGCAGGATGGGAGCGGATATCGACCCGGCGCGAGCCACGCATCGTCAACACGCTTGCCGAGGCAATCAACGTGGCCATCCTGCCAGGCACCGACATGGCGAAGTCGAGCCTGTCGGTGCAGATCGTGGGCACGGACCGCGTGCTCGGCGCCATCGTCGTCGAGAGCTACGAGCGCGAATACGCGTTCGGCGCTTCCGACATCCGACTCCTGACGACCGTTGCCTCGAGCATGGGCGTCGCGCTGGAGAACGCGCGCCTCTTTGACGAGACGCAGCGACTGTTGAAAGAAACCGAGCAGCGCGCGGCCGAGCTTGCCGTGATCAACAGCATCCAGCAAGGGATGGCGGCGAAGCTTGAATTCCAGTCGATCGTCGACCTCGCGGGCGACAAGCTGCGCGACGTCCTCGGTACCGACGACATCGGTATCCGGTGGTTCGACTATACGACGCGGCTCGTTCACTATCTTTACGATTTCGAGCACGGCGTGCGCCTGACCATTCCGCCTGCGCCGCCTGCGAAGTCGAGCTGGGAAGCGCTGACATCGCGCCGCGAACCGACGGTACGAAATACACAGGCGGAAGTCGCGGCGGGCGGCGTCGTACCCGGCACCGATACGGCCAAGTCCGTCGTTTCGGTGCCGATCATCGGCAGCGATCGCGTCATCGGCGGCATCACCATCGAAAGCTTCGAGCGCGAGCACGCGTACGGCGAGTCGGAGGTGCGCCTGCTCACCACCGTCGCATCGAGCATGGGGGTCGCGCTCGAGAACGCGCGCCTCTTCGCCGAAACGCAGCGCCTCTACAGCGAAAGCGAGCAGCGCGCCGCCGAGCTTTCCGTGATCAACAGCGTCCAGCATGGCATGGCCGCGAAGCTCGATTTCCAGGCGATCGTCGACCTGGTCGGCGACAAGCTGCGCGAGGTGTTCGCCACCGGCGACATGAGCATTCGCTGGTACGACGAAAAGGCGAACCTCGTCCACTATCTGTACGCGTACGAGCACGGTGTGCGGCTGACGGTACCGGCGTCGACGCCCACGCCGGGTGGGCTCGGCGAAACGCTGATGCGCACGCGGCAACCGCTCGTGCTCAACACGGCAGCCGACTACTCGCGGATGCCGGGCGGTGTGGTGCCGGGCACCGACATGAGCCAATCGATGATCGGCGTGCCGATCGTCAGCGGCGACCGCTTCCTTGGCAACATCACGATCGAGAACTACGAGCGCGAGAATGCCTTCGGCGAAGCGGATGTCCGCCTGCTCACGACGATCGCCGCGTCGCTCGGCAACGCACTCGAGAACGCGCGGCTCTTTGCGGAAACGCAGCGGCTTTACAAGGAGAGCGAGCAGCGCGCCGCCGAGCTCGCGGTGATCAACAGCGTCCAGCAGGGGCTCGCCGCGGAGCTCGATTTCAACGCGATCATCGACCTCGTGGGTGACAAGATCGCCGAGATTTTCGGCTCGAAGGACATGTCGGTCGCGCTGTACGACCCGCAAAGCAACGTGACGACGATGCCGTATTACCTCGAGCATGGCGAGCGGTTTCCGATCGCACCGTTTCAGATGGGCAAGGGATTGACCTCGCACGTCATCCAGACGCGGCGCCCGCTGGTGATCAACAAGGATTTCATGCGGCGAGGCGTCGAACTGGGCGCAGGTTTCATCGGCGATGAAAGTGCAGGAAACGTGGGAAAAAGCTACGTCGGCGTCCCCATCCTGAAAGGCGACGAGGCCCGCGGCGTCGTCGCGCTCTACGGCGTCGAGGAAGAAGCGTTCGACGACGCCCCCGGGCACATGCTAGCGACGCTCGCCAACACGATGGGCGTCGCCCTCGAGAACGCGCGGCTCTTCGACGAGACGCAGCGGCGCGCGCGTGAAAC